>NZ_SMKM01000007.1 GCF_004348665.1 Actinomadura sp. GC306 | reverse complement strand
GGCATGTTCTCGTCCTCCCAGTTGGTAGGAAGCGGGAGGGGGGCGTTCGGCGGGGTCGCGCTGGCCACGGCCAGGTCCAGGGACGCGCGGGAGGTCGCCGGGACCAGGTCCGGGGCGGGCTCCGCCGGGTCGGGGATGACGGGGGGCTTCTTGCCGTGCTTGGGGCCCAGCCAGCCGCGGCGGCTGGGGAGGGTGAGGGCGCTGATCACGCCGCCGATGAGGACCAGGGCGGCGCCGAGGATGAGGCCCGAGGACGTGCCGTCGCGGAACGTCTCCAGTTCCGCCGCGTCCGCGCCCTCGTCGGGGACGGCGTGGATGAGCAGGCCGACGATCGCGATGCCGAACGCGCCGGACGCCTCGCGGATGACGTTGATGACGCCGCTCGCGACCCCGGCGCGCCGCTCCGGGACGGCCTTCAGCACGTACATCACCAGGGGCATGCCGAGTGCGGCGCCGATGCCGACGAGCATGACGCCCGGCATGAGTTCGGCGTAGCCGTCGCCGGTCTGGAGGGTGGAGAACAGGAACATGCCGAGGCCCATCAGGGCCATGCCGAAGCCGATCGCGGGGCGCGGGCCGATCTTGGTGGCGAGCAGGAACGCGATCGGGGTCAGCAACATGATCGCGATGGCGGGGGGCAGCATCACCAGGCCGGCCTCGGGGGGCGAGAAGCCCAGGAAGCGCTGCAGGAACGGCTGCGAGTAGAACATCATGCCGTTGAAGCCGATGCCGTACAGCATCTGCGACATCAGCCCGCCCGTGAACACCCGGTTGCGGAAGAACCGCAGGTCGATCATGGGGTCGGGGGCCCAGCTCTCCACCAGGATGAAGCAGACGAGGGCGATCACGCCGAGGGCGAAGACGCTGAGGACGGACGGGTTGCCCCAGCCGTGCCGGTTGCCCGACTCCAGGCCGTAGATGAACGCGAACAGCATCGTCGCGGAGATCAGCACGCCGGGCAGGTCGATGCGGGCGTGCTTGTTCTCGCCCTTCGAGGTGAGGACGAACAGCCCGAGGACCGTCACCAGGATGCCGGGCACGATGTTGATCAGGAAGATCCAGCCCCAGTGCCAGTGCTGGACGATCACGCCGCCGATCGTGGGGCCGAGCGCGGTGGCGCTGGACGCGGCGCCGATGAAGGCGATGTTGCCGATGGAGCGCTGCTTGTCGTTGCGGCCGACGGTGACCATCACCTGCGTGGCCGGCAGCACCAGTGCGGCGCCGGCGCCCTGCACGATGCGGGCGAGGATGAGGACCTCGGAGCTCTGCGCGAGGCCGCAGACCGCCGAGGAGGCGGTGAAGACGACCATGCCGAAGGTGAACGTCATCCGGCAGCCGTAGACGTCCGCGAGCCGCCCGCCCATGATCATCAGGCAGGAGAACATCAGGATGTAGCCGGTGGCGACCCAGTCCTTGGCGGACGACGACATGTCCAGGTCCGCCATGATCGTGGGCAGCGCGGTGAAGACCACCGTGTTGTCCATGGTGGTCATGAACGCGCTGACGGCCACGACCGCCAGCGCCCATCGGTACCGGCCCCGGGTCACTGTGCGTACGGCGTGAATTCCCCACAGTCAGGAAATCGCCGCTACCCCCTAAAGCGCTCGTCGCTATTGTTACTTTTGGTCCGCACTTCGTTACTCAGCCCTGACTGTGGGCCAAGGTGCCGCAACTCTCCCATCTGGCCACAATGGTTACTCCCGAGTCTTGTCATCACCGTGACAAGTAGCGGATGAGAAAAGTGGTCTGGATGCGCATCATGAGTTGGTCATCGTAGGACAAAGTGGGTCCCTCCGCTTCGCTGAACGATCTCGGTTTTGGGGGGAACCCACCGCATGCAGAGCAATGATCGTTCCGGAGCCGCGCGGCCCGACGGGCAGGATGAGACCCGGGTCAGTGAGGATTCGATCCGCCGGCACCTGATCGAGCAGATCGCGCGCCGCTCCAGGACCACCGCAGCCGACGTCGACCCCGACCGGCCCCTCGAAGAGTTCGGGCTGGCGTCCCGGGACGCGGTCGCGATCGCCGGCGAGCTGGAGCAGATGCTGGGCCGCTCCCTCCCCGCCACCCTCGTCTGGGAACATCCGACGATCAACAAGCTCTCCCTGGCGCTCGCGGGCGGTGCCGCCGAGGCCGCGGAACCGGCACCGGCGGTGGTCCGGGAGGCCGCGAACGACGAGCCGATCGCCGTCGTCGGCATCGGCTGCCGCTTCCCCGGCGGCGGGCGCGACCTCACCGGGCCCGAAGAATACTGGCGCTTCCTGACCGGTCGGGGCGACGCGGTCCGCGAGGTGCCCGACGGCCGCTGGGACCCCTTCGACGACGGGTCCCCCGAGGTCGGGGACCTGCTCGCCCGCACGACCAGGCTCGGCGGCTTCCTCGACGACATCGCCGGGTTCGACGCCGCGTTCTTCGGGATCACCCCGCGCGAGGCCGCGGTGATGGACCCGCAGCAGCGCCTCGTCCTGGAGGTCGCCTGGGAGGCGTTCGAGCACGCCGGTATCGGCCCGGCGTCGCTGCGCGGCAGCCGCACCGGCGTGTTCGTCGGGGTGTCCGCGCCGGAGTACGCGGCGTTCACCGCGTCCGACCTCGTGTCCCTGGAGCCGTTCACGGCGACGGGCGCGGCGCTCAGCATCATCGCGAACCGGCTGTCGTACCTGCTGGACCTGCGCGGCCCCAGCATGATCGTCGACACGGCGTGCTCGTCGTCGCTGGTGTCCACGCACCTCGCCGTGCAGGCGCTGCGCAGCGGCGAGGCGGACGTGGCGCTCGCCGGCGGCGTGAACGTGCTGCTGTCGCCGACCGTCACGATGACGTTCGACCTCGCGGGCGGGACGGCGTCGGACGGGCACTGCAAGGCGTTCGACGCGTCCGCCGACGGGATGGTCCGCGCGGAGGGCTGCGGTGCCGTCGTCATGAAGCGGCTGTCCGACGCCCTCCGGGACGGCGACCGGGTCCTCGCCGTAGTCAAGGGCTCCGGCGTGAACTCCGACGGGCGGTCCAACGGCCTCGTCGCGCCGAACTCCGACGCGCAGCGCGCCCTGCTCCGCGACGTGTACGGGACGGCGGGCATCGACACCCGCGAGGTCGACTACGTCGAGGCGCACGGGACGGGCACGTTCCTGGGCGACCCGATCGAGGCGAAGGCGGTCGGGGAGGTCCTCGGCGCCGGACGCGACCCCGGCGAGCCCCTGCTGCTCGGCTCCGCGAAGTCGAACCTCGGGCACATGGAGTCGGCGGCGGGCATAGCCGGGTTCATCAAGGCCGTGCTCTCGCTGCATCACGGCGTCATCCCGCCTAGCGCGCACTACAAGGAACCCAACCCGCACATCCCGTTCGATGAGCTGCGCCTAGCGGTCGTGGCGGAAGAGACGCCGTGGCCCAGGCGTGGGCATCCCGCACGGGCCGGTGTGTCCGGATTCGGGTTCGGCGGGACGAACGCACACGTCGTCCTGGAGGAGGCTCCCGCGCAGGAGCCGGTCGTCCAGCCGGCCGTCGTGCGGACGTTCCCGCTGTCCGACACGAGCGACGACCGGGTACGGGATCATGCCGCCGCACTGGCCGAGTGGATCCCGAACCAGGACGTGCAGCTTCCCGACCTCGCGCGCACCCTGCACCGGCGCGCCGGCCGCGGACGAGCCCGCGCCGCCGTCGCCGCCAGGGACCGCGCAGGGCTCGTCGAAGGGCTGACCGCCCTCGCCGAGGGCCGCCCCCACCCCGGTGTGGTGACGGGCACGGCGCTCGGTGCCCCGGGCCGTCCGGTGTGGGTGTTCTCCGGGTACGGCGCGCAGCGCGCAGGGATGGCGCAGCGGCTCCTTGAGGAGGAGCCCGCGTTCGCCGAGGCGATCGACGACCTGGACGGCATGTTCGCCGAGGAGGGCGGCCCCGACCTGTGGGCGCTCCTCGAAGCGGGCGAGAAGCCGGACGGCCTGGCCGTCAGCATGCCGCTGCTGTTCGCGATCCAGATCGGCCTGGCCCGGATGTGGCAGTCGTACGGCGTCACCCCCGGCGCGGTCGTCGGCCACTCGATGGGCGAGATCGCCGCCGCGGTCGTCGCGGGCGCGCTCACGCCGGAGGACGGCGTCCGCGTCATCTGCCGCCGGACCCGGCTGCTGACCCGGCTCGTCGGCGGCGGCGCGATGGCCGTCCTCGGCGCGTCCGCGGACGAGGTCGCCCGGCTGGGCGAGGGCCTCCCCGAGGTGTACGCGGCGGTGCACTCGTCGCCGAAGCAGACCGTGGTCACCGGCGACGCCGACCAGGTCGCGGAGATCGTGAAGCGCGCCGAGGCAGAGGGCCGCCTCGCGCGGATGGTGCAGGCCGAGGGCGCCGGGCACTCGCCGCAGGTCGACCCGCTGCTCCCCGAGCTGCGCGAGGCGCTCGCCGAGGTCGGCACCGAGCGCGGGACGCCGCTCGCCGAAGGCATCAAGCTCTACACGACGGCCCTCGACGACCCTCGCGCCCTCCTCGGCGCGGAGACCGGGCTCGGGGTCGAGCATTGGGCGGCGAACCTGCGCAATCCGGTCCGGCTGACCGACGCGGTCGCGGCGGCGGCCGAGGACGGCTTCCGCACGTTCGTCGAGATCAACGCGCATCCGATCCTCGCGCACGCGGTCGGGGAGACTCTGGAGGGGACGGGCGCGCTCGTCGTCCACACCCTCAAGCGGGCCCGCAAGGGCGAGGAGACCGACGACACCCTCACCTTCCACGCGCAGCTCGCGACGCTGGCGGCGCACGGCCACCCGGTCGCGCGGCCCGCGGACGGCCGGATCATCGACGTCCCGCGGGCGCCGTGGCGGCACGAGCGGCACTGGGTCGACCTGTCGGCGCGCAAGTCCGGTGGGCGCGACGAGCACCCCCTGCTCGGTGCGTACGTGGAGTTCCCCGGCGAGGAGCGGCACGCCTGGCGCGCCGACGTCGGGCTCGCCGCCCAGCCGTGGCTGGACGGGATCACCGTGCACGGCCTGCGCGCGCTGCCCGTCGCCGCGTTCGCGGAGATGGCGATCGCGGCCGGGGCGACGGCGCTGGGCACCGACGACGTCCGCGTCAACAGCCTGTGGATAGAGCGGCCGCTCGCGCTGGCCGACCACACGACCGTGACGACGACGTTCACCGAGGCGGAGCAGCGCGTCGAGGTGCACGCGCTGACGCCCGCGGGCACGTGGGTGCGGCTGGCCAGCGCGGACGTGGGCGAAGACCACCGCGCGGCGGCGGAGCCGGCGCACGGCGCGGCGGTGGAGGTCGCGGCCGCCGAGCGCGGCAGCCCGCACTACCGGCTGCACCCGGAGGTGTTCCACCGGTGCCTCGCCGTCCTGGCGGACGAGGCGGCGGCGAAGTCCGGGGACGGCGTGTGGCGGGCCGAGACGATCGGCAGCCTGCGCGTGTTCGGGCCGACACATCGCGGCGGGCACGTCCGGGTGGAGGTGTCCCAGGACGAGGAAGGCATGACGGGTTCGGTCGCGCTCCTCGCGGCGGACGAGCAGATCCTCGCGGAGGCCACGGGCGTCGTCCTGCGCCGCATCGAGCGCCACGACGTTCCGGTGCCGGTCGCCGACAAGCTCGTCGAGCTGGTCTGGGACGAGGCGCCGCTCCCCGACACGGGCGATGAACCGTCGCGGGGCACCTGGCTGGTGCTGTCCGGTGAGGACGACGCGCTCGCCGGCGCGGCGGCCGCGGAGCTGGAGAAGCGCGGGCGGCGGGTCGTCCGGCACCGGCTGACGCCCCGCCCGCCGGACGGGCACCCCGTCATGGACGAGCCCGTTGACGGCGTCCTCCTCGTGCCCCCCGCGGACGTCGTGGACGAGGACCTCGTCCTGACCGTCGCCGGGGTGAGCCGCTCGCTGCCCGACGGGCCGCGGCTGTACGTCGCGACGCACCGGGCCGTCGCCGTGCGGGACGGCGAGCAGGGCGAGCCCGGCCACGGGTTCGTCAGCGCGCTCACCCGGGTCCTGGCGTTCGAGCGCACCGTCCAGCGGGCCACGCACGTGGACGTCGACCGTCCCGCGGACCTGGTCGCGGAGCTGCTCGGCGACGACGGCGCCCGGGAGGCCGCCTGGCGCGGCGGCACCCGCTACGTGGCGCGCCTCGTGCAGGCCGAACTCCCCGCGGCGACCGGGAAGCCGAAGCGCGCCGTGCGGCGCGGCGGCGCCTACGTGATCACCGGCGGCTACGGCGGCATCGGCCTGGTCACCGCGCGGCTGCTCGCCGAGCGCGGCGCGGGACGCATCGTGCTGTCCGGCCGAGGCGGGCCCGACGCCGACGCCGAGAAGGTGATCGCGCGCCTCCGCGAGGACGGCGTGGACGTCGGCGTCGTCCTCGGCGACATCGCCGAGCCCGGCACGGCCGAGCGGCTGGTCCGGGTCGCGCAGGAGGGCGGTGCCCGGCTCCGCGGGGTCGTGCACGGCGCGGGCGCGGTCGACGACCGGCTGATCGCCGACCTCGGCCCGGACGATCTCCACAGGGTGTGGACGGCGAAGGTCGAGGGCGCGCGGCGACTCAGCGAGGCCACCTGGGACCTCGACCTCGACTGGCTCGTCATGCACTCGTCGGCCGCGGCGCTGCTCGGCTCGCCGGGCCAGGCCGCCTACGCCGCCGCGAACGCCGCGATCGACGCGCTGATGGCGTACCGGCGTGCCAACGGGCGTCCCGGGACCACCATCAACTGGGGCACCTGGTCGCAGGTCGGCGGGGCCGTCGAGACGTCGGTCACTGTCATCGACCCGATCAGCCCGGCGGAGGGCGCGGAGGCGCTGGAGGCGCTGCTCGTCCACGGGATGCCCGCGACGGGCGTGCTGCGCTTCGACCCCGGCACGGCGGTCGGGCTGTTCCCCGAGATCCGCGAGATGCCGTACTTCGCCGCGCTGACCGAGGCGGCCGGCGCGCAGGGCGGCGACGACGCGGGCGACTGGCCCGGCGTCGAGGCGCTCAAGGACCTCGACCCCGCGGTGGCGCGCCGGATGATCGCCGCGCAGGTCAGGTACCGGATCGCCGCGGTGCTCGGCTTCGACCCCGAGCGGCTCGACCCCGCCGTCCCGCTCACCGACCTCGGCCTGGACTCCCTCGTCGCGGTGCGGATCAAGAGCGGCGTGGAGCACGACCTCGGACTGACCGTCCCGGCGTCGGTGCTGCTGCAGGGCGCGAGCGTCAACGTCTTCGAGGCGTGGGCGGCCGGCGAGCTCGGCCTGGCGGACGCCCCCGCGCCCGCCGCCGGGGGCGCGGCCTCGAACGCCGAGGCCGGGTACGTCATGCCGCGCGACGCCGCCGAGCGCCTCGCCGTCCGCATCTTCGAGGACGTCCTCGGCCTCGACCGCGTCGGCGTCACCGCCGACTTCTTCACGGAGCTGGGCGGGCGGGACCACCAGGCGGACGAGATCGTCGCGCGGGTCGGCGCCGAACTCGGCGCCGAGGTGACCCGCGGCGAGCTGTTCGAGGTGCCCACGGCGGAGCACGTCGCCGAGTTCGTCCGGGCCGCCGACGAGGAGGCCGCGCGGCAGACCGTGCGCCCCCTGCGCACGTCCGGCGACCGGCGGCCGATCTTCATCGCGCACCCGGCGGGCGGCACCACGGCCTGCTACCGGCAGCTCGTCGACCTGCTCGGCGCCGACCAGCCCGTCTACGGCCTGGAGCGGTTCGAGGACGCGCCGTCCGTCGAGGAACGCGCCGCCCGCTACGTCGAGCACCTCCTGGAGGCGCAGCCGGAGGGCGCGTTCCGGCTCGGCGGCTGGTCGTTCGGCGGCGTGCTCGCCTACGAGACGGCGCGGCAGCTCACCGCCGCCGGGCGCGAGGTCGAGTTCGTCGCGCTGTTCGACGCGGGCCTCCCGCTCGCGGTGGACGACGAGTCCGACACCCTCGCGCGCCGGTTCTCCGCGTTCGCCGACTACATCAACGAGACGTACGGCCTGGACGTCACCCTCACCTACGAGGAGCTGTCCGGGCTGGACGAGGAAGCGCAGTTCGCGCTGGTCATGGAGCGTGCGGCCCCCCTCGTGGACCACATCCCGCCTGCGGCCCTCACGCACCAGCTCACGTCCCACCAGGACACCCGATCCCTGGAGGCGTACCAGCCCGAGCCGTACGACGGCCGCGTGATCCTCTACTACGCGCCCGAGGAGACCCCCTGGGCCGTCCGCGATGCCCGCTACGTGCTCGACGGCACGAACGGCTTCGGCGGGCTCTGCTCCGACCTCGAAATCGTCACGATCACCGGGGCGCACCACCTCAACCTGCTGGACCCGCCCGGTGTGGAGGCCCTCGCCGCGCACCTGGCGGACCGGCTCACCGGACGGCGGGAGCACGACGCCGTCCCGGCCCCGACGGCCCCTTGAAGGCCGGCCCGAAACGAACCCCGTCGTTCCACGGAGGACACCCCCATGGCCCAGCCCGGCCCGTCCCACGCCCTGCTCGACGCCGTACGATCCGGCGCGAGCGGCCCTGAGCTGCAGGAGATCGACCTGCCGACCCGCTTCCGCGCGGCGTTCACCCGCAAGGAAGAGGTCGGGATCTTCGAGGGCGAGACCGACAAGGACGTGCGCCGCTCGATGCACGTCGGCGAGGTCGAGATGCCCGAGCTCGCCCCCGACGAGGTCGTCGTCGCGGTGATGTCGGCCGCGATCAACTTCAACACCGTCTGGTCGGCGATCTTCGAGCCGGTGCCGACGTTCGCGTTCCTGGAGAAGTTCGGCCGGCAGGGCTGGTACGGCGCCCGGCACGACCTGCCGTACCACATCCTCGGCTCGGACGGC
Organism: Actinomadura sp. GC306; assembly: GCF_004348665.1. Lineage (GTDB taxonomy): Bacteria > Actinomycetota > Actinomycetes > Streptosporangiales > Streptosporangiaceae > Spirillospora. The sequence continues at coordinate 55,395 of NZ_SMKM01000007.1, read as the reverse complement.
TCCGGCGTCATCGTCCGGACCGGCAGCGGCGTGAAGAGCTGGAAGGTCGGCGACAAGGTCGTGCTGTCACCGTCGTACGTCGACGAGGAGGACCACGGCTCCTACGACGACGGCATGATGAGCGAGACGCAGCTCGCGTGGGGCTTCGAGACGAACTTCGGGTCGCTCGGCGAGTACTGCATCGTGAAGGCGAACCAGCTCATCCCGAAGCCCGCCCACCTCACCTGGGAAGAGGCCGGTTCGGTCACCCTCTGCGGCGGCACCGCCTACCGGATGCTCGTCGGGAAGCACGGCGCCCGCATGAAGCAGGGCGACGTCGTCCTGGTGTGGGGCGCGACCGGCGGCCTCGGCTCGTTCGCGACGCAGCTCGTGAAGAACGGCGGCGGCATCCCGGTCGGCGTCGTGTCGTCGGAGGAGAAGGCCGAGCTCGTCCGCGCGCAGGGCTGCGAGCACGTCATCAACCGAAACGACCTGAACCTCGGCGAGCAGGGCCTGCGCCACCCCAAGGCCGGCCGCATGCTGGGCGAGGCGATCCGCAGCCTCGTCGGCGAGGACCCGGGCATCGTCTTCGAGTACCTCGGCCGGGAGACGTTCGGCGCGTCGGTGTACGTCGCCAAGCGCGGCGGCAAGGTCGTCACGTGCGGCTCGTCCACGGGCTACAAGCACGAGTACGACAACCGCTTCCTGTGGATGCGGCTCAAGAGCATCATCGGCTCGCACGGGTTCAACTACCACGAGGCCGTGGAGGTCAACCGCCTGGTGAGCCTCGGCATGGTCCACCCGACGCTGTCGAAGGTCTTCCCGCTGGACGAGGCGGGCGAGGCGACCCGCGCGGTGCAGACCAACCAGCACGTCGGCAAGGTCGCGGTCCTCTGCGGCGCCACGGGCGAGGGGCAGGGCGTGGACGACCCGGCCCTCCGCGAGCGCATCGGCGAGGACAAGCTGAACCTCTACCGCCACTGACCCCGCAAACGCCAAGCCGTTGACTTGCGGCGTGTTGTTGTTATCCGGCTCGCCATAACAACAACACGCCGCAAGTCAACGCATTGGGCGGGCGGTCAGCGGCGGGCGAGGCGGCGCTCGTCCGGGGCCGCGTCGTAGGGGAGGTCGTAGTAGGCGAAGACCTCCTGCTCGTCGCCCGCGAGGAGCTGCCCGTCCGTCCCGATGGCGGGGGCGTTCTTGATCTGCTTCTTCGCGTGCGCGATCCGCAGGTGCTCCGGCCCGACCGTGGCGCCCTCCAGGGGGGCGAACACGAGCCGCTGCCTGGTCGGCATGCCGGTCTTGATGGTGGCAAAGGACGGCACGTCGGTCGCCGTGTCGACGTAGATCGCCTCCAGGTGCCCGATCCTGCTCCCGGCCTCGTCGATCACCTCGCGGCCGCGCCAGTCCCGGATGTCCTCGATCTCGAACATGTCTCTTCCAGCCGTTCGTCAGCACTCCGGTCGGCTGGGAGGTACCCGCCTCACGCCAGATATGTCTCATGCCGCGCGCCGACCGGCGGCGGCGCTGCCGCGGCCGGTACGGGGCCGGCCGGGTGACCCGCGGTACAACTCGCCATGAACCCGGCCGAAGTCGGTCGAAACTCGACCTAGACTTTGCCCCCGGGCATGCCACGGGTCATGATTTGCCCCACACTAGACTCATAAGTAAGCAATTACCCCGTGTGGATGGCGCGCGACACTGGGGAACGAGTGCTGGGAGGTTCTGTGGCGGACGAAGGCTCCACCACGACTGGGCGCCCGTGGCCCGATCTGCCGAGGGAACTGGCCGAGCACATGCGGCCGCACCTCGACGAGGTGGCGGACGACATGATCCAGGAGATCCAGACGCGCGTCAGGGAGTACGACCGTCCGGGCGACGGCTCCTACTCGGGGACACTGCGCCTCGCCGTCGAGCGGGTGCTCCACTACTTCGTGGACCGGGTCGCCGACCCCGGCCACGACCCCGCCTCGGTGGTGGACTTCTTCCGCGCGATCGGCCGCGGCGAGGCCGGCGAGGGACGCAGCCTCGACGCCATGCAGAGCGCGATGCGCGTCGGCGGCATGATCGCGTGGCGGCGGCTCACCGAGGGCGCCGACGCCCTGGACGTCTCGCCGCGCACGCTCGGCGCCGTCGGCGAGGTCATGATGGAGTTCCAGAACGAGCTGGCGCACGCGGCGGCCGAGGGGTTCTCCCAGGCCAAGGCCGCGGTCGCCGGCGAGATGCAGCGCCGCCGCAAGCGCCTGCTGGACCTGCTGTTCGCCGACCCGCCCGCCGCGCAGGAGGCCATCGCCGACCTCGCCGCCGCCGCGCACTGGCCGATCCCCCGGACGGTCGCCGCGGTGGCCCTCGGGGGGCACAACCAGGACGCCCGGCAGCCCGCGTTCCCGCCCGACGTCCTGGCCGACCTCACCCGCCGCACCCCGAGCCTGATCATCCCCGACCCGGACGGGCCCGGCCGCGCGAAGCTCGTCGACCGCGCCCTCGCCGGGACGCTCGCCGTCGTCGGCCCGACCGTCCCGCTGATGGAGGCGGCGCGCTCGATCCAGTGGGCCCGCAAGACGCTCTGCCTCGTCCAGCGCGGCGTGATCGAGGCGGACGGCGGCGTGATCCGCAGCGTGGAGCACATGTCCACGCTGATCCTCTTCCAGGACGAGGGGCTCATCACCTCGCTCGCGGACCTGCGGCTCGCCCCGCTGGCGCATTTGCGGCCCAGCCAGCAGGACCGGCTCGCCGAGACGCTGCTGGCGTGGCTGCAGTCGGGCCGCAACGCCAACGAGGTCGCGATGCGGCTGCACGTCCACCCGCAGACGGTCCGCTACCGGCTGCGCCAGCTGGAGGAGCTGTTCGGCGACCAGCTCCTCGACCCGGACCTGCGGTTCGACCTGGAGATCGTGCTGCGCGCCCGCGCGCTGCTGGCCGACAACGCGGGCGAGCGCATGATCCAGCCGCGCCGCGAGGCCGTCGGCGACTCCGGCGAGGTCGTCACCTTCCGCCGCGGCTGAGCCGCCGCCGGGAACGCCCCGGTACGGTGTGAGGCCGACGGAACGATCGGAGGCGGGGTCTGGCATGCCGGAACGTGAGGAGCCCGCGGTCCGCCGGGTCGGCACGCGGGTCGTCTACGAGAACCCGTGGATGATCGTCCGGGAGGACGCGGTCGAGCGGCCGGACGGCTCGCGCGGCATCTACGGCGTCGTCGACAAACCCGACTTCGTCCTGGTCATCCCGGTCGAGCGGGACGGCTTCCACCTGGTGGAGGAGTACCGGTACCCGATCGGGAGGCGCACCTGGAGCTTCCCGCAGGGCTCCCTCCCCGGACGGCAGGACGCCGACCCCGAGGAGCTCGCCCGCCTCGAACTCGCGCAGGAGACCGGCCTGCGCGCCGGGGCGCTGCGCCACCTCGGCTACCTGAACTGCTCGCACGGGACGAGCGGGCAGGGCTTCAACATCTTCGTCGCGTCCGACCTGACGGCGGGGGAGCCCGACCGGGAGCCCGAGGAGCAGGACATGCGGCAGAAGTGGGTGTCCGGGGCGGAGTTCAGGGCGCTGGTGCGGGAGGGCCGGATCACCGACGACTCGACCCTCGCCGCCTACGCCCTGCTTCTGATGGACGCCGCCGCCGGGGAGGCCCCGATCACTGGGGATAGGACGAGTTGACGCACATCGCGCCGTCGTCGACGGGACGGCGCTCCAGGACGGCGCGGGCCCTGCTCCGCCCGTGATTGGCGGCCATGGCCGGCTCGTCGTCCGCCAGTTCCCCGGCGATGGCGCGCAGCGCGCAGGACCGCTGCGGCTCGGGCAGCCGGTCCAGCGCCGGGACGGCGTCGGCCGACAGGTTCCGCAGGTACTCGATGTCGAGCTTGCCCGTCTCGGCGTAGCGGTCGACGTTGCGGCCGGCGATGAACCCGTCCGGGTCGACGGCCACGAGGGCGATCATCGCGGCGGCGCCGGTGGCCGCGACCGCCCGCGGCAGCCAGTTCACCCGTCCCCGCACGACGCCCGCCACCGCGACCAGCACCACCACGGCGCCGAGCCACAGCTCGAACGCGTGCACCCACAGCCGCAGCCGCGTCCAGCCGAACGTCTCCTCGTACAGGTAGAGGCGCCGCAGCGCGACCGCGACGACGACGAGGGTCAGCGCGCACAGCAGCCCGAGCAGGGCGCGGACGGCGACCCGGTCGGCGCGCCCCGCCGCCGGCGCGTACCGGTGGGCGACGGCGACGACCGCGAGGACGAGGACCGTCACGACGACGAGCTGGAAGAAGCCCTGCCGCGCGTACTCGGCGTAGGTGAGGCCGGTCGAGCGGAGCAGCGCGTCCTTGTCGTCGGCGAGGAACACCCGCGCCTGGATCGCGCTGAACACGAGGAACAGCAGGTCGAGCGCGGCGATCGGCACGGCCCAGGACCAGCGTCCGGCGGGCTTGCCGGGTTCGGGGGTCAGCAGCCGCAGCGGCGGCGGCGCCTGCCCGAGGTACGCGGCGGCGCAGGCCAGCAGCAGCGTCGCGGCACCCGCGAACGCGTACAGGAAGACGGAGGCGGGCGAGATGTCGGGGACGAGCCCGGCGACGAGGTCGCCGAACGCCGCGTCGGCCCCGGCGAACAGGCCGCCGAACACCGCCACCAGCACGACGACGATCAATCCGGTCCGGATGACCGGCCAGGCGTTGCCCTGGCGCGGCGACGCCGCGCGGTGGAGGCCGCGCGCCGACCACGGCAGCGTGTAGCCGGCCGCCGGCGCCACCGCGAGCCCGCCGCCGAGGACCTCCGCCCAGGAGCGTCCTCCGCACACCGCGTACGAGCCGGTGGCGACGGCGAGCAGCAGCGCCGGGACGACGAGCCATTCCGCGTCGCGGACGGCCGCGGTCGCCGCCAGACCCAGGGCGAGCAGCGTGAACAGCGCCCCGGTCCGGTTGAACCGGGAGCCGCCGCCCTTGCGGGGGGAGCGCCGGACGAGCCGCCCCGCGGACCAGGCCGAGGCCCCCGCCACGTACGCGACGGCCGCGGCCGTGATGACGACCCCGACGCCGAGCCGCCCGCTGCGCAGCGACGGCCCGACCGCGACGGCGCCGATCAGCCCGGCGATCGCCGCGCCGGCGGCCAGCGCGGGCGCCATCGGCAGCGGCGGCCGCTTCCAGGCCGCGATGGCCTTGTCCAGCTTGGTGGGCGTGTAGCCGACCGGGGGCGGCGGCGGGTACCCCCGCGGGCCGGGGCGGGGCGCCGGGCCCGGCGCGCTCCACGCCCGCTCGGCGGGGGCCTTTCCCGGCGGTGCTGACGGGTCCTGCGGAGGGTTCGTCATGCGGATTCTCCGGTGTTCGGTGGGAGGACGACGCGGATGCGGCAGCCGGTCGGGGTGTCCAGGACGGTGATGTCGCCGCCGTGCAGGTCGGTCGCCCAGCTCGCGATGGCCAGGCCGAGGCCGGTGCCGCCGCCCGCCGCGCGGGGGCCGGTCGCCGCGCCGCGGGAGAAGCGCTCGAAGACGCGGGCGCGTTCCTCGGCGGGGATGCCGGGCCCCTCGTCGGCGACCTCGATGACGAGCCCGCCCGGGGCGTTGCCGGGCCGCGCGGTGACGGTGACGGGCCGCCCGTCCGGGCCGTGCCGGGCCGCGTTGTCGAGCAGGTTCGCGACGATCTGGTGGAGCCGGTCGCGGTCGGCGACGGCGCGCAGGCCGGGCGCGACTTCGGACTCGAACACCGCGTCCGGGTGGCTCGCGGCGGCCTCCGCGGTGACGTCGGCGACGAACGCGGCCACGTCGATGTCGGCGGCGTCCAGGGCCGCCGCGCCCGCCTCGACCCGCGACAGGTCGAGCAGCTGCGTGACGAGGCGCCCGAGCCGCTCGGTCTGGTCCAGCGCGGATTCCAGGACGTCGGGCGTCGCGGGCGTGACGCCGTCCGCGACGTTCTCCAGGACGGCCCGCAGCGCGCTGATCGGGGTGCGCAGCTCGTGCGAGACGTTCGCGACGAACTCGCGCCGCTGCCGGTCGACCTCGGCGAGGTCGGCGGCCATCCGGTTGAACGCCTGCGCGAGCTCGCCGACCTCGTCCCGCGAGGTGGCCCGCACCCGGCGGCTGTAGTCGCCGCGCGCCATCTCCCGCGCCGCCGCCGTCATCTCCCGCAGCGGCGCGGTCATGCCGTGCGCGACGAGCTGGATGACGGCGACCGCGATGAGCAGGCCGAGCGGCATCGTCTCCCGCGCCCGGAACCCCAGCGGGTACCCCCACAGGACGATCAGGACGGCGACGCACGCGGTGACGACCACGACGACGCCGAACTTCACCTTGATCGACCGCAGCGGGTCCAGCGGGCGGGGCAGCCGCGCCCACAGCCGGTGGGCGGCCCCGCGCCCGGCGGCCGTCACGGTGCGCCCTCCAGGCTCTCCAGGCTGTACCCGACGCCGTGGACGGTCCGGATCAGTTCCTGCCCGAGCTTGCGCCGCAGCGCCTTGACGTGGCTGTCGACGACGCGGGTGCCGGACGACGCGTCGGACCAGTCCCACACCTGTTCGAGCAGGACGGCGCGGGTCAGAACAGCACCCTGGTTGCGCATGAGGCAGGCGAGCAGGTCGAACTCGGTGGGCGTGAGGTGCACCTCGCGGCCGCCGCGGCGGACCCTGCGGGCCCGGTGGTCGACCTCCAGTTCGCCCAGTCGCACCGGCGCCCCGGACAGGGCGGCGTCGGTGGCGGCGCCGACCGGGGGCCGGTCGGCCCGCCGCAGCACCGCGCGGATCCGGGCGACGAGCTCGCGCATGCTGAACGGCTTGGTCACGTAGTCGTCGGCGCCGACGCCGAGGCCGACGATGAGGTCGGTCTCGTCGTCGCGGGCGGTCAGCATCAGCACCGGGACGGGCCGTTCCGCCTGGACGCGGCGGCAGACCTCCAGGCCGTCGAAGCCGGGGAGCATCACGTCCAGCACGATGAGGTGCGGCCGGTACTCGCGGGCGCGCTCGACCGCGGTGGGCCCGTCCGCCGCGGTCGCGACGCCGAACCCCTCCGCCGCCAGCCGGTCGGCCACGGCCCGCGCGATCGTGGGTTCGTCCTCGACCACGAGGATCCGCGTCTCGTTCTCGCTCACGCCCCAGACTCTAGGAGTCCGCTTTGTAGGCGACGAGCATGAATTGTGGAGAACTTGTGAAGCTCGCGGAGCGGTTCTCCGGGCGCACCGCCGCCCGCGTCCTCACCCCACGGGCGGTCAGGGGCCGATCGGCCAGGTGTGGACGGGGGCGTTGTCCTGCATCTTGTCCACGTAGGAGCGGATCATCATGCGCAGCGCCTCCTGCCTGGAGGTGCCGTGCTCCTCGATGGCGTCGACGGTGGCGATCTGCCAGGCGGCACCGGTCCGGCCGGTGACGCAGCGGCGCTCGATGATGCCGAGGAGCCGGTCCCGGCGGGACGGGTCGACGCCCCAGCGCCGGAGGCCCTCGTGGGCCAGGGGCAGGAGCTTGCGGAGGATGAGCTCGGGCGCGGGGACCTCGCCCAGGCCCGGCCAGTAGAGCGTGGACTCCAGGCCGTCGCGGGCCGCGCGGTGCAGGTTCTCCTCGGCGGTGGCGAAGGACATGCGGGTCCAGACCGGGCGTTCCTCCTCGGCGAGCATGCGGACGATGCCGTAGTAGAAGGCGCCGTTCGCGACGACGTCGGCGACGGACGGGCCGGCGGGCAGGACGCGGTTCTCCACGCGGAGGTGGGGGCGGCCTTTCACGACGGCGTAGATGGGGCGGTTCCAGCGGTAGATCGTCCCGTTGTGCAGGGTGAGTTCGCCCAGCTCGGGGATTCCGCCCTCGTCGAGGACGGCGCGCGGGTCCTCGTCCTCGCAGAGCGGGAGCAGCGCCGGGAAGTAGCGCGTGTTCTCCTCGAACAGGTCGAACACGGACGTGATCCAGCGCTCGCCGAACCATACGCGGGGCCGGACGCCCTGGGCCTTGAGCTCGTCGGGACGGGTGTCGGTGGCCTGCTCGAACAGGCTGATGCGGGTCTCGTGGAAGAGGCGGTGCCCGAACAGGTAGGGGGAGTTGGCGCCCATGGCGACCTGCGGGCCGGCGATGGCCTGGGCGGCGTTCCAGTAGGCGCCGAACTCGTCGGGGCTGACCTGGAGGTGGAACTGGACGCTGGTGCACGCGGCCTCGGGGATGATCGTGTCGGCGTGCATGTGCAGCGGCTCGTGGCCGTCGATGGCGATGCGCATCTCCTCGCCGCGGGCGGCGAAGATCTGGTCGTTCAGCATCTTGTAGCGGCTGTTGGCGGAGAGCGTCTCCTCGCCGATGTCGCTCTTGCGCAGCGTGGGCAGGATGCCGATCATGGCGAGCCGGCCGCCGACCTCCTGGGCCCGCTCGTCGGCGTGCCGCAGGTGGTCGCGGACCTCCGCCTCCAGCTCGCCGGTGCTCTCGCCGCCGAGCTCCCGGGGCGGGATGTTGATCTCCAGGTTGAACTGGCCGAGCTCGGTGGCCCAGGCCGGGTCGGCGATGGCCTTGAGCACGTCCGCGTTGCGCATCAGCGGATCGCCGATCGCGTCGATGAGGTTCAGCTCGATCTCCAAGCCGATGTGGGGGTGCTCGAAGTCGAACTGGGATTCGCCCAGCATGCGGGCCAGCACGTCGAGGCACCTGCGCACCTTGTCGCGGTACCGACGGCGGTCCTCGCCGCTGATGGTGACCGAAGCCACGTCCCTGCCCATGTGTCCGTCCCTGTGCTCCGAGAGAACCGTCATAAAACGGGATGTCCCGGCAAGGGGAGGTGAAAACCAGGCGCCGTAATCGGGGCTCACCCCGGGGTGACCGAGCGGTAGCGTGGGGCCCGTCCGGAAACCGGTTACCCCCGACCGGGAGGGGCCATGCGCCTGCGCCCACGGTCCATCCGGGCCAGGGACACGCTCGTCGCCGCGGTGATCGCCGCGATCGTCTTCGGCATCACCGCGGTGGGCGTAGATCTGGCCGTGCGCAGCGCGGTCGAGTCGGAGATCCTCCAGCAGACCCAGGTCGAGGGGCGGCGCGCCAGCGGCGGCGTGCGGGACGGCACGCTGCCCGCCCCCATCCCGGACGACACCGACGGCCGCGTCCGGATCCAGGTCGTCGAGCCGGGCGGCCGTGTGACGAACGCGACACCGGCCGCGCGGGACGAGCCGCCGGTGAGCAGACTCTGGCCGCCGAGCAACCTGCGGGTGCAGGACTTCACCGAGTGCCGGGGCCGCTGGCCGGACCGCGAGTGCTTCGTCATCGAGGCGATCCGCGCGACGACCGCGCCGGACTCCGTCGTCGTGTACGCGGCGTCCCCGCTGCCGCCCCACCTGGTGAACGGGCTGCTGGAGGCGCTGCTCGCCGTGATCGTCCTGGTCCTGGTGGCCATGGCCGCGTGGATCACCTGGCGGGTCGTCGGCCGCACCCTCGGCCCGGTCGAGGCGATCCGCGCGCAGCTCGCCGAGATCAGCGCCACGGACCTGAGCCGCCGGGTGCCGCAGCCGTCCGGCGAGGACGAGATCGCCCAGCTCGCCCGCACCGCGAACGCCACGCTCGACCGGCTGGAGCGCGCGGTGGGCCGGCAGCGGCAGTTCGCCTCCGACGCGTCCCACGAGCTGCGCACGCCCATCGCGGGCCTGCGCGCCAACCTGGAGGACGCGTCGATGCACCCGGAGGACAACGACCTGCGGGCCGTCGTCGCGTCGGCGCTGCGCGACACCGACCGGCTGGAGTCGATCGTCACCGACCTGCTGCTGCTCGCCCGCCTCGGCACCACCGGGACCAGCGTGCAGGAGCGGCTCGACCTGGCCGCGCTCGCGGAGGCGGAGACCGGGCGCCATCCGTTCACCTGGCGGGTCACCCTGGACCTGGAGCGCGACGTGCCGGTGCACGGCGTCCGGATGCAGCTCGTCCGGCTGCTGGGCAACCTCCTCGACAACGCCGAGGGGCACGCCGAGTCGGCCGTCGCGGTCGCGGTGTCGCGGGACGGCGGTGACGCGCTGCTCACCGTCACCGACGACGGCCCCGGCATCGCGCCCGCCGACCGCGAGCGGGTCTTCGAGCGGTTCACCCGCCTCGACACCGCCCGCAGCCGCGGCGCGGGCGGCACCGGGCTCGGCCTGGCGATCGCCCGCGAGATCGCGCACGCGCACGGCGGCACGCTGCGCATCGAGGACCACGCCCCGGGCGCCCGCTTCGCCCTGCGGCTGCCCCTCGCCGCGGACCGGCCGGACGGGACCTGAGCCGGGCATGCGCGAGGGCCGCCCGCGGTGACGCGGACGGCCCTCGGGCGAGCGGGGAGGGACGGGTCAGGCGCGGACCGCCTGGACCTCAAGCTGGATGTCCACCTTGTCGCTGAGCAGGGCCTTCTCGCCCTTCAGCGGGATGTTGAACTCGATGCCCCAGTCCTTGCGGTTGATCGTGGTCTCGGCGGAGAACCCGGCGCGGGTCTGGCCCCAGGGGTCCTCGCCGACGCCGTTGTACTCCAGCCGGAGGCTCACGGGGCGGGTGACGTCCTTGATGGTCAGGTCGCCGTCCAGGTAGTACTCGCCGTCCTCGGCGCGCACGCCCGTGGTGTTGAAGGTCATGGTGGGGTACTTCTCGACGTCGAGGACGTCGGCCGTCCGCACGTGGGCGTCGCGGTCGGGGTTGCGGGTGTCCAGCGAGGCCATCTTGATCTCCGCCGTGGCGGTCGACTCGCTCAGCTCCTCGGCGATCTGCACCGAGCCGGTGAACTCGGTGAACGTGCCGCGCACCTTGGTCATCAGGTGGCGGATGACGAAGGTGACCTCGGAGTGCCCGGGGTCGATGTTCCAGGTTCCGGTGGTCAGCTCGGGGGCGACGGCGGCGATGCTCATGATGTCTCCTGTGGCAGATGTGCTTGAAACTTCAACGACTACTGCAACAGTAGTTGAGGGTTCAAACACTTGTCAATCCCGGCTTGTTCCCGCCCCGGGAACGGCACCGCGGGAGCGGTCGGCCCACGGCCGGCCCCACGGTCAGCCCTGCGTCACCTCGGCGGGCCGGCGGTGCTCCAGCTCGGCGCGGAGCTGGGCGCGGCCCCGGTGGATACGGGAGCGCACGGTGCCGAGCTTGACGTTCAGCGTCGCGGCGATCTCCTCGTAGGACAGGCCCTCGATGTCGCACAGGACGACGGCCGCGCGGTACTCGGGGGCCAGGCCGTCCAGCGCCTGCTGGATGTCGGCGTCGAGGTGGCGGTCGTCGTAGACCTGCTGCGGCGTCGGCTCGCGGCCCTGCAGGCGCTCGGCGGCGTCGTCGCCGAGGGAGTCGAAGCGGATGCGCTGCTTGCGGCGGGCGCGGTCGAGGAACAGGTTCGTCGTGATGCGGTGCAGCCAGCCCTCGAACGTGCCGGGGCTGTAGGAGGACAGCGAGCGGAAGACCCGGATGAAGACGTCCTGGGTCAGGTCCTCGGCGTCGTGCCGGTTGCCGGTCAGGCGGTACGCCAGCCGGAACACCCTGCCCGAGTGCTCGGTGACGATCTCCTCCCAGCTCGGCGGGGTCCACGCCATCGCGCCTGCGCTCACCACTACCCCCGTCTGATACTTAATCGTTACGGCCAAGCATGCCGGTACCCGGATAAGAGCCGTGTAAGGCCGCCGGGGTGGCCGGATCCGGCGGCGGGTTCAGGCGGCCGGACGGGGGACGCCGCCGCACCCGACATCATTGGACGTCCTTACAATAAGCGTCCCCGGCCCGGACCCATCCCGACGTGTGAGGACGTGCATGGTGCGAAGCTACAACCCGGCGGACCTGCTGGAGATCCTGGCCGCGGCCGGGCCGGAGCGGACCGCGCTGGTCGCGGGCGCCGAACGGCGCACGTACGCGCGGCTCAACGAGCGGGCGAGCAGGGTCGGGCACCACCTGGCGGCGGCGGGCGTGCGGCCGGGCGAGCACGTCGCGATCCTCGCCCACAACCGCGCCGAGTGGATCGAGGCGATGCTCGGCGCGTACAAGATCCGCGCCGTGCCGATCCCGGTGAACTTCCGGTACGTCGCGGCCGAGCTGCGGCACGTGCTGGCCGACTCCGACTCGGTCGCGCTCATCGGCGAGCGGTCGCTGCTGGCGAAGGCGGAGGAGATCCGCGGCGAGCTGCCGAAACTGCGGCACGTCGTCGTGCTGGAGGACGGGGCGTCCGACGACATCCCGGGCGCGGTCGAGTACGAGGAGGCGCTCGCCGGCGCCGCCGCGGACGACGATTTCCCGCCGCGCTCCAACGACGACCGCTACATCATGTACACGGGCGGCACGACCGGTTACCCGAAGGGCGTCGAATGGCGCTGCGAGGACATCTTCTTCGGCGCCCTCGGCGGCGGAAACGTCCTCGGCGACCCGATCGGAAGCCCCGAGGAGATCGCCGCCAACGCCGAGCAGCCGCCGATGGCCGTGCTCGACTGCGCGCCCGTCATGCACGGCGCCGGGCAATGGGTCGCGTTCATGGGGCTGTTCAGCGGCGCCAAAGTCGTCCTTTACACCGACCGCGCATTCGACGCCGGCAAGGCGCTGCGGCTGCTCGCCGAAGAGCAGGCGAATGTGCTGATGCTCGTCGGGGACGTAATGGCGCGGCCGGTGGCGAAGGCGCTGGCCGGCGGCGAGTACGACACGTCCTCGCTGTTCGCGATCGCGTCCGGCGGCGCCCCGCTCACGGAGGGCGCGAAAAGGCAGCTGCTCGACCACCTGCCGAACATCATGTTCCTCGACAACTACGGCGCCTCGGAGACGGGCGCGTGCGGTCCGTCCGTGGGCGGCAAGGAGGGCACGGCCCGGTTCGCGATGAAGCCGGGGATCACCGTCCTGGACGACGACCTGACCCCCGTCGCACCCGGCGAGATCGGCCGGCTCGCCCGCAGCGGCCACATCCCGCTCGGCTACTACAACGACCCGGAGAAGACGGCGTCGACGTTCTTCACCGGCCCGGACGGCACCCGCTGGTCGATTCCCGGCGACTACGCCTCGCTGGAGGAGGACGGGACGATCGTGCTGCTCGGCCGCGGCTCCCTGGTCATCAACACGGGCGGGGAGAAGGTGTACCCGGAGGAGGTCGAGGTCGCGCTGAAGGACCACCCGGACGTGTACGACGCGGTCGTGGTGGGCCTGCCGGACGAGCGGTTCGGGGAGCGCGTCGCGGCCGTCGTCGCGCCCCGTCCCGGCGCCGGGATCACGCTCGCGGAACTCACCGATCACTGCAGAGGCCGCCTGGCCGGATACAAGCTGCCGCGCCAGCTCACGGTGGTGGACGAGGTCCAGCGCACGGCCGTCGGCAAATCCGACTACAAATGGGCCAGGAGCGTGCTGGCCTAACCGCGCATTCACCACGCCCCCCGCGCTTATACCACGCGCCGGCCGTTTTTCCGTCGCGGCCACCGGTCAAGAAATGATGGATGGCGAAGGGGCGTCCCTTGAGCGCGGACCGGCGAGTAACTTCTGCATGAAAGGAGATCGGCGGATACCGCTCGCGCGACGGTATCGCCTGCTCTCTGTCGCGGGCAGGGGCGGCATGGGAACCGTCTGGCGGGCGTACGACGAAATGCTCGACCGGGACGTCGCCGTCAAGGAGGTGCGCCTTCCCGAACGCATCACCCGGGGCGAGCGCCGGGTGATGTCGCGGCGCCTGCTCACGGAGGCGCGCGCCACCGCCGCGCTGCGGCACCCCGGAGTGGTGGCCGTCCACGACTTCATCATCGAGGACGGCCGCCCCTGGATCGTCATGGAGTTCGTCGAGGCGTGCTCGCTGAACCGGCTCGTCGCCGAGGACGGCCCGCTCGGTGTGCGCCGCACGGCGGAGATCGGCTCGGCGGTCCTGTCGGTGCTCCGCGCCTCGCACACCGCCGGGATACTGCACCGCGACGTCAAGCCCAGCAACGTCCTGGTCTGCGACGACGGGCGGATCCTGCTCACCGACTTCGGCCTGGCCGTGCACATGGCCGGCGGCCGCGAGGGCGTGGACACGATGCCCGCCGGGATCGAGGGCTCGCCCGCCTACCTCTCCCCGGAGCGCGTGAACGGCCAGCCGGGGATGGAGGCGTCCGACCTGTGGTCGCTCGGCGCGACGCTGTACATGGCCGTCGAGGGCTTCTCGCCGTTCCTGCGCTGCCACGCGCTGGCGTCGATGATGGCGGTCGTGCTGGGCGACTACGCGCCGCCGGAGCGGGCGGGGCCGCTGACCCCCCTCATCGAGGGGCTGCTGCGCCAGCGTCCCGAGGAGCGGCTGACGGCCGGCGACGCGGCGGAACTGCTGCGGGACGTGCTCGGAACCGTCCCGGAGCCGGGCGCGACGGTGGCGGGCCCGGCCGCCCCCAACCGCGTCCGCGGGATGGCGGCGCGGCTTCCGCTGACCCGTCCCGGCCGGCCGGACGCGGGAGGCGCTCCGCGGTCGCGCGTGCTGCGGGGGCCGCGCGTCCCGTGGGCGCTGCGCGGCGGACGGCCGCCCGGCGACGACCGGGCGAAACCCCCGTGCGGTTCGCGGCGGCTCCGCGACCGGTGGCGCGCCCCCGGCACGCGGGCTCCGCGGCACCCGGAGGCGGCGGGGCGGTTCGCGGCGGTGCGGCGGGTGCGGCCGGGCACGGTCGCGGGCGTGGCCGTGCTGGCGGTCCTCGCGGCGACCGCCGGCACCTGGACGGCGCGCTGGACGGCGGTCGGCAAGAGCGACTCGGTCGCGCTGCGCCCGGCGGCGGGCGTGACCGCCAAGATGGCGAAGTACCGGGAGGCGGGCGCCTACTCGGTGCGCGTGCCGGTGGGCTGGCAGGCCGAGCGGAGCGGCGCCGTCATGCACTGGAAGGACGCCGAGGCGGGCCACGGGCTGCGGATCACCGCGGCGCCCGGGGACTCCCTCGCCGGGCTCCGCGCCGCGGAGCGTGCGGCCGTGGCGGAGCGGCGCTACCCCGGCTACCAGAGGCTGCGGCTCGAACGCGTGCCGCAGATCATCGCGGGCGCCGCCGAATGGGAGTTCACCTGGACGGGCAAGCCCGGTCCCGCGTTCGCGGACGGCGTGCGGCACGTGCTGTGCAGCCGGGCCGCGGGATACGAGTTCTGCTTCCACGCCCCCGACCGGCGGTGGACGCCGGGCCAGCGCCTCTACGCGCAGATCCTGGAGTCGTTCCGCCCGGAGACCGGCTGAGCGCCGGCGTCAGGTGAGCTGAGCGTCAGGTGGTCTGAGCGTCAGGTGAGCTGGGCGTCGGGTGCCCCGAGCGTCAGGTGGACTGCTGGAGCCGCAGCAGGAACTCGGCGTTGGACGAGGTGCCCTTCATCTTCTCCAGGAGCTGCTCGACGGCCTGCTGCTTGTCCAGCCCCTGGAGGGCGCGGCGCAGCCGCCAGGAGAGCGCGAGCTCCTCGGGCGACATGAGCAGCTCGTCGCGGCGGGTGCCGGACGCCTCGATGTCGACGGCCGGGAAGACGCGGCGGTCGGCGAGGCCGCGGTCGAGCTTCAGCTCCATGTTGCCGGTGCCCTTGTACTCCTCGAAGAACACGTCGTCCATGCGCGAGCCGGTCTCCACCAGCGCGGTGGCGAGGATCGTCAGGGAGCCGCCGTTCTCGATGTTGCGGGCGGCGCCGAAGAACTTCTTCGGCGGGTAGATCGCGGTCGTCGCGACACCGCCCGCGAGGATGCGGCTGCTGGACGGGGCTGCGAGGTTGTAGGCGCGCCCGAGCCGGGTGATCGAGTCGAGCAGCATGACCACGTCGTGGCCCTGCTCGACGAGGCGCTTGGCGCGCTCGACGGCCAGTTCGGCGAGGGCGGTGTGCTCCAGCGCCGGCCGGTCGAACGTCGAGTGGATGACCTCGCCGTCGATCGACCGCTCCATGTCGGTGACCTCCTCGGGGCGCTCGTCGACGAGCACGACCATGAGGTGCACTTCGGGGTTGTTCTGCGCGATGGCGTTGGCGACGGCCTGCATGACCATCGTCTTGCCGACCTTGGGCGGCGACACGATGAGCCCGCGCTGGCCCTTGCCGAGCGGCGCGACCAGGTCGATGACGCGGGTGGCGAGCGGGCCGGTGTCCAGGCGCAGCCGCTCGTCGGGGAACAGGGGGGTCAGCTTGGCGAACTCGGGGCGGTGCGCGGCCTCGGCGGGCGGCACCCCGTTCACGGTCTCGACGTGGGCGAGGGCGGAGAACTTGTCGCGGCTGCTCTTCGGCGGCCGCGCGGTGCCGGCGACGGCGTCGCCCGGACGCAGGTTGTTCGCCTTGACCTGGGTCAGCGAGACGTGGACGTCGTCCGGGCCGGGGTGGTAGCCGGAGGTGCGGACGAACGCGTGCTTGTCCTGGACGGCGAGGATGCCGTGGAAGGGGACCACCGGCCCCTCGTCGGCCGCGGGCCGCCGGCCCTGGCGGCCGCCTTTGCGGGCGCCCTGCGCGGACACGCCGTGCGCCTGCTGCTTGCGTGCACCGCGGCGCTCGCCGGCGGGTCGTTCGGTGGTGAGGGTGGAAGCGGACATGTGGGTCCCTTCTCAGGCCGGTACGGAGAGCTCCGCGCGGCCCGGGGTCGAATCCCGCGTACGGCGGCGGAATCCGCGTCGTGTACGCGAGTGAGATGTGAGAAATGCAGCTCCGTTCACCGGGCTGACGTCGACTCCCTCGTGCGGCGGTCCAGAACGCCGTTCAGTGCGCACCGAACCGGGAGATCACCGGGCTCTCAGATGACCCGGGCGGGGAAGAAACGCCATCTCCGCGAAGCGCGGCAACTCGAAGGCGCTGTCTCGACAGTACAGCACTCCGGGCCGGTTTCGCATTCCCGGAGGTCAACGGAAAGTTCATGCGGGCGGTCCCCCCGCGGGCACGGCGCGCATCCCCCGGCGCGGCCCGTCCCCGACGATCATGGTTCGGTGCAACGGTGTCGAGTGGTGTGACTCCCCGTCCGGCCGCCGGGTTCGGATCCCGCGGCGGCACCCCGCGGTCCGTCCGGGGCCGCGGCTTCGTACGATGAGCCGCGTCGAAGCATAGGGGGGACGGACGATGGTCGCCGGGCTGCACGCCGAGGCCGCCGACGGTGTCGGCACGATCACGATCGACCGGCCGGCCAAGCGCAACGCCATGTCCGCGGACATGTGGCGCGCGCTGCCCGGCCTGCTGGACGATCTCGCCGCGGACCGGGCGGTGCGGGTCGTGGTGCTGACGGGCGCGGGCGGGAACTTCTGCGCGGGCGCCGACATCACCGAGCTCGCCGACATCCACCGCGACGACGAGTCGCACCTGTCGACGGTCGCCGAGCGGGCGCTCGCCGCGTTCCCGAAGCCGACCATCGCGGCGATCGAGGGGTACTGCGTGGGCGGCGGCTGCCAGCTCGCGGCGGCCTGCGACCTGCGGTTCGCGGCGGAGGGCGCCCGGTTCGGGATCACCCCGGCCAAGCTCGGCCTGGTCTACCCGGCGGGCGCGACGACCCGCCTGGTCCGCCTGGTCGGCCCGGCCGCGGCGAAGTACCTGCTGTACTCGGCGGACCTCGTCGGCGCCGCGCACGCGCTGCGCATCGGGCTGCTGGACGAGGTCGTCCCGGCGGGCGGCCTGCGCGGGCGGGTCGCCGAGTTCACCGGGACGCTCGCGTCCCGCTCCCTGCTCACCCAGCAGGCGACCAAGGGCATCGTGGACGCCATCACCGCCGGCGGCCCGGTCGAGGACGAGGCCCGCCGGTGGCTCGGCGAGATGACGGCCTGCGGCGAGCACGTGGAGGGCATCTCCGCGTTCGTCGAACGCCGCGCCCCCGCCTTCCCCTGGACCGGCACCCCCCGTCCCTAAGAGCGTTCCCCGTCGGACGGGGGACGGCCGGCGAAGGCGGTCAGGTCGCAGACGCGGCCCGCGGGGAGCCGGCGCAGGCGGCGCGTGCCGCTCTCCGGGTCGTCCAGGAGGCGGCCGTTCTCGGAGCGGAGCAGGTCGGCGAGCGGCAGGACCCCGCACACCAGCGACTCCGGGGTCCGGGCGAGCACGAGGGGCCCGAGCCGCGCCGCGCCCCGGCCGGTGTCGCGGAGGGCGTCCAGCAGCGGCCGGACCGTGTCGGCCGAGGCCGAGGCGGCGGGGTCCGCGCGCAGGTCCCGCACGAGTTCGAGGAAGTCGTGTTCGAGGGCGCGCGGGCTGCGGCCCGACAGGTAGTAGCGGTCCCCGTCGGTCAGCTCCACGCGCAGCCCGTGCCGCTCGGCGAACCGCTCGTAGGGGCCGGTCAGCCCGTGCCGGCGGGCGGGCGGCTCGGCGGTGACGGACCCGGCGACCACGTCGGCGGGCCCGGCGCCGAGGGACGCCGCGACGGCCTGGTCGAGCCGCGCCACCAGGTGCGCGCGGATCGCGGCGACCTCGGCGGCCAGCCGCTCCGCCGCCGCGCGCTGCAGGTCGGCGGTCTCCCGCTGGCGGTTCAGCCGGTCGTTGACGTCGGGCACCATCCGGTCGTTGATCTGCGCGATCAGCGACCGGATCCGGGCGTCGGTCTCGGCGAGCGCCTCGCGGTCGCGGTCCTGCTCGCGGGCGAGCGCGTCCAGCCGCTCCCGCTGGGACGTGCGGAAGCCCTCCAGCTCGTCCCGCGTGCCCCTCAATGCGCGGAGCTGGATGCGGATGTCGGCGATCTCGAGCGCGCCCGGCGTGCGCTTGCGCTCGAACGCCAGATACAGCTCCCGCCCGGCGATCGCCAAGCAGAGCAGGACCAGAACCACCGTCATCGTGCCCTCCCGGCGCCATCGCCGAGCAAACATAATCCACCCGGCACCGACCGGATAGACCGATATGTCGGAATGGCAAGGCGGCGGGGGCGGGTCAGCGGTTGAGGTAGGCGAGAACGGCCAGCACGCGGCGGTTGTCGTCGCCGGTGACCGGCAGGTCGAGCTTGGCGAAGATGTTCGCGGTGTGCTTGGTCACCGCCCGCTCGGTCACGACGAGCCGCTCCGCGATCGCGGCGTTGGAGCGGCCCTGCGCCATCAGCTCCAGTACCTCCGTCTCGCGCGGCGTGAGCCGGCCCAGCGGGGTGCCGCGGGTGCCGCTGGCCACCAGCCGGGAGATCACCTCGGGGTCCATCGCGGTGCCGCCCGCCGCGACCCGGCGCACCGCGTCCACGAACTGCGCCGCGTCGAACACGCGGTCCTTCAGCAGGTAGCCGATGGCGCCGCTGCCGTCGGCGAGCAGCTCCCGCGCGTAGAGCTGCTCCACGTACTGCGACAGCACGAGGACCGGCAGGCCCGGGACCTGCCGGCGCGCCTCCAGCGCCGCCTGCAGCCCCTCGTCGGTGAAGGACGGCGGCAGGCGCACGTCGACCACCGCCACGTCCGGGCGGTGGTCGAGCAGCGCCTTCAGGAGCGAGGGGCCGTTGTCGACGGCGGCCGCGATCTCGAAGTCGTGCGATTCGAGGAGGCTGACCAGCCCCTCCCTCAGGAGGGCGAGGTCTTCGGCGAGGACAACGCGCAAGGCAGCTCCATGGTCACGATCGTCGGGCCGCCCGGCGGGGAGCTCAGGGCGAGGACCCCGTCGAATGTACCGATCCGGCGCTCGATCCCGCGCAGGCCCGTGCCGCCGTCCAGCGTCGCGCCGCCCCGGCCGTCGTCGGTGACGGAGATCCGCAGCATGCCGTCCTCGTACCGCATGTCGATCCAGACGCGGGACGCGCCGGAGTGCTTGGCGGCGTTGGTGAGGATCTCCGAGACCGCGAAGTAGGCGGCCGACTCGACCGGCGCGTCCGGCCGGCCCGGCAGGTCGGCCCGCACCTCCACCCGCAGCGGGTGGTCGAGCGCCAGCGCCTTGACCGCGTCGCCGATCCCGCGGTCGGCGAGGACCGGCGGGTGGATGCCGCGGACGAGGTCGCGCAGCTCGTGCAGCGCCTTCGCCGACGACGCGCGGGTCTCGGCCAGCAGGATCCGGGCCTTCTCCGGGTCCTTGTCGAGCAGGTGCTCGATCGCGCCGAGGCTCATGCCCATCGCGACGAGCCGCGCCTGCGCCCCGTCGTGCAGGTCGCGCTCGATGCGGCGCAGCTCGGCGGCGGACGCGTCCACGGCCTCCGACCGGGTCTCGGTGAGGTGCTGGACGCGCAGCGCCAGCTCCGACTTCCTGGTCGGGCCGAGCAGCAGCCCGCCCCAGCGCCCGTACACGGCCATCATCTTCGGCCCGATGGCGAACCCGGTGGCGGTGAAGGCCGTCGCGAGGACGACCGTGGTCAGCAGGAGGCCGCCGTCGCTCTCGTAGCCGGGCTGGACGTGGACCCACCCGTACCACTCGTTGCCGCCGTAACCGGTGATCACCCCGCCGGCGAACGCCGCGAGGGCGAAGCCCCACAGCCCGTACACGATGAGGATCGCGGGCAGTGCCGCGGTGAACATCACCACGATCGGGTCGGCCAGCATCCACAGGCAGTCGCGCCAGGTCGCGGGGTCGGTGAACCGCACGAGGAAGCGCTTGAGCACGCCGTGGGCGCCGGGCTCGTACTCGGGTTCGGGGAGGTAGGGGCGCTCGATCCGGACGCCGGTCCAGCGGCCGATCAGGTCGCGGTACACGTCCGCCTGGTTGCGCAGCAGCGTCACCGCGGACGGGAAGAGCAGCACCCCGATCAGGCTCGTGATCATGGAGAAGACGGTGAGCAGCCAGACGCCGACGAACATCGCGGGGAAGGCGAGCAGCCCGAGCTTGGCGCCGCGCCACGGCGTCCTGATGTGCCGTTGCAGCCGGGTCTCTCTCAACAGTTCAGCGTCCACCGGGTCCTCCGCGGGTCTCTTGCCGTCTGGAGTCCCAGTCTTCTGGCGTGAACCCACGAGCACAGTGTGCCCCCGACCCGGACCAGGGGTGTACTTAAGTGCACCCCGGCCCGTGCCGCCACGGGGGATCAGAGGGCGACGAAGGTCAGTCCGCGCTTCTTCAGCTTCGGGATGACGTCCGCCAGCGCCTTCAGCGTCTGGGACCGGTCACCGCCGCCGTCGTGGCACAGGAGGATCTCGCCGTCCTTGCCCTTGAGCAGCGCCTTGCGGATGCGCCGGACGCCCGGCCGCGCCCAGTCGCGCGGATCGACGGCCCAGTCGATCGGCAGCATGCCGTGCTCGGCGGTCACGTCCAGCACGGTCTTCGACCAGGCGCCGCCCGGCGACCGGAAGAACTGCGGGACGACACCGGTCGCGTCGGCGATCCGGTCGTGCGCGTCGCCGATCTCCCCGCGCACCCGCTTGCGGGACATGCTCGCGATCGACATCGGATGCGTCTCGGTGTGGTTGCAGATCTGGTGCCCGGCGTCGGCGATGCGGCGGGTCAGCTTCGGGTGCTCCTTCACCTGCCCGCCGACGATGAAGAACGTCGCGCGGACGTCGTGCTCGGCCAGCAGGTCGAGGATGCGCGGCGTCCACTCCGGGTGCGGCCCGTCGTCGAGGGTCAGCGCGATCGACTTCGGCGGCGGCGCCGGGGACAGCTGCGACAGCTCCTTGACGGGCTTGTCCAGCGCGGTGAGCTTCGCCGGCGTCCACGGGGCCGGCCGGGGGGTCGGCGTCGGCGTCGGGGTCGGTGTCGGCGTGACCGCCGGCCGGGCGCGGGCGGTGGTCTTCGCCGCGGCCGTCCCGGCTTCGGCCCGCGGGCGGGCGGCGTCCGCGCCGAGGGCGGTCAGCCCGGCGCACGCGCCCAGCAGCCATAGAGCTTTGCGGCGGGATGTCCCACCTGCCACATCAACCTCCACAAGGCCAACGCTATCGGTGTTTTGCGCGGGTAGGAGGTTGCTATGGGATCTCGATCCGGCGGGAGGTCACGGGTGGGCATCGACGGTACGGCGGTGGACGCGCTCGATGCGGAGCGGCTCGACTGGCGGTTCAAGGCGATCCCCGTGTCGGCGCACGGCATGACGGTCGCCGAGGCCCGCCGGGCGCGGCTGCCCCTGGCCGATTTCGGGACGCCGCTCCTCACCCTCGACGCGGGCGCCCTCGGCCACAACGTCCGGGTGATGGCCGAGTGGGCGGCGGAGGCCGGGCTGGACCTCGCCCCGCACGGCAAGACCACGATGGCCCCGGCGCTGTGGCGGGCGCAGCTCGACGCCGGCGCCTGGGGCATCACGCTCGCGAACCTGCCGCAGCTCCGCGTCGCCCGCGCGTTCGGCGTCCGCCGCGTCGTCCTCGCCAACGCCCTCCTCGACCCGGCCGGCCTCGCGTGGCTGGCCGCCGAGCAGGACCTGCACCCCGGGTTCGAGTTTTTCTGCTGGGTCGACTCCGTGCGCGCGGTCGAGCTGATGGACGAGGCGCTGCGCATGGCTCGCGCGCAGCGCCCGGTCCACGTGTGCGTCGAACTCGGCGGCCCGAACGGGCGCGCGGGTGTCCGCGATGACGGCGACGCGCGGCGGGTCGCCGACGCCGTCCGCGGCGCCCTTACCCTCCGGCTCGCGGGGATCGCCGGGTACGAGGGCGTCCTCGCGCGGGACGCGTCCGAGGACGGCCGCCGCACCGTGCACGCCTACCTGCGCAGGCTCGCGAACCTGCACGGCGGGCTGGACTACGAGGTCGACGAGCCCGTCGTTTCGGCGGGCGGCAGCGCGTTCTTCGACCAGGTCGCGGAGGTGCTCGGCGGGCTCGACGGCCGGGTCGTGCTGCGATCGGGCGCGTACATCGTCCACGACGACGGGTTCTACCGGGGCATCTCGCCGTTCGCGCGGGGCTCGGACGGCGGCGGGCCGCGGCTGCGCTCGGCGATGCACGCGTGGACGCGGGTCGTGTCCCGCCCGGAGCCGGCGCTGGCGATCCTGGACGCGGGCCGCCGCGACCTGCCCTTCGACTCGGGCATGCCGGAGCCGCAGTTCGTCCGGGGCAGGGGCACCGAACCCCTCGAAGGCGCCCGGGTGACCGCGCTCAACGACCAGCACGCCTACCTGGTGGACGGCTCGGCCGAGGTCGGCGACGTGGTGCGGCTCGGGCTCTCGCACCCGTGCACCGCCCTCGACAAGTGGACGCTGATACCGGTCGTGGACGACGCCGACGCCGGGAACCCCGCCGTCGTGGACTACGTCCGGACGTGGTTCTGACCCAGCAGCGACTTGACGTGCGTGAGGATCGGCGCGCTGAGCTTGGGCAGCGACGCGTGCCGGCCCATCGCGACCTGCGCGGTCACCAGCGACGCGATCCCGCCGACGAGCATCCGCACCGCGAACTCGGGATCGGGCAGCGCGCGGAACCGCTCGTCCTCCGCCAGCAGCCCGTCGATGGTCTCGATGAAGCCGTCCAGCACCCGGTACCGGGGCACCGTCGCCGCCGGCCCCACCGCGTAGATCTCCACCAGGAACGTGCGGGCCGCGCTCGCGTCGGCGGCCAGCTCCCGCAGGAAGCCGCGCAGCGCGCGCTCCAGCCTGGCCATCACCGGCCCGTCGGCGGCGAGCGCCTCGTCCACGGTGCGCAGGTACCGCTCCGCCGAAGCCTCGTAGGCCGCGAGGAAGCACGCCTGCTTGTCGGCGAAGTTCTCGTAGAACGTCTCGCGGGACACGCGCGCCCGCTTCAGCACGTCGGCGACGGAGGTACGGGCGTACCCCTTCTCCCCGGCCGCGTGCGTCATGCCCTGGAGCAGGCGCTCCCGCTGCGATGCCGCGACCTGTTCGCGGGTCAGCTTATGGCGCCCGCGCGGCAGGGAGGGGAGGCCGTCGGAGTCCACGCCGCCAAGCTACCAACGGGTAGCCGGTACCGCGAGGAAATCAATTACATGAACGACTCTGTTCGCAGAGGTGTTACGGTTTCCACTGCAAGATCGAGGGCCGGACGTCCCCGACCCGGACGAGGCGGGACGCCCGTGCGACCAAGGCCCGGCGCAGCCGGCGCTTGGTGAACGATCCGTCCAGGCAGTGCGCCACGGGGGCCGATCTGTGCTGGACACCGTCCACCCGACGCCACGCTGACCCCGTCGCCGGCCGTGGTCCGTGCCGAGAAGCCGCGCGGCCCCGCGGTTCCTTCCGGCCCTCAAGGCAGGAGGCCCGCCCGGCGGGCGGTGGTGACCGCCTCCAGGCGGGTGTGGCTGTCGAGCTTGCGCATCGCCGAGCGCAGGTAGCTCTTCACCGTCTCGGGGAGCAGCCCGAGGCGTCCGGCGGCCTCCGCGTTGGTGCAGCCCATCGCGACGTACGACAGGACGTCCAGCTCCCGGGGCGACAGCGCGGGGCGCGGGGCGGGGTCCGGCTCGTCCAGCCCGGCGGCGGCCAGCCGCAGTGACGCCTCCCGCAGCCGGTCGCGCGTCGGCAGGTCCTCGACCTCCTCCGCCAGGGCCCGCAGTTCCGCGTGGACGGCCCTGACCTCCTCCCACCGCGACGTGGACGTGCCCGGCCGCGCGCGGGCCAGCGCCTCGTCCGCCCGGTCCCGGACCGCGAGGTCCTGTTCGAGGTCGCGGGCGGCGTCGACGGCCGCGCCCACGACGCGGTCGGCGAGCGACAGCGGCTCGCGCAGCGCCCCGTACAGGACGCCGCGGACCCGCCGCCGGACGACGACCGGCACCGCGACGATCGACAGCAGCCCCTCCCGCCCGACCGGCTTGTCGTAGTCGTGGCTGATCGACGCCGAGCACGGATAGTTGCTCACCCACAGGGGGCGCCCCATCGCCATCGCCTTGCCGCCGAGGCCGCTGCCGCTGTGCACGACGAGGCCGTCCAGCGAGTCGGTGGTGTTGCCGACCAGTTCGGTGATGCGCAGGCGGTCCTGCCCGCCGCCGGGCACGGCGCCCCCGAGCACCGCGCCGCCGAACACCACGGGAAGGCCGGTCGCGCGCTGCAGCGACAGCACCGCAGACCGGACGGAACCCGCGTCGTCGCGCGACATCCTGGGGGGACGGCCGCTCGCCGTAGGCGCACCCATGACCCGAGGATGCCGCGCCCGGGACCCGGCACGAAAGGGCCGGGAGCCCGGAAACTCCGCTCTTGTCAGGTGTCGCCGGTCTCGGGCCGCTCGGCCAGCCCGAGGATCGCGGCGGCCTCGTCGCGCATCTGCACCTTGCGGACCTTGCCGGTGACCGTCATCGGGAACTCGTCCACGACGTGGACGTAGCGCGGGATCTTGAAGTGGGCGAGCCTGCCCTCGCAGAACGCGCGCAGCTCCCCGGCGGTGAGGCCCGGCGCGCCCTCGCGAAGCCGCACCCACGCCATCAGCTCCTCGCCGTACTTCTCGTCCGGGACGCCGATGACCTGCGCGTCCACGATGTCGGGGTGGGTGTAGAGGAACTCCTCGATCTCGCGCGGGTAGATGTTCTCGCCACCCCGGATGACCATGTCCTTGATGCGGCCGGTGATGGTGACGTAGCCGTCGTCGTCCATCACCGCGAGGTCGCCGGTGTGCATCCAGCGCGCCGCGTCGACGGCCTCCGCCGTCCGCTCCGGTTCCTCCCAGTAGCCCAGCATCACCGAGTAGCCGCGCGTGCAGAACTCCCCCGGCTCGCCGCGCGGCACCGTCGTCCCGGACGCCGGGTCGACGATCTTGACCTCCAGATGCGGGTGCACGGTCCCGACCGTGGACACGCGGCGGTCGAGGGAGTCGCCCGCGCGGGTCTGCGTCGACACCGGCGACGTCTCAGTCATGCCGTAGCAGATCGCGACCTCGGCCATCCCGAGCCGCTCGATGACCTGCTTCATCACCTCGACCGGGCACGGCGACCCGGCCATGATGCCGGTGCGCAGCGCGGACAGGTCCAGGTCGGCCAGCGACGGCTCGGCCAGGACGGCGATGAACATCGTCGGCACCCCGTACAGCGACGTGCACCGCTCGGCGGCGACCGCGTCCAGCGTCGCCTTCGGGTCGAACGCCGGCGCGGGGATCACGACGCAGGCGCCGTGGCTGGTGGCCGCCAGGTTCCCCATGACCATGCCGAAGCAGTGGTAGAAGGGAACCGGGACGCACACGCGGTCCTCCTCGTCGTAGCCGCAGAGCTCACCGACGAAGTAGCCGTTGTTCAGGATGTTGTGGTGCGAGAGCGTCGCGCCCTTGGGGAAGCCCGTCGTCCCGGACGTGTACTGGATGTTGATGGGGTCGTCGGCGCCGAGCGTCAGGCCGATCCCCGTGAGTGCGGACGGGTCGTCCGCGCGGCCCGACTCCACGAGCTCGTCCCACTCCGGGCCGCCGATCAGCACGACGTCCTGGAGCGCGGGGCACTTCGGCCGGACCTCCTCGATCATCGCCGCGTAGTCCGACGTCTTGAACGCCTTCGCCGCGACCAGCGTCCTGATGCCCGCCTGGTCGAGGACGAACTCCAGCTCGTGTACGCGGTACGCGGGGTTGATGTTGACGAGGATCGCGCCGAGCTTGGCGGTGGCGTACTGGACGAGCATCCACTCCGCGCAGTTCGGCGCCCAGATCCCGACGCGGTCGCCCTTGGCGACGCCGCGGCCGCGCAGGCCGAGCGCGACGGCCTCGACGTCGTCGGCGAACCGCTCGTAGGTCCAGCGGCGGCCGGTGGCCATCTCGACGAGCGCGTCGCGTTCGGGGAACGCGGCGACCGCCCGGTCCAGGTTCGCGCCGATCGTGTCGCCCAGCAGCGGGACGGCCGAGACGCCCGACGCGTAGGACGGCGTCATCGCAGGTCCTCCTCCCGGTACTCGTTCTCCGGGCGATCACCGATGTCGTTCCGGGGGGTGTGGGGGGTCGTCCCCCCACCGGGGTCCGACCCGGGGTGCTTGTCGAACTCGCTCGTCCGCAGCTCCACGCGGCGGATCTTGCCGGAGATCGTCTTGGGCAGCTCGGCGAACTCCAGCCGCCGGATCCGCTTGTACGGCGACAGCTGGGCCCGGCTGTGCTCGAAGATCGCCTTCGCGGTCTCCGCGCCGGGTTCCCAGCCGTTCGCGAGCGTCACGTACGCCTTCGGCACGGCCGCCCGCACCGGGTCGGGCGACGGCACCACCGCGGCCTCCGCCACCGCCTCGTGCTCGATCAGCACGCTCTCCAGCTCGAACGGCGAGATCTTGTAGTCGGACGCCTTGAACACGTCGTCGGCGCGCCCGACGTAGGTGATGTACCCGTCCTCGTCGCGGGAGCCGATGTCGCCCGTGTGGTAGTAACCGCCCGCCATCGCCTCCTCGGTGCGCGCCTCGTCGCCGTGGTAGCCGACCATCAGCCCGAGTGGACGGTCCTCCAGCTCAAGGCAGATCTCGCCCTCGTCCCCGGGCCGCCCGGTCAGCGGGTCGATCAGCGCAACCTTGTAGCCGGGCGCGGCGCGTCCCATCGACCCCGGTTTCACGGGCTGCCCCGGCGTGTTCGCGATCTGCACCGTGGTCTCGGTCTGCCCGAACCCGTCGCGGATCGTCTTGCCCCACGCGTCCTTGACCCGCTCGATGACCTCGGGGTTCAGCGGCTCACCGGCCGCGACGACCTCCCGCGGCGGCGTGGCGAGCCGGCCGAGGTCGGCCTGGATCAGCATCCGCCACACGGTCGGCGGCGCGCAGAAGCTCGTGATGCCGCACCGCTCGATCGTGTCGAGCAGCCGCTCGGCGTCGAACCGCGTGTAGTTGAAGATGAACACGCACGCCTCGGCGTTCCACGGCGCGAAGACGTTGCTCCACGCGTGCTTGGCCCAGCCGGGCGACGAGATGTTCAGGTGGACGTCCCCGGGCCGCAGCCCGAGCCAGTACATCGTGGACAGGTGCCCGGCCGGGTACGTCGCGTGCGTGTGCTCGACGAGCTTCGGCTTCGCGGTCGTCCCGGACGTGAAGTACAGCAGCAGCGTGTCCTGCGACATGGTGATGCCGTAGGGGGTGAACGACTCCGCCTCCTCGTACGCGCCGGCGTAGTCCACCCACCCGTCCACCGGGTCGCCCACGGCGATCCGCGTGTACTCGCCCTGGACGCCGTCGAACTTGCCGGTGTGGTCGGAGCCGACGACCACGTGCCGGGCGCCGCCGCGGGTCAGCCGGTCCTGAAGGTCCGCGGTGCCCAGCAGCGGCGTGGACGGGATCAGCACCGCGCCGATCTTCATCGCCGCGAGCACGGTCTCCCACAGCTCGACCTGGTTGCCGAGCATCAGGATGATCCGGTCGCCGCGCCGCACCCCGCTGCGCCGCAGCAGGTTCGCCGCCTGGCTGGACCGCCGCGACAGCTCCCCGAAGGTGTACCTGGCCTCGGACCCGTCCTCCTCCACGATCCACAGCGCGGGGGAGTCGTTGTTCTTCGCGAGCTCGTCGAACCAGTCCAGCGCCCAGTTGAAGCCGGTCAGCACCGGCCACCGGAACTTCTCGTACGCGGTCGCGTAGTCATCGCGATGCGCGAGCAGGAAGTCGCGCGCCGCACGGAACTCGACTGCGGGCATGGTCTCTCCTCGAAGCCGCACGGACACCCGTACGAGGATCGTCGCCATACCGCGTGACACACGCCACCCCCGAACGGGGGTATCGGCGCAATATTTGCGTTCCCTTCACGCCTGCGAACGGCGCCCGGTCATGCGCTGAAGCGGCGCCAAGTCGAGCTCTTCTTCGTGCCGTCCCTCTTGGTCTCGACGACCGTCATCTTCTGGGCGTCGGCGGAGAGGGTGGCCACGACCACCGGGAGAGGCACGACGCACTGGGTGAATCTGAGCTCGAACGTGCGGCTGCTCGGGGTGGCCTTCCCCTTGCAGAGGAATCCGTCGGATCGCATCTGCAGGGCGCCGTCGTTGCCGATCATCATGGTCGGCTTGCTGCCGCTGGACGGCTTGGGGCCCTCCCAGAAGCCCGCGGCCGGGTGACTGACCGGAGCGGCGGGCCTCGTCCGCTCCGCCGTGCGTGTGGGGGCCGGGCTGGACGTCGTCGGCACGGGAGCCGCAGAGGTGCTCTCCACAACCGGGCTCGCCGGCGTCGCCGCCGGGCTCGCCGACGTGCCGGGATCGGCCGCCTCCGTCTTCTCGCCGCCCCCGCATCCAAGGAGGGTCACCAACGGCAGCAAGACCAGCAAAGACCGCACTCGCATGTAGACCGTTCCGTCGCCCGACCAAGATCGCGATGATCTTATTGGGTGCTCGGAGCGTCCAGCGTGCGGGTGTCCCAGTGGGGCGCTGGGCGGTGGGTCATCTTGGGACGGGGACCTCGATGTCCGGGAGGTCGGCCGGTTCGGGTTCGCGCCACGCGTCCGAGAGCAGGACGGCCAGCGAGAGCAGGTGCCAGCTCTGCCCGGGGCGGCGCGGCGGCACCTCCGCCAGCCGCCGCTCCACGGCGGCGCGGTCGAGGATGGCGAACAGCTCGGGCGGCCCGTTCAGGATGTGCTCGCGGAACACGTCCGCCAGCTCCGGGCCGTAGGACTTGCGCCAGTTGAACCCGCCGGCCGACGTGGCGGGCGGGGTGGCGCGGCGCCGCCAGGCCGGCCATTCGCGCAGCGAGCGGGGCCGCCGCTCCTCGAACCGCCACCGCTTGCCGTCGAACGGGACGTCCCGCAGCCGCGGCGCGAGCATGTGCATGACCAGCGCGAGCGGTTCCTCGCTCAGCCGCCACTCCACGGGCAGCGCCAGCGCGGCGCGGGCCACGCGGTTGTCGAGGAACGGGTGGTAGTAGGCCCAGTTCATGAGCGTCGCCGTGTGGGAGCCCGCGAGCCAGCGGCCGGTCTTGTAGAACATGTGGAGCTTGTCGAGGATGTCGACGCCGTCCCGGTCGTAGCGGGCGACCCACTGGTCGTAGAGACGCTGTGCGCACGCATTGGCGTCCGCGTTGAGGAACTCGCTCTGTGCCAGGAAGACGGTCTTGAGGCGGCGGTGGACGCCGTCGCGGCTCAGGTCCTTCTGGTCTGACAGGAAACCGCCGCGCAGCCGCTCCCCGCCGGACCCCGAGCTGCGCGGCTCGGGGTCGAAGGGCGCCCACCGGTTGACGCCCTCGTAGGCCGAGTTCATGCCCTCGCACATGCGGACGAGGGCGTGGGCGCGCCGCAGCGGGTGCCGGACGACGACCGCGCCGGACCGCTGCTTGTCGATCGTCACCTCGCACTCCACGCCCAGGACCTCGGCGACCCGCTGCGCCAGCACCACGTCGGGGCTGCCGGCCAGGCCGTGGGTCGCCCCGAAGAACGGCACCCCGGCGGCGTGGCAGGCGGCGGCGATCAACCGGCTGTCGCGCCCGCCGGACAGCGCCAGCCGCATCGGCCGGTCGTGCCGCTTGAACGGCTCCACGGCCGCCAGCAGCGCCTCCGCCAGCGGCTCCACCCGCTCGCGCGCCTCCTTCCGGCCGCGCGGGACGGGTCCCTGCTCGGGCAGCGGGCGCTGGACGACGTCGACGGCCCGGCCGCGCCGCGCGACGAGCGTGGCCGCGTTCGGCACGGCCCGCACGCCCTCGAACGGCGTCTCGTCGGTGACGAAGAACCCGTGCCGCACCATCGACTGCAGCGCCGGCACGTCGTAGGCGGGCGCCGGGCGGCTCAGCCCGGTCGCCGCGGCGCGCGCCGCCAGGTGCGCCAGCAGGGCGCGGGACGCCGCGAACCGCAGGCCGCCCGCCTCGGCGTGGTAGACGGGGCAGGCGCGCGTGACGGACGTCGCGGCCTCGAAGCCGTCCGGCCCGGCGCGGAAAACCGAGAAGCACCCGCCGATGCCGTCGAGGTCGTCGCCGAGGGCCGCGGCGTCCAGCAGCAGGTCGCTGTCGCCCTTGGCGCCCAGGTAGCCGCAGTAGGCCAGGACCCGGCCCCCGGACGTGAGGATCGGCTCCGGGAAGGGGTCCTCCCGGGGCTCGTTCGACCAGGCGAGCAGCGCGGTTCCGCCGTCCGGGGAGATCCATTCGGCGGTCCGCCACCCGTCGGCGGGCGCGGGCACCGCCTCGGCGATGGCCCACCGGGCAGCCGCCAGTACCTCGTGGAGGATCGGCCGATCGGGTTCCCGTGCGGAGACGGCCAGGCAAGCGCGCATACGCGGCACCCAACCACCACCGCACGAACAGCCGATGAACGCGAACCGACATGTTCCCCAGGAACAATCTCCCCCACCGGGAACACCAGCTAAGTCAGCCGGGAGCCTTGCGGCTCAGGTGCTCCCAGGCGCGGTACTCGGCGGCGCGGGCCTCCTCCATTTGGCGCACCATGTCGTAGGACGCGCCGCCGACGATCAGGCGCAGCGGCGGTTCCGCCAGGTCGGCCAGTTCCATGACCACCGGAGCGGCGGTGCGCGGGTCGGGACCCGCGTCCTCGCCCCACATCTCGGCCAGCCGGGCGCGGAGCTCCCCGTACTCGGAACGTGGCTCCGCCATCGTGGTCCCCAGCGTGAAAAGGTCCGTGCCGTAGCCGCCCGGCTGGACGATCGTCACCTTGATCCCGAACGGCGCCAGCTCCATCGCGAGCGCTTGGCCGAGCGCGTCGAGCGCCGACTTGCTCGCCACGTAGAAGCCGGTGGACGCGACGCCGCCGCCGGTCCCCATCGTGGTGACCTGCATGATGTGCCCGGACCCCTGGGCGCGCAGGTGCGGTACGACGGCCTGCGTCACCCAGACCGCGCCGAAGAAGTTGACGTCGAACTGGGCGCGGATCTCCTCCTCGGTGGCCTCCTCGACCATGCCGAGCAGCATCGCGCCCGCGTTGTTGACCACGACGTCGAGCCGGCCGAACGCCGCCACGGCCTCGTCGACCGCCTTCTGGACGGCCGCCCGGTCGGTGACGTCCAGCGTCAGGAGCACGAGGTCGTCCGGATGCGCGGCGGCCAGGTCCGCGAGCGGGCTGAGGTCGCGCGCCGCTCCCACGACGCGGTCTCCCGCACTGAGCGCCGCCTCGGCGAACGCCCTGCCGAGGCCCCGCGACGCGCCGGTGATGAACCAGACTCTTCCGGTTGTCATGGGCTCTCCGTTCATATGAGACGAGACGGTCCGTCTCGTTATGAGGAGTATGAAACCGTGCCCGCGGCATTGTCAAGACGGAACGTCTCGTCTCGCCAAGATGCTAGGATCCGGGCGTGTCGCAATCTGGGAAGCCGAACCCGGCCCGGCGCAGCGAGCGGTCCCGCCGGGCCGTCCTCGCCGCCGCGCGCGAACTCGTCTCCGAAGTCGGATACGCCAAGGTGACGATCGAGGGCATCGCCGCCCGCGCGGGCGTGGGCAAGCAGACGATCTACCGCTGGTGGCCGGCCAAGGGCGCGGTGATCTTCGACGCGTTCCTGGAGCTCAGCGATGCCGGCGAGGGCGTCCGGCTCCCCGACACCGGCGACCTAGAAGCCGACCTCAAGACCGTCATGCGCGCCACCGTCGCCGAGTTCGCCGACCCCGCGTTCGAGGCGCCGATCCGGGCGCTCAACATCGAGATCATCGGCGATCCCGCCCTCGCGGCCCAGTACCGCGAGAAGCTGGCCGCCCCGGTGGACGACGCTAAGAAGGAGCGCCTCCGCGCCGCCCAGCAGGCCGGTCAACTGTCCGAGGACGCCGACCTGGACCTCGTCCTGGAAGTGCTGTACGCCCCGCTCCACCAGCGCTGGCTCCACCGCTCAGGACCACTCACTCCCGAGTACGCCGACGCACTGGTAGAAGCAACCCTCCGCGCCTTCACCCCCTGAAGCCTGGCCTGGGGCGCTTTCGCCGCTGGCATCGAGGGCGGCGCGGAGGGCCGGAGCTGTTCGCGCCAACCGGCCGGATGATCACTGTGGTGCTGTGATCACCCGACCGGTGGCCGGATCGGTCAGTTCTCGGACGGTGTGGAGCGGCGGAACCAGGCGACCGCGCCGGCCGCCGCGCCGATGACGAGCGCGATCAGGCCGATCCACAGCCAGCCCGACGAGCCGCCCGATTCCTCCGAGGACGCGGCGTTCGTCGCGGTCGGCTCAGGCGCCGGGGGCTCGGCCGCGGCGCTGGACGGCGCGGCCGACTCGGCGGGCGAGCCCTCCACGGTGAACTTGTACGTGCCCTGGATGGGGTGCCCATCCGACGACACGACGCGCCACGCGACGGTGTACTCGCCGTTGGGCATGGGCCCGTTGAGCGGCACCGTGACCTTGTTGTCGACCGCCTCGGGATCTGCCGCCTGATACGGCTTCTCCGAAGCGTCCGTGACGACCACGCGCGGCAGCCTGACGGCGGCCGAGAACGTCAGTTCGATCTCCGACGGAGCCTCGACCGTCGCGTCCTTCTTCGGACTCGAACCGGTCAGCGTGTCGTGCGCCGACGCCGGTGCCGCGAACGGCACCGCCAACACCATCGCCACGGCCATCGCCGCGGCGATCCTCATCATGCGGATCATGCCTTGCTCCTAGCGCGCGCCATTCCGATGCCGCCGACTCCGATGCCGATCACTCCGACGGCGATTCCGATGCCGCCGAGGAGGCGGGCGGTCCCGTCCTCGGCGGACGCGGCGGCGGGCTCCTCGGGCTTCGTCTGGGCGGTCAGCCCTGCCGTCTCCGTACCGCCCTCCGGGAGCAGCTTAAGAACCGGGGCGGGGTGCTCGGGCTCCTCCCCGCCCTCCGCCGGCGGCTCCTCCGCCCACTTGACCACCTCGCCGTTCGAGTACGTCTGGTCGGCCTTGAAGACCATCCGGTCGGTGTCCGTGGGCAGCCGGCCCATGGACACGTCGAACTCCTGGAATTCACCGGGCTCGATCCTCCCGCCCGACCAGGTGATCGTGCTGACGGCCTCGGTGAGCTTGCCGCCGTGCGCCTCGATGGGCTCGGCGAGCTTCGCCTTCTCCACCTTCACCTTCCAGCCGGGGACGGGCCGGACCGACACCGACGACAGCGGGTGCTCGGCCGGGAGGTGCACCACGACCTTCGTCGTGGACGCGTTGTCCCGCTCGTTCGGCACGCGGAACGCGACCTTCGCGTACGAGCCCTGCTCGGCGGTCTTCGGGTTGGCGGTGATGTGCGCGGACGCGGCCGTCGCGAAGCCGGTGACGGATATGGCGGCGAGGGACGCGACCGCACCCGCCCGGCGGGCATGCGGAATGAAGGACATGACGGAACTCCGTTCGAGTCGTACGAGGGGGAGACACGGGAGCGCCGAGGTCCGGCGTCCCGGGACGTACGGCGCTCGGCTCAGACGGCGAGCGCCCTCGAACGGGACGGTGGGCCCCGCCGGACGACCTGGTGCCGCAGCACCCGGCCGGTGGCTGGGAGTGCGGCGTCCGCCGGTGCCGGCGGGGTGCGTCGCGGCGGTGCGACGGGTTCGACGGTGAGGAGGGCGAGCAGCAGCCGGATCGGGCGGTCCGCCGCGGCGGCGACGCGCCGGGCCAGCGACCACGCGGCCCGCTCGCCGCGCCGCAGCCACCACGCCGCGATCAGCGCGGCCACGGTGTGCGCGAGCGTCATCGCCGGGCCGCCGGTGCCGTGCGCGACCGGGACCATGACGTCCGCGCCGTGCGTCGCGTGGTGGACGGGACCGGACGCGGCCGAGAACAGCGTGTGCAGCGCGAACTGCCCGCCGAGGAGCCCGCCCAGAATCGTCGCCAGCGAGCGCTCGTGCCCCGCCAGCAGCCGTGTCACGCCGAGGACGAGGATGAAGCCCGTCGCCGCCGGCCCGGCCGTGACCGTCCCCGCGGCCACCACGTGCCCGACGATGGCAAGGGTGACGCACACGGTGGCGAACACCACCGCGCGAGCGGTCCGGAACACCGGGTTCGGGGCATGCGGGGACATGGCGGCCACCATCCTGCCACCCGGTTCGCCGTGCGTGCAGCCGCCCTTCCATATCTTTCGACACGCCCAACATCTTGGGGTTGCACAAAGATCGCCAACTAGATGTAGGGTTCAATCCCGTGCTGGTTCGCCCCCGCCGTCCGCGGCGGGGGCGACGTGAGAGGGAACCCGGTGCGAATCCGGGACTGCCCCGCAGCGGTGAGCGGGAACGACCGCCGTCATGAAGCACTGGGCCATCCGGGCCCGGGAAGCGACGGCCAGTAGGACGCCTGTGCGAGCAGGCGGCGCCCGCGAGTCCGAAGACCTGCCAGTGCGTTGTTCGTCCGAGGGCCTCGCGGGTGGGTCGGGACGGAGCGCGGTGCGCCCCGGGGGCGGTTCGCGTCCCGTTCGCATGCCTCCGCGAGGCGGCCTGCGAGGGGAGAAGAGCACGTGACACAGGATCTGGCCGCGCCGCCTGCGGTATCCGCGGCGTTCGCGGGGGTCGCCGCCGAGGTCGAGGCCGCCTGCGAAGGGATACCCGGCGTCGCGGCGGGCCGGGTGCTGGCCGCGGTCCGGGCCGGGGACGGTACGGACGCGGCGGCGCTGCGGGACCTCGCGATCGGCGAGGCGGGCGCGCTGGTCCCCGCCGAACCCGGGTACTCCCGGGTCGCCGCGCGGTTGCTCGGCGTCCGCATCCGGGAGGAGGCGGCGGCCGCGGGCGTGCGGACGTTCGCCGAGTCGGTCGCCGCGGCGCACCGGGCGGGCCTGCTGGCGGACGCGCCCGCCGCGTTCGTCGCCGGTAACGCGCCCGCGCTGGACGCGCTCGTCGACGAGGCGGCCGATGACCGGTTCGAGTACTTCGGGCTCCGCACCCTCTACGACCGGTATCTGCTGAGGCATCCGCGAACGCGGCTCGTCCTGGAGCGCCCGCAGCACTTCCTGCTGCGCGTCGCGTGTGGCCTCGCCGACACAGTCGAGGAGGCGGGCGAGCTGTACGGGCTGCTCAGCACGTTGTCGTACCTGCCCAGCTCGCCGACGCTGTTCAACTCCGCCGCGCGCCGTCCCCAGCTGTCGTCCTGTTTCCTGCTCGACTCGCCGCGGGACGAGCTGGAGTCGATCTACGAGCGGTACACGCAGGTGGCGCGGCTCAGCAAGTACGCGGGCGGCATCGGGATCTCCTGGACGAAGGTCCGGTCGCGGGGCTCGCTGATCCGCGGCACGAACGGGCACTCCAACGGGATCGTCCCGTGGCTGCGCACGCTCGACGCGTCGGTCGCGGCCGTCAACCAGGGCGGGCGCCGCAAGGGCGCGGCGTGCGTGTACCTGGAGCCGTGGCACGCCGACGTCGAGGAGTTCCTCGAACTGCGCGACAACACCGGCGAAGAGGCGCGCCGCACCCACAACCTCAACCTCGCGAACTGGATTCCGGACGAGTTCATGCGCCGCGTCGAGCAGGACGCGACGTGGTCGCTGTTCGACCCGAAGGAGGTCCCCGAGCTGGCGGACCTGTGGGGCGACGCGTTCGACGCCGCGTACCGGGACGCGGAGAAGGCGGGCCGGTACGTCCGGCAGGTCCCGGCGC
Source organism: Actinomadura sp. GC306 (assembly GCF_004348665.1). Classification (GTDB taxonomy): domain Bacteria; phylum Actinomycetota; class Actinomycetes; order Streptosporangiales; family Streptosporangiaceae; genus Spirillospora. The sequence goes on along the minus strand of NZ_SMKM01000007.1, from coordinate 19,478 downwards.
GGAGGCTGTACGGGCGGATGATGCGCACCCTTGCCGAGACGGGCAACGGGTGGATGACGTTCAAGGACGCCGCCAACCGGGCCTGCAACCAGACCGCCGAAGCCGGGGAGACCGTCCACCTGTCCAACCTCTGCACGGAGATCCTGGAGGTGACCGCCGACGGCGAGACGGCCGTGTGCAACCTCGGTTCGGTGAACCTGGCCGCGCACGTCACGCCGTCCGGGATGGACTGGGACCGGCTCCGCGCCACCGTCCGCACCGCCGTCCGGTTCCTGGACCGCACCATCGACCGCGGCTTCTACCCGACGCCCGAGGCGGAGAAGGCGAACCGCAAGTGGCGGCCCGTCGGGCTCGGCGTGATGGGGCTTGCCGACGTGTTCTTCACGCTTCGCCTGGCCTTCGATTCACCGGAGGCCCGCGACCTGTCCACCCGCATCTCCGAGGAGATCGCGCTGGCCGCCTACGCCGCGTCCGCCGACCTGGCCGAGGTGCACGGCCCGCTGCCCGCCTACGCCAAGACGCGCACGGCACGCGGGCAGCTCCACCTGGACCACTTCCCGGACGCGAAGCCCGTGCACCCCGCCGAGTGGAGGCGGCTCCGCGAGCGCATCGCCGAGGTCGGGCTCCGCAACTCGCTGCTCGTCGCGATCGCGCCGACCGCCACGATCGCGTCCATCGCGGGCTGCTACGAGTGCATCGAGCCGCAGGTGTCCAACCTGTTCAAGCGCGAGACGCTCTCCGGCGAGTTCCTGCAGATCAACCACTACCTGGTGGACGACCTGAAGTCGCTCGGCCTCTGGACGCCGGCCGTCCGCGAGGCGATCAAGAGGGCGAACGGGTCCGTCCAGGGCCTCGTGGACCTCCCGGAGGAACTGCGGGCCCGCTACCGGACGGCCTGGGAGCTGCCGCAGAAGGCGCTGATCGACCTCGCCGCCGCCCGCACCCCGTACATCGACCAGTCGCACTCGCTGAACCTGTTCATGGAGACGCCGACGATCGGGAAGCTGTCCTCGATGTACGCCTACGCCTGGCGGCGCGGCCTGAAGACCACCTATTACCTGCGCTCCCGTCCGGCGACCCGGATCGCGCAGACGACGGTCGCCGCCGAGTCGGCCGCGGCCTGCTCCCTGGAGAACCCCGAGACCTGCGAGGCGTGCCAGTGAGCGCGCGGACCGAAGGACCGCGGACGGAAGGAAACGGCATGCTGCTCGATCCCGGTATGGACCTGACCCTGCGGCCGATGCGCTATCCCGACTTCTACGAGCGGTACCGCGCCGCGATCCGCAACACGTGGACGGTGGAGGAGGTGGACCTGGCGTCCGACCTCGTCGACCTGGCGCGCCTCACGCCCGCCGAGCTGCACCTGGTGAACCGCCTGGTCGCGTTCTTCGCGACCGGCGACTCGATCGTGGCGAACAACCTGGTGCTCAACCTCTACAAGCACGTGAACGCCCCCGAGGCCCGGCTGTACCTGTCGCGGCAGCTCTTCGAGGAGGCCGTCCATGTGCAGTTCTATCTGACGCTCCTGGACACCTACCTGCCCGACCAGGACGAGCGCGCCAAGGCGTTCGCGGCGGTCGAGCACATCCCGTCCATCCGGGCGAAGGCGGAGTTCTGCTTCCGCTGGATCGACTCGCTCGGCGCGCTGGACGAGCTCCGCACCGCCGCTGACCGCCGGACCTTCCTGCTGAACCTCATCTGCTTCGCCGCGTGCATCGAGGGCCTGTTCTTCTACGGCGCGTTCGCCTACGTCTACTGGCTGCGGTCGCGCGGCCTGCTGAACGGGCTCGCGTCCGGGACGAACTGGGTCTTTCGGGACGAAAGCATGCACATGGAGTTCGCGTTCTCCGTGGTGGACACCGTCCGGGCCGAGGAGCCCGGCCTGTTCGACGCGGAGCTGACGGAGCAGGTCACCCGCATGATGGAGGAGGCCGTCGAGGCGGAGTCCGGCTTCGCCCGCGACCTGTGCGGGGACGGCCTGTCCGGCATGAGCGCGGGCGACATGCGCACCTACCTGGAGTACGTGGCCGACCAGCGCCTCGTCCGGCTCGGGCTTCCGGCCCGGTACGGCGCGCAGAACCCGTTCTCGTTCATGGAGCTGCAGGACGTGCAGGAGCTGTCCAACTTCTTCGAGCGCCGGGTCTCGGCCTACCAGATCGGGGTGGCGGGGACGGTCGCGCTCGACGAGGCGTTCTGACCTGCTGACCCTCGGGCCGCCGGCCGTCGGCTCGTCCCGGAGGTGCCCGCCGGAATAAATCTCAACGTTGACCTACTTGACGCTAGCGTTCATGGCGGCGATTATCTTAGCATTAAGATAATCAACAAGAAGGTATCGAGATGTCGGGCACCTCCAGGACGGTCGCGTTCACCGCCCTCACCCCCATCGTCTGGGGATCGACCTATGCCGTGACCACGGAGTTCCTCCCGCCCGACCGCCCGCTGCTGACCGCGCTGCTGCGCGCGCTGCCGGCCGGGCTGGCGCTGCTGCTCATCAGCCGCCTGCTGCCGCGCGGCGTGTGGGTCTGGCGGGCCGCGGTGCTCGGCGCGCTGAACATCGGCGTGTTCTTCCCGCTGCTGTTCCTGGCCGCCTACCGGCTGCCCGGCGGCGTCGCCGCCATCCTCGGCGCGGCGAGCCCGCTGTTCACGCTCGCCCTCGCCGGCCTCCTGCTGTCCGAGCGGCCCACGGCGCACAAGCTCCTGGCGGGCGTCATCGGCGTGTTCGGAGTGAGCCTGGTGGTGCTGCGCTCCGACGCGATCCTCGACACCACCGGGATCGTCGCCGGGCTCGCCGGGACCGCTTCCATGGCCGCCGGGACCGTCCTCACCAAGCGCTGGGGCCACCCGGAGGGCGTGGGCGCGCTGCCGTTCACCGGCTGGCAGCTCACCGCCGGCGGCCTGCTGCTCGTCCCCGTGGCGCTGCTGGTGGAGGGCGCGCCGCCCGCGCTCGACGGCGCCGCGGTCTCCGGCTACCTCTACCTCGCGGTCTTCGGCACCGCCATCGGCTACTGGATCTGGTTCCGCGGCATCTCCCGCCTCCCCGCCACCTCGGTCGCGTTCCTCGTCCTGCTGAGCCCGCTCTCCGCCGCCGTCATCGGCTGGGCCGCGCTCGGCCAGGCGCTCACCCCGCTGCAGCTCCTCGGCATGGTCATCGCCTTCGCCGGGATGCTGCTCGGCCAGATCCCTCCGAAGACGAAGAAGCCCGCCGCCGCCCCGCCGGGGCCCGCGGTCCTCAGCACGCCCGGCCCCCTGCCAGCACGGAGTCCCGCACCATGACCCGCACCGAAACCCCCGCGACCACCGGGCCCGTCCCCGAGCACGTGTCCCTCAAGCGCTGGCTGGCCGTGGTGGCGGTCGCGGTCGGGACGTTCCTCGTCGTCACCGCCGAGCAGCTCCCCGTCGGCCTGCTCACCTCCGTCAGCGGCGACTTCGGGATCTCCAAGGGCACCGCCGGCCTGATGGTCACGGTCCCCGGCCTGGTCGCCGCACTCAGCGCGCTGCTGGTCCCGGTCGTGATCGGACGGCTGGACCGCCGCGCCGTCCTCATCGGCCTGATCACGCTGATGGTGGTGGCCAACGCCCTCTCGTACTTCGCCCCGGACTTCCCGACGCTGCTGGCCGCGCGGTTCCTGATCGGCATCAGCATCGGCGGGTTCTGGGCGCTCGCCGCCGGGATAGCCGTCCGGCTCGTCCCGGAAGGGCACGTCGGCCGCGCCACCTCGCTCGCGTTCGGCGGCGCGACCGCGGCCAACGTCTTCGGCGTCCCGGCCGGGACGCTGATCGGCGGGCTCACCGACTGGCGCATCGCGTTCCTCACCTTCGCCGGCCTCGGCCTGCTGGCGCTCTCCGCGCTGTTCGTCCTCCTGCCGCGGATCCCCGGGGACGACCCGATCCGGCTCGCCGGCATGTTCGGGCTGTTCCGCATCCCCGCCGTCCGCGCGCTCATCGTCACCACGTTCCTGCTGATCACCGGGCACCTGGCGGCGTACACCTTCGTCAGCCCGATCCTCCAGGAGATCTCCGGCGTCGACGAGAAGCTCATCGGGCCGCTGCTGCTCGTGTTCGGCGTGGCGGGCATCATCGGCACCTTCGCCGGCGGCAGCGCCGCGGGACGCAACGTCCGCGCGACCCTCGTCGCCGTCGCCGTGCTGATCACCTCGGTCCTGGCGCTGTTCCCGGTCGTCGGCGTGACGCAGGGGACCGGTATCGCGCTCCTGGTCCTGTGGGGGCTGGCGTTCGGCAGCTACCCCGTCGCCGTCCAGATGTGGATCTTCAAGGCGGCTCCCGGGCACACCGAGGCCGTCACGGCGCTGAACACCGTCGTGTTCAATCTCGCCATCGCCCTCGGCGCGCTGTTCGGCGGCCTCATCGTGGACGGCGCGTCCACCACGGCCGCCCTGTGGTTCGCGGCGGGCCTGACCGCGCTGACCCTGCTGACCGTCCGAGCCGCCCGGAAGGCGTGATCCGCGACCGCGCCGACCACCGAAGCGGCGCCGCCCCGACAGGTTCCGAACTCTTCTCAGTGGGCAGACGTTGAACAGTCAACGCCGAGCCAGGAGCGGAACATGCCCGTCATGAACAAGATCAGAAGGTACCTGCAGAGCCCGTCGGGGCAGCGGACGAGGATGAAGGCGCAGCGGATGGCCCGCGACCCGCGCACCCAGGCCAAGGCCCGCCGGCTCCTGTCCAGGTTCCGCGGCGGCGGCGGCGCGGGCCGCCGCCGCTACTGACCGGTCCCGGTCCCCGGGCTCACTCGGGCCAGGGCGAGTCGCGGACCACCTCGACGAAGTCGCCGCGGACGAACCCCGGCACGAAGTGGGCGAGGACGTCCGCCTTGACGTTGCCGAACGTCGTGCCGGGCCGGTCCTTGATGCCCTCGGTGAACGCGGCCAGGATCCGGTTCTTGAAGTCCGGCCGCGGGTGCGCCTCGACGACCGCCGCGCGCTGCTCGGCGGAGACCGCCTGGTAGCCGATGCCCAGCACGTCCAGTTCGACCCCCCGGGTGACCAGCGCGATCTCGGGGGCCATGTGCAGCGGAATCTCCGGCGTGGTGTGCAGGGCGATCGCCGTCCAGACCCGGTCGGCCGCCTCGCCGGTCACCCCGTGCGCGTGCAGGAACCGCCGCGCCTCGTCGGCGCCGTCGATCTCGAAGCGCTGGTCGGTGCGGCGGTACCGCTCGGTCAGCCCCAGGTCGTGGAACATCGCCCCGACGTACAGCAGCTCCGGATCGAATTCGATCCCCTGCTCCCGGCCGCGCAGCGCCCCCCAGACGAACACCCGGCGGGAGTGGTCGAACAGCAGCGGCGAGGCCGCCTCGCGCACCAGTTCGGTCGCCTCCCGCGCCAGCGCGCTGTCCGGCACGGACACGCCCGCGATCGACTCGCTCATACCTCTCCCTCCTCGGGCGGCCCCGGCCCACGCGGGCCCGGCCGCTCCTCTGCGGTCTGCGGGCACACCTGCCCGCCGCCACCCCCTCCATGCCCGGTTTCCGTGCTGATCTGCGGCCTTAAATGCACGCTGGACCCAACTGCGACTTCCTTGCAATAGTGGGTATGCCTGGAAGGGCGGCGTCCGCCAGGCCGGGATCGTGCTCAGAACCTTTCCTCGCGGCCCGGCGGGCGCCGTGCCGCGTTCCCCGCAGGCCGCCCGTCGGATGACGGATTCGGCGTTCCCCTCACGCACCTAGCGTCGCTCCCGGAGGACTACGCCGAAGGAGATGCCCCATGGCCGACAGGCCCGTTCCGCGGCCGCCGGACACGCCCGACATCTCCGCCCTGCGCAGGTCGCTGGCCGCGCTGCCGGGCGCCGTCGTCGCCTACTCGGGCGGGGTGGACAGCTCGCTGCTCGCCTACCTGGCCCACCGGGAGCTCGGCGACCGCGCCCTCGCCGTCACGGCCGACTCGCCGTCGCTGGCCCGGTCGGAGCTGGCGGACGCCCGCGCCCAGGCGGCCCGGCTGGGGATGCGGCACCGCGTGGTGACGACCGCCGAGCTGGACGACGAGCGGTACGCGGCCAACGGCGCCGACCGGTGCCGGTTCTGCAAGGAGGCGCTCGTCTCGGTGCTGTCGGCGGTCGCGGCGGAGGCGGGGGACTGGCCGGTCCTGCTCGGCGTGAACACCGACGACCTCGGGGACCACCGTCCCGGGCAGAGCGCCGCCCGCCGGATGGGCGCCCGGTTCCCGATGGTGGACGCGGGGCTGAGCAAGGCCGACGTCCGGGACGCCGCCCGCGTGCTGGGTTTGCCGACGTCCGACAAACCCGCTTCGGCGTGCCTGTCGTCGCGCCTCGCGTACGGGGTACCGGTCACCCGAGCGGCCCTGCGCCGCGTCGAGGACGCCGAGGACGCGCTGCGCCGCGCCGGGTTCGGCGGCCGGTTCCGCGTCCGCGACCAGGGCGGCGACCTCGCCCGCATCGAGGTGGAGGCGGCCGACATCGGACGCGTCGCCGAGCGGGCCCCGGAGATCGCCGCCCTGCTCAAGGACGCCGGCTTCCGCTACGTGACCCTTGACCTGGAGCCGTACCGGCAGGGCAGCCACAACGCCGTCCTCGGCCTGCCCCGCCTGCGGGCGGCCGCCTCGTGACCGCGCCGGACGCCGTCGCCGAGCTGGGGTTCGCCCGCGTCGACATCGGCCGGGGGCGGCGCCGCGGGCATCCGGAGGCGGTGTTCTGCGAGGGCAAGACGACCGCGGAGGTCGTCGCGATCGCGGAGAGCCTGACCGGCGCGGGCGCCGTCAACGTGCTGGCGACCCGCGCGCCGGACGAGACCCTGCACGCACTGCGCACGGCCTTCCCGGGGGCGGTCGTACACGAGCGGGCGCGGCTGGCCGTCCTGGCTCCGGTCGCGCGGCGCGGCACCGGACGCGTCGAGGTCGTCTGCGGCCGGCCCGCCGACGAGCCCGCCGCCGAGGAGGCGGCGCTGGTCGCCGAGGCGATGGGCAGCCGCGTCGTGCGCCGGTACGACGCGCCCGTACACGACCCCGCCGCGCTGCCGGGCTGGCTCGGCGAGCAGGACGGCCCGGCGGTGTTCGTCGTCGCGGACGGGACCGGCGGCGCACTGCCGACGCTGGTGTCCGGGCTGGTGGACCGCATGGTCATCGCCCTGCCGACCTCAGCGGGCGGGCACCTGCCCGGCAAGGCCGCCCTGCTGTCCGCGCTGAACGCGTGCTCACCGGGAGTCGTCGTGGTCAACATCGACAACGGGTACGGCGCCGGATACGCCGCCCACCTCGTCAACACGCGGGGGGCCGTGTGAACCACCCGATCGCCTACGCCGACGCCGGCGGCCTCGACCTGGACCGGGTGCGCGAATGCGTCAAGGACCTGCTCGCCCGCGACGCGGAGGCCGCGTTCCTCCGGCGTGCTTCGCGGGAGCAGTACGAGGCGGCCCGCGAGGCCGCACCCGACGCCGTCCACCACCCGCGGTCCGGGCTCGTGGTGCTGACCCGCCCGCGGCCCCGGCCCTGCTCATGGGTGCCGCGGCCGGTCGCGATCGTCTCCGCAGGCACGGCCGACCTGCCGGTGGCGGAGGAGGCGAAGGCCGCGGCGACCGCGCTCGGCCTCCCGGCGACGCTGACCGCCGACGTCGGGGTGGCGGGCCTGCACCGCCTCCTCGCGGTGCGGGACGACCTGGACGAGGCGCGGCTCCTCATCGTCGTGGCGGGCATGGACGGTGCGCTGCCGTCCGCCGTGGCCAGGCTGACGTCCCGCCCCGTGGTGGCGGTGCCGACGAGCGTCGGCTACGGCAGCGCGGACGGCGGCCTCGCCGCGCTGGCGGCGCTGCTCACCTCCGGTGCGCCGGGCCTCGCCGCCACCGGAATCGACGACGGCCTCGGGGCCGCGGTACTCGCCTGGAGGCTGCTCGCATGAAGCGCATCGCCTACGTCAACTGCTTCGCCGGGGTCGCCGGCGACATGGCCCTCGGCGCCCTGCTGGACGCGGGCGCCGACCTCGGCGAGGTCCGCGCCATGCTCAAGGGCCTCGGCGTCCCCGGCTGGTCCCTGGACACCGAGCGGGTCATGCGGCGCGGCATCGCGGCGACCCGCGCGATCGTCGGCGTCGAGGACGACGCGGTCTCCCGCACCCACGCCGTCATCGAGGATCTCGTCGGCTCCGCGCCCCTGCCGGGCCGCGTGCGCGACCGGGCCCTCGCCGTGTTCCGGTCGCTCGCCGAGGCCGAAGGCGCCGTGCACGGCACGCCCCCCGCGGACGTCCACTTCCACGAGGTCGGCGGCCACGACGCGATCGTCGACATCGTCGGGTCGTGCGCCGCGCTGGAGACCCTCGGTGTGGACGAGGTACGGGCCGCGCCGATCCCAGTCGGGCACGGGTTCATCCGGTGCCGGCACGGCCTGATCCCGAACCCGGGCCCGGCGGTCGTGGAGCTGCTGGCCCGCGCCCGCGCGCCGATGCGGGGCCACGACATCGACGCCGAGATGGCCACCCCCACGGGCACTGCGCTGCTGGTAGCGCTGGCGGACGGCTTCGGCCCCATGCCGACGATGACCGTCACGTCCAACGGCTACGGCGCCGGCACGAAGATCTTCGGCGACTTCCCGAACGTGACCCAGGTAGTCCTGGGCGAGACCCCCACCCCCCGCTGAACCACCGTTCACTTGCGGCGTGTTGTTGTTATCCGGCGTCCCATAACAACAACACGCCGCAAGTCAACGGAGTGGTCAGCGGCGGCGCCAGATTCGGTGGTGGCGCTCTGAGGGGGGTTGGGGGCGGGTCGCCTCCCATTTGCGGCGCCACTCCGCCGCCTCCGGGCCGCGCGGGGTGCGGCGGCGGTCCGGCGCGTGCAGCGACGCCCACCAGCCCTCGTCGTGCTCGACCCACAGGCGGCCGACCTCGTCCTCCAGCCGCCCGTTGAACGCGCCCGTGGACTCGTCCGGCTCGCAGGCGATCGGGCGGCCGTAGCGCACCGACACGACGGGACGGCCGGGCTTCGGCCAGAACCCGCCGCGCGGCATCGCCTGGTACGTGCCGCGCAGCACCAGCGGGACGGCCGGGATCCCGTGCTCGCGGCACAGCAGCGCCGCGCCCATCCGGAACCGGCGCGCCCAGCCGTCCGGCGAGCGGGTGCCCTCCGGGTAGAGGAGCAGACTCCACCCGTCCTCGATCAGCTCGGCCGCGAGGTCCAGGGAGCGTTCGACGCCGCGCCGCTCGATCGGGAACGCGTTGAAGGTCAGCGCGGTCGCGACCGCGCGCCAGCGGGCGTCGAAGAAGTAGTCCGCGGCCGCGGCGACCGCGACCCGCCGGCGCACCGCGGCCGGCATCGAGCCGAGGATCAGCGGCGTGTCGAGGTGGCTGGCGTGGTTGGCGACGAACACGACCGGGCCCTGCACGCCCTCCAGCAGGTCGAGGCCGTGGACCTCGGGTCGCGTCTGGCTCCAGGTGACCGTGCGCAGGATGCCGTCGAACGCGACCGTCCGGGTCGCCGCGGCGAGGGGCGTCCGCGCCCACTCGGTGGGGAACGGCCGCGCGCGCGGGCCCTCCGTCCAGGGCTGCGCCGACCGCGGCGCCGGCGCCCGGCCGCGCCAGTCGCGCCCGCGCCGCAGCAGCCGGATCTCCTCGGCCAGCTTCATCCGCCCCCCGCTCATCGGACGTCCGCCAGCGTCATCGGCGGGGTGTGCAGGTAGGCGAGGCTGGGGCTGCGGCCGACCGTCTCGCCCGCCATCTCCAGGGCGTCGGCGAGGGTGCTCGCCGCGCGGAACCCGAGCCGGGACGCGACCTTGCGGTCCGCGCCGACGCAGATGACGTCGCCCAGGTGGGACAGCGCGTGCGCGCCCCAGTACCACATGTAGAACGGGTGGACGCCGTGGTAGGCGTAGGAGTTCCGGTACAGGTGGACGTACCAGGGGTCGGTGGCGTACTGCTCCTCGTACTTCGTCTCGATGGTCGCCGGGTCCGTCGTCTGCGTCAGCACCTCCTCGTAGAAGTCGATGTAGGAGGGGTGGTGCAGCGGGTGGAACTCCGACCTCATCGGGTGGTACATGATCAGGGCGCCGCCCTCCCGGACGAGCGGCTTGTTCCGGTACATGTTGAAGTAGTAGCCGAGCCCCAGGCTGAACACGAGGATCGGGTTCATCACCGAGTTGACGTTGTAGGGGCACAGGTACGGCAGGCCCAGCATCAGCACGTCCGACTGGCCGTGCACCTCGGTCAGCTGCTGCCGGTGGACGGCCGCGAGGGTCCGCTCGTGGACCTCGTCGGTGGCGCCCGCGTGCACGCCCGTCACCCCGTACGGCGCCCGCATCCCCTGCCACACCCGGTGCCGCGCACCCGCCGGGGCGAGGTCGTTGGCGCGCTTGGCGGCCAGGAACTTCGCCTGGTCCTTCAGCGTCCACTCCCACTCGCGCTTGTTCAGGAACTCGAACGGCGACGGGAACTGGTCGTTGTTGAGGGTGCACTCGATGTGGAAGACGCGCACCGACTCCGACAGCAGCTCGTGCATCCGGTCGTAGGAGTGGTGCATCGCCGAGTTCGGCGGGTCGTTGAACGAGCGGGAGTGCCGCAGCGTGTGGACGTTGTGGTGGTGCCGCAGGCTCTTGTACGACGCCAGCCCCACCGCGACGGACTTCGCGCCGCCGTTCATCGCCACCAGGTTGATGTTCACGTAGACGATGAGGTCGCTCTCGGCGGCCCGGCGGTTGATCTCGACCTCCTCGCCGTGCCGGGTCTGCCCGAGGGACTTCAGGTCGTCGCGGTCCTCGGCGTCGTGGTTGCGGAGCCGGTCCGGCCAGAACGAGTTGAACACGCGCTCGCCGACGATGTGCTTGATCTCCGCGGGCGTCATCCGGCGGTGCAGCGCGTTCCCGGCGATCAGCTCGACGTCGTCCACCCCGGCCGCCGCCGCCAGCTCCAGGACCTGCTCGATCACCCGCTGCCGGACGTCGGGCGCCCGCATCGGCGGCAGCGGCAGCGACAGGTCGTCGAACACGATCGTCAGCCGCATCCCCGGGCGCAGCAGCTCCGGCAGCGGCTCGCTGCCGAGCGGGTTCAGCAGCGCCTCGCGGATCCGGCCGGTGAGGTCGCGCAGGCCGGGCAGCGAGTCCGGCGGGTAGATCACCCGGGTGCCGAGGGGGAAGCGCTCCAGCCGGAACCCCTCTCCCTCGTGCACCAGGATCGGCGGCGTCCGCTCGTCCACCTCCAGCACGAGTCCCGGTCTGCTCATCAAAAAGCTCCTTCGCGATCGAGACGGTCGGGGCCGTCGGCGCCGGCGGACGCCGCGCCGTGCGGCGCGGGCGGGCCGCCGTTCTGCGGGGCGAACGCGATCTTGACGCTGCCCGAGCGGCCGGCGGACAGCGCGTGCGACAGCGCGTCCCGCCAGCGGGTGAGCGGGTAGACGCTGTCGACGAACCCGTCGAGCGCGTCGTGCGAGGCCAGGTCGAGCGCGGCCCGGAAGTCGTCCGCGCCGCGGCTGGCGTAGGAGCCGACGACGTTCAGCTCCCGGTACCAGGCGGGCGTCAGGTCGGTCGGCTTGGACGGCATTCCCGACAGCAGCACCGTCCCGCCCGCCCGGACGATGCGCAGCGCGGTGTCGAGCCCCTCCCCGCCGGTGCAGTCGACGACGATGTCGGCGCCGCCGAGCAGGTAGCCGGGGCCGAGCTCGGGACGCACCAGCGAGCCGCCGGTGACGCGGCGCAGCCCGCGCAGCGCCGCCGACGGGTCGATGGTCTCGGTCGCGCCGAGCGCGCGGGCGCGCCGCCGCTGCCCGGCGTGCCGGGCGATGACGATGATCGGCCCGGCGGCGGTCAGCTCGCGCAGCGCGAGGACGGTCAGCAGCCCGACCGTCCCGGCGCCGACCACGACGATCGTCGTGCCGCGCGGGACGTCGATGCGGCGCACCGACCGCACCGCGCACGCGAGCGGCTCGGCGAGCACGGCCCGCTCGGACGGCAGCGACTCCGGCACCCGGTGCAGCTGGCTGCGGTGCGCGACCAGCCGCTCCGACCAGCCGCCGCCCGTGTCGGCGCAGAACCCGGTCTGCAGCCCCGAGGAGATCCGGCCCGCGTTGACGTGGTCGCACCTGTTCTCGTGGCCGTCCGCGCAGGACGGGCACGGGCCGGTGCCGCGCGCCCGGCACGGCAGCACCGGATCGAGGACGACCCGCGTGCCCGCCGGCATGTCTTCGGCGTCGTCCAGCAGCTCGGCGAGCACCTCGTGGCCCGGCACGAACGGCATCGACGTGAGCGGCCCCAGGTAGGGCGACACCTTCCCGGCCGCCATCGCCAGGTCCGACCCGCAGATGCCGGACAGGACGGTCCGCAGCCGCACCCAGCCGGGTCCCGGCGGGCCGGGCGGCTGCCGGTGCGACAGCCGCAGCGGCGCCAGCGAGGGCACGGCCGCCGGGCGGAGCCGGCCGGGCAGCCGCGCCGCGGCGAGGTAGCGGGCGGGCGAGCGGTGGTACTCCAGCGCCAGGATCATCGGGCCTCCTCCAGAGCGGTGTCGAGGAGGGTGGCCACGGCTCCGGTGTCGCCGTCCCAGTCCGCGATCGTCCAGCGCTCCCGTTTGGCGTGCCGGTACAGGCGCGGGTCCGGGTTGACGGCGACCGGGTTGCCGACCTGCTCCAGGACGGGACGGTCCGAGTAGTGGTCCCCGTACGCCCAGCTCCCGGCCAGGTCGACGCCCTCCTCGCGGGCCCAGGCGCGCAGCCACGCCGCGCGGGCCTCCCCGATCAGCGGGGGATGCTCGAAGTGCCCGGTGAAGTGCCCGTCGACGACGCGGAGCCGCGCCGCCAGCACGTCGTCGAACAGGGTCCGCAGCGGCTCCACGAAGACGTCCACGGTGCCGGTGAGCAGAACGGTGCGGTGCCCGGCCGCGCGGTGGCTCCGGATGCGGCGGATCGCCTGCGGCCACGCCCGCCGCAGCAGCACGTCCGCGAGCCGTTCGCGGGCCAGCGCCCGCAGCCGCGCCTCGTTCGCGCCCTCGTAGCGGCGGACGAACTCGCGCAGGAACTCGCCGCGGTCGCGGTGCTCCATGCGCAGGTAGCGCGGCGCGGACCGCAGCACGGGCAGCAGCGTCCCCGGCCAGGACCGGACGGGCACGTCCAGCAGCCGCGCCCACAGGTGCGCCTCCACGACGTCGGACGCGACGATCGTGCCGTCCAGGTCGAACACGGCCGCGACGTCGCGGCGCTCCTCGAACCGCACGGCGGGCGCCGCCGGGCGGACGGCCAGCGCCGGGCGCGGCTCCGGCCGGTGCGGCGGCGCGAGGCGGAACGCGCCCGTCACGGCGGGGCAGTGCACCTCGCGGAGGTAGTGGTCCCAGTCGATGACCGCCGAGTCGCAGCCCGCGCCGTCCGGCAGCTCCCGGTCGAGCGCGAGGGTGGCGGTGTCGGCGTAGACGACCTCGGCGGCGCCGTAGGCCCCGTACAGGTCCCGGAAGCGGCGCAGCGCCCGCACCTCGCGGCCCTGCTTGTGCAGGGTGCGCTGCCAGCCGCGGGTGCGCTCCCCGCTGGGCAGCATCAGCAGCGCGCGCTCGGCGAGGTCCATCGCGCGTTCGGCGGTGCCGAGCACCTTCTCGGCGCGGCCGTCGCTGAGCAGCGTCACGTCGCGGGGCCGGATCGCGCCGCGCCCGTCGGTGCCGGGCAGCGGATGCTCGGCGAAGTAGCCCTGGACGAGTTCGACGAGCCGCTGCAGCGTCAGCGGGTTCCGGGCGCCCGACCCCACGTGGTAGTAGGCGGGGACGCCGGGCTCCGGCACCCGGGCGGCGGCGCCGATCAGCGCGTTCACCACCATGTCGACCGGGATGATGTCGACGATGCCGTCCGGGATGCCGGCGAGGGCGCGCAGCATCCCCTGCCCGTAGGCGAGGATCAGCGGGTCGGCCATCTTGAACCCGTCGATCCAGCCGGGGTACGGGTGCCGCAGCGCGCTCTCCACGATCGCGGGCCGCACGATCGACAGCGGCAGCTCGCGGGCGGTCTCCTCGGCGGCGCGTTCCCCGAGCGCTTTGGTGAAGGTGTACACGTCGGGCCAGCCGAGGCTGCGGGCCCGCTCCCGCCCGTAGTCGGTGAGCCGGGCGTCGACCTCCTCGCGGCGGCGGCGCTCGGTGTCGGCGGCGACGGCGGTCGGGCCGGCCTTGCCCTGCTCGCCGAGCGCGGCGGCGCGCAGCCGCCCGAGGACCTCGGGGCGCCGCGAGTCGCGTTCGACGGTCCGGCGCGCCTCGACGGCGTACTCCAGCTCGGTGGGCCAGTCGACCTCGTGGTCGAGGGTCGTCTCCGGGACGATGCCCTTGCGGGACCCCGCGACGTAGGCGGTGGAGACGTGCACGATGTGCGGGGTCCGCCCGGACCGCTCCCCGGCGCGGCGGACCGCCTCGTACAGGTCGACCGTGCCGACGACGTTCGTCGCGAACGCCTCGTCGATCGGCGGGTCGAACGACACGATGGACGCGCCGTGGATCACCGCGTCGACGTCGTCCGGCAGCTCGGGGACGGACTCGGTGATGTCGGCCGGGACGACCCGCACCCGGTCCCGGACGATCTCGCGGGCCGCGTCCTCGCCGACCCGCTCCCGCCACGGCGCGAACACGGGCTTGGCGACCAGCTCGTCCAGTCGCTGCTCCGCGGGGACGCCGGGCCGCTCCCGCAGCAGCGTCACGACGCGGGTCTCGGGATGCCCGGACAACAGCCGCTCCAGCAGCGCCTGCCCGATGAAGCCGGTGACGCCGGTCAGCAGGACGGTGCGCCCGGCGAGCCCGTCGCGCCCGCTCCCGCTCATGAGGCCGGCCCCCTCGGGACGGGGGAAACGCGGGCACGGCGGTGGAGATCGAAGTCCTGCGTCATGCCAGGGACGCTAGGCACGGAAGGGGAGCAGCGAATCCGTCATGTGACGGGGCTCTTCGCCCCCCGGGACCTCCAGGTGCAGGGGGATCTCCGCGACGAGGGCGAACCCGCCGTTCCCGTCGGTCCCGGCGGACAGCCGGCCGCCCAGGGCGCGGGTCCGCGCGGTCAGGTTCGCCAGTCCCTTGCCGGTGCCGGGCGCCGAACCCGTGTACGCCGGGGGGATGACGCCGTCGTTGCGCACCGTGAGGCGCACGATCCCATCGCGGACGGTGACGGTGATGGCGCAGTGCTCCGGGTGCGCGTGCCGCAGGACGTTGGTGACGGATTCGCGCAGGACGGCCGCCAGCACGCCGTCCACCGGAGAGGACGGGGGCAGGTCCGCGGCGTCCGGCAGGTCGAGGTGGACGTCGGCGCCCGCGGCGGCCAGCGCGGCGCGTGCCGAGACCGCCTCGTCCCGCAGCGACAGGGCGCTGTCCTCCTCGGCGACGGCGCTGGCCTCCGCCCGCGACCGCCGGGCGAGCGCGGCGAGCTCGTCGAGTTCGGCCGCCGCGCGGGCGGGGTCGGCGGTGACGAGCCGCCGCGCCAGCTCCGCCTTCACGGTGATCGTCGACAGGCCCAGGCCGAGCAGGTCGTGGACGTCGCGGGAGATGCGCAGCCGCTCGTGCAGCGCCGCCATCCGCGCCAGCCGCTCGCGGGCGACGTCGACCTCGCGGGCGAGCTGCGGCAGCCGGTGGAGGGCGAACACGACCACGCCGATCTGCACCGAGATCGCGACGGTGTAGAGGTAGAACAGCGTGCCGTAGGAGGCCCACAGCGCGGGCACGCACCACATGGCGATGGTCAGCGAGAACAGCACCCACGCCCGGGGTCCCCGCGAGACCAGCAGCACCGAGCCGGTGGCCAGGCACGCCATCGTCGCCCAGGCGGGGCCGAGCAGCGCGTACGGCACGAAGACCAGCAGGACCTGCGCGGACAGCGTCCACGCCCCGAACCTGGGCCGCGTCCCGCGCAGCACCGTCGAGGAGTGCCGGAGCTGCAGCGCCCCGATGGCGGCCGCCACCACGGCCGCAACCCCGGTCGTGCGCCAGGACCCGCCCGGTTCGGTGTGCACGTAGACGACCTGCTGCCAGCCGAAGCCCACGGTGAGGAACACGAGGATCGTCCATGCCAGCCGCGACTGCGTGACGCGGCCGGGCCGGTCGCGTCGGGGGGAGGGGCCCTGCAGGGCGCCGACGATCGACCGGACATCGGTCGCGGCGCGGCGCGCGGTGCGGGCCACCTCGTCCAGGTCGGCGCGGACGGCGGCGGGGTCGGCGGGCAGCCGGTCGCGGGCGCGCCGGCTCACCGCCTCGATCCGGGTGAGCGCCGCGCCCAGCACCGCGCGCAGGCTGCCGGACGCCTCCAGCCGCTCCCGCGCCGCCGCGGCCGCCGCGAACCGCTCCCGGGTGGCGTGCAGCTCCCGGACGAACCCCGACAGCCGGGTGAGCGCGTACATCGACAGCCCGACCATGACCGTCGCCATTACGCAGAACGACACGTTCTGCGCGGACCAGCCCTGGTAGTACCGCAGCAGGCCCTCGGCGGCGGCGACGAGCCCGACCATGAACCACGACAGCGGCGGGCGCAGCAGGAGCAGCATCGCCCCGGCGAGGAACCCGCCGGCGACCGGGTACCAGTGGGTGCCGAACACCGCCAGTGGCAGCAGGGCCAGCGCGGTCTGCACCGCCAGGTGCGTCGTGATCACCCAGCGGCGGGGGCGCTGCGAGCGCGGCCCGTACAGGACGAGGAGCCACTGCACGCCGAAGATCCCGGTGATGACGACGGTCGCGGACAGCAGCATGTGGGACGGCCCGGTCTCGGCCTGCTTGACCAGCCGGGTCTGCAGCATCAGCACGAGGTACAGGCCGGTGATCACCCGGGCGAGCAGCGGGGTCCGGCAGGTGCGGCAGCCCTCCTCCCGGCCGGCCGCGCGCACCGCGAAATCCGCCGGCCGGCGAGCGGATCCGTCCGATCGCGCCACGTCCACGGGCCCCCCAACGCCGTCCCCTCGGATGATGAAACGGCGGGAGCCTCCGATCAAGGGATGTACCGGGCCGAACACTTATGTGGCCGGGGCGTCAGGGGCGGTCACGCGGGGCGTTCGGCGCCCGTCTCGGCGGCCGTCTCGGCGGCCGGGACGTGCCGGTGCAGCTCGGCCCGCGAGGCGACGCCGAGCTTCGGGAACGCCTTGTAGAGGTGGTAGGCGACCGTGCGGTGGCTCAGCCGCAGCCGCGCCGCGATCTGCCGGTTGGTCGCGCCGGTCATCGCCAGCCGCACCACCTGCATCTCCTGCGCGGTGAGCCGCCCCGGCGGGCCGCAGGGCCGCACGGCCTGGCCGGCGGCGCGCAGCTCGCCGCGGGCCCGCTCCGCCCACGGCACCGCGCCCAGCCGCTCGAACGCCTCCAGCGCGGCGCCGAGCCGCGACCTGGCCCGCGCGCGGCGCCGCGACCGGCGCAGCCACTCTCCGTACAGCAGCTCGGTGCGCGCCCGCTCGAACGGCCGCCCGCCGTCGCGGTGGGCGGCGAGCGCCAGTGTGAAGTGCCGGTCCGCCTCGGCGTCGTCGGCGGCCAGCAGCGCCTGGCAGCGCGCGGCGACCCCGTCCGCCCACGGCCGCGCGGCGGCACGGGCGAGCGCCTCCAGCCGCGCCATCGGCTCGGCGCCCGCGCCGGGGCGGCCCGCCGCGACGGCGGCCTCCACGGTGTCGGCGAGCGCGAGCAGCGCGGGCGGGGCGTGCGCGGCCGGCGCGCGATGCGCGTCCTGGAGGTGCTCCAAGGCGTCCTCCGGTCGGCCGAGGCCGAGGGCGAGCAGGCCGAGCGCGGTACCGGCCCGCCCGCCGGCGGACAGCGCACGGCAGCGGACCTCGTCGCCCTCCATCGCCGCCTGCCGCGCCTGGATCTCGCGCAGCGCCGCGGCCTGCCGCCGCTGCCCGGTCTCCTCCGCGACCCGCAGCGCCTCGTCGGCCAGCGCGCGGGCGTCGTCGTGCGCGCCGTGGAACAGCCGCGCCCACGCCTGGACGCCGAGGGCGCGCGGCAGCAGGGCCCGCAGCCCGCCGTCGCGGCAGCGCGCGGCGAGCCGCCCGGACAGCTCGGCGGCGGCCGGGTCGTCGCCGCCCAGCAGCGCGATCTCGGCGGCGAGCAGCGGCAGCCGCTCGTCGGGGACGCCGTCCGGCTCTTCGGCCAGGACCTTCCGGGCGGTCGCGAAGTCGTCGCCGAGCAGCGCCGACAACGCACGCACCATGACCGACCCGCCGGGGTGCCGTTCGACGGCCTGGGCCGCCGTCTCCGCGTCCCCGCACGACCACGCATGGAACGCGGCCTCCTGGACCAGCCGATCACGGGTCTCCGGATCGTCGCAGCCCACGGCCCGTTCCAGCAGCAGCCGCCCGGCGGTCTCCGGGACGCCGTGCTCCAGTTCGAGACCCGCCCGCACCACGTCCACCCGCGCCCGCGTACCGGGCGCGCGCGTCGCCCGCGCCGCCTCGTCGGCCAGGGCCCGCGCCCGCTCGGGCCGCCCGCCGGCCAGCTCCGCCTCGGCCGCCGCCGCCAGCCGCCGGGCGCGCACCTCCGGCTCCCCGGCGAGCCGGGCGGCGCGCTCGTAGGCGAAGGCCGCGGCGGACGGGCCGCTGCCGTGCGCCGCCGCCTCCAGCTCCGCGGCGACGGACTCGTCCGTCCCGAGGGCGGCGGCGGACAGGTGGCGCACCCGCGGGCCCGCGTCCCCGGTCCGCGCGTGCGCGGCGGCGAGCGCGCGGTGCACGGCGATCCGCCGGGTGACCGGGACGCCCTGGTACGCGGCGGCGCGGGCGAGCGGATGCCGGAAGCCGATCGCGGTGCGGGTGACGGCGACCAGCCCGGCGTCCTCGGCCGGTTCCAGCGCGCCGAACGGCACGCCGAGGCTCTCGGCCGCGCGGACCGCCACGCCCGGCTCGCCGGTGTCGTCGGCGGCCACGACGGCGAGCAGCGTCCGCGCGGACTCCGGCAGGCCGCGGACGGCCCGTGCGAACTCCGCCGGGACGTGCGCGAGCAGCCCCGACTCGGCCGCCGCGAACGCGAGCAGCGCGAGGGGGTTGCCGCGCGCCTGCTCCACCGCGCGGTCGCGGCGCGCGGCGGGCGTGTCCGGTGCGCGCTCGTCCAGCAGCAGCCGCGCCTCCTCGTCGGCGAGGCCGGTCAGGTGCAGTTCGGGAAGGCCCGTGCGGGGCCACGCGGCGTCCTCACGGGCCGCGAACAGGAACGCGGCGTCGCGGGCGGCCACTCGGCGGGCGGCGAACAGCAGCGCGTCCGCCGACTCCCGGTCGAGCCACTGCGCGTCGTCGACCAGGACGAGCACCGGCCCCCGCACCGGTGCCCGCTCTGGCGGACCGGACAGCAGCGTCAGCAGCGCCAGGCCGACCAGCAGCCTGTCCTCCGGCCGCGGGCGGCTGAGCCCGAGCGCGGCCCGCAGCGCCGCGGCCTGCGGGACGGGCAGTTCCCCGAGCCGGCCCGCGTGCTCGCCGAGCAGCAGATGCAGGGCCGCGAACGGGACCTCGGCCTCCGCCTCGATGCCGCCGCCGCGCAGGACGTGCATCCCGGCCGCGCACGCCTCCGCGTGGTCGAGCAGCGCGGTCTTGCCGATGCCGGCCTCCCCGCGCAGGATCAGGACCCCGCCGCCCGCCCCCGTC
>NZ_SMKM01000079.1 GCF_004348665.1 Actinomadura sp. GC306 | reverse complement strand
CCGCCGACCCCCTCACCAAAGGGGCGTGGGTCGCGCTGATCGGCGGTCCCGTCTACCTGCTGGTCACGGTCATCCTCGACTGGGAGGTCCCGGGCTGGGCCGCGTTCCTTGCCGTCGCCGCCTTCATCGGCGGCTTCGTCACCCTCGTCCTCCGGATGGGCGACGAGCCGCGCGACCCCGACGACGGCGCCGTCGTCTGAGGGTCAGCCGCGCGGCGGTGGCCGCTCCCGGCCGGCGGGTCCGATCTCCAGGTCCGCCACCAGCGGGCGGTGGTCCGTCGCCCGGACGTAGTCGGCCGTGGGCGCGGTGTCGCCGATGGGCACCCCGCACCCGGTCGTCGTGATCGACGGGTCGGTGAAGACCGCGTCTATGCGCCGGCGGGGGTCGCGGGCCGTGAACGTCAGCTCGCCGCCCTGCCCGGCGGCCGCGTAGGCGTCCGTGAAGTGATCCGTCAGGGCGTTCCAGGAGTCGCCGCCGGGATCTTCGTTCACGTCGCCGGCGAGGACGACCGGCGCGTTGTACCGGTCGCGGGCGCGGGCGAGGTGGGCGAGGATCTCGCCGGTGTGCCGCAGCCGCGGAGCGTCCTCCAGGTCGAGGTGGGTGCTCGCCGCGACGAAGCGGACTCCCCCGGCCTCCAGGACCGCGACCGCCAGGGCGCGGCGGTGCAGCCCCGCGTCCGGGGTGAGCAGGTGGAACTCGCGGGCCACCCGGCGGACGTGCGGCGCGGTCAGGACGGCGAGCCCGCAGGCCCGCCGCCCCGCCGCGACGCGCAGCCCGCACGCCCGCGCCAGGCGGTGCCGCTTGAGGCGCCAGGCCCAGAACCGCGGGACCTCCTGCAGGCAGGCGACGTCCGGGGCGAGGGCGCGGACGACCCGGGCCACGGCGGCCGGGTCGTCGCGCAGCGACCGGACGTTGTAGCTCAGCAGGCGGACGGCGGCCATGTCGGGACCGGCGCCCTAGACGATGACGTCCTGCAGGGGCCGGACGCGGGCGAGGTCCGCCGCGCCGACGATGCCGGCGGCCGACCCCAGCTCGGCGATGCGGATGTCGGGCAGCGGGCGGTGGCCGCGGCCGGTCAGCGCGTCCTCGAACGCCGCGCGGATCGGGTCGAGGAGCAGGTCGCCCGCGTCCGACAGGCCGCCGCCGATGATGAACGCGCCCGGGTCGAGGATCGCGCTGAGGTCGGCCAGGCCCTGGCCCGCCCAGTGCGCGATCGTCCGGAAGCACTCCAGCGCCGCCTTGTCGCCCTCGCGGGCCGCCTGCGACACCTCCGGGCCGCTGATGCCCTCGGGGCGGCCGTCGCCGAGCTCCAGCAGGCGCCCCGCCATCGCGGGCGCCACCCGGGCCAGGTCGCGGGCCTCGTGGACGAGGGCGTTGCCGCTGGCGTACTGCTCCCAGCAGCCGCGGTTGCCGCAGCCGCAGCGGCGGCCGTCCGGGACGACCCGGAAGTGCCCCATCTCCGCGCCGATGCCGAAGCGGCCCCGGTACAGCTCGCCGTTGATGATGATGCCGCCGCCGATCCCGGTGCCGAGGGCGACCAGGACGAGGATGTTCTCGCCGCGCCCGGCGCCGAACCGGGCCTCGCCCCACGCGGTGGCGTTGCCGTCGTTCTCCACCACCACCGGCAGCCCGACCCGGCTCTCCACCTTCTCCTTGATGGGCTCTTCCCGCCAGGCGAGGTTCGGGGCGAACAGCACGGTCGACCGGGTCTCGTCGACGAAGCCGGCGGTGCCGAGGCCGACCGCCGACACCTCCTCGAACTTGCCCTTCAGGAGGTCGACGACCTCGGCGATGGTCTCGGCGGTCTCCTGGGGGTTGGTCGAGGGAGTCGGCCTGCGTACCTTTTCCAGTATCGTCCCCCGGTCGTCGACGACCCCGGCGGCGACCTTCGTACCGCCCACATCCACGCCGATGGTCAGGGCCATGTACCCTTCCTCCTCCTCGAGCGCCCCGGCTGGAGCCTGAACCGCACTACCCGATGTCGGCGGGGCCGCCGCCCGTGGCAGCCGACCATGCATCGCCCGAATCAGGACGTTCCGACCGCTCGGACCTACCCGCCCGCGGGCTCTTCGACGCCTCCGGCGGCCGGTTCCGGCTCGTCCCGCCGGACGCCCCGGAACGATCCCGGTCGCGCGTCCGGTCGCGCGTCCGGTCGACGGCGCCCACCACGTCGAGCGCGGCGGCCAGCAGCGCCTGCCCCGCCTCCTGCAGATGGCGGCCCACGTCGCCGCCCGCCTCCCGCTTGACCGCGATCGCCCGGCAGACGGGGCAGTCGAGGCACTCGGGGGCGCCGGTGGCGATCCGCGGCCGCTCGGCGGTGGCACTGGCCCACACGTCCTCGCCCGCGCCCGGCCCGCCGCCGCCCGGCCGGCCGGCACTCGGTTCGTCCGCGTCCCGGTCCCGGCCGCCGCCGCCCACCCGCCTCATCAGCGCGTCGAAAAGCTTGGCCGCCTCGTCCAGAACGTCACCCGGCTGCTCACTCATGGGTCCATCTTCCATCGGTCGTCGGCGTGACGGTATCGCCCCGCCGTCGTGTTCGGGTGGCCGCGAGGCGTTCAGCCCTCCACGTGGCGCCTGAGGCCCTTGAGCGCGGTGTCGATGATCCGCTTCTCGGCCTTGCGCTTCACCATGCCGATGAGCGGCACGCGCACGTCCACGGCCAGCTCGTAGGTCACCTCGGTGCCGCCGTCCCGCTCGGCGAGGACGTAGGAGCCGTGCAGGCCGGTGACGACCGAGCCCGCCTCCACCAGCTTCCAGGTCGCCCGGTCGTCGCCCTCCCAGGTGTAGGCGAGCCCGACGGTGTCGCTGAACGGGCCGCCGTCGAACGTCAGCTCGGCGCGCGACGCCCGGCCGTCCGCGCCCGTCTCCTGGACGGTGATCTCGCGGATGCCGCTCGCCCACTTCGGATACGCCTCCAGGTCGGCGATCACCGCCATGATCTCGGCTTTGCCCGCCTTGACGGTGATGGTGGAACTCGTCCGGTCCGCCACCGGCGTCTCCCTCCGGCTCGTGGAAGCCCGCGCACGGGCCCGCTGTCCCTAGAGAACGTATCCCTCAGACCGTCAGGGCGTACGGCACGCCACGGGCCCGGAAGTGGCCCACGTTCACGCATTCGGTCCGGCCGATGCGCATCCGGCTCGCGAGCGGCTGGTGGACGTGCCCGAACAGGACGTACTTCGGCTGCGTGCGGTGGATCGCGTCCAGGATGGCCGCGCTCCCCCGCTCGAAGCGGCGCGCCACCGTGTCGTAGAGCAGTTCGGGGACGTCCGGCGGGATGTGGCAGCACAGCACGTCCACCTCCCCGACCGCCTCGACCTTGGCGGCGTAGGCGTCGTCGTCCAGTTCGTAGGGCGTGCGGTACTCGGTGCGCAGGCCGCCGCCGACGAACCCGAACCGCAGCCCGCCGATCTCGGTGGTCTCGCCGTCCAGGACGTGGTGGCCCTCCCTCAGGTGCCGGCCCCACATGCGCGGGACGTCCACGTTGCCGTACGTCAGGTACGCGGGTGCGGGCATGGCCGCGAACAGCTCGGCGTACTGCTGGTCGACGGCGCGCTCGATGTGCGGCCACGCGTCGCCGTCGAGCGAGGACCACAGGGCGCGGGAGAATTCGCGGGCCTCGTCGAAGCGCTTCTCGGTGCGCAGGCCGATGAAGCGGGCGGCGTTCTCCTGGCCGAACAGGTCGGCGAAGATGCCCTGGCCGTGGTCGTGGTAGTCGATGAAGAGGATCAGGTCGCCCAGGCAGATGAGCACGTCCGCGCCGTCCGCCGCGCTCGTCAGCGCGTCCGCGCGGCCATGGACGTCGCTCACCACGTGGATCCGCATGAAATGACTGTAATGGGACGCGACGCGCCCGGGAACGGCCGGGCTCCGCGCCGCCGGGCGGGACGCCGGCCGGTCAGCCCGTCGCGGCCGACACCAGCGTGCGCCACTCGCGCACCAGCGCGGGGTCGACCGGGTCGTCCCAGCCGCCGTCGGGCCGGACGGCCGTGCCCACGTGGAACGCGGTGACGCCCGCGGCGGCGAGGACCGCGACGTGCTTGCGGCGCAGCCCGCCCCCGGCCATGATCAGCCCGGCCGCCTCGGGGCCGGCGGCGGCGCGCCGGACGAGGACGTCCACCCCGGCGTCCACGCCCCGCGCCGAGCCGGCCGTGAGGACCGTGTCGAGCCCGCCGCCGAGGTGCCGGACGGCGTCCCACGCCTGGCCCGGGTCGGCGGCGTGGTCGACCGCGCGGTGGAACGTCCAGGGCAGCGGGGCGATGTCGGCGGCGAGCTTGCCGGTGGCGGCCGTGTCGACGTGGCCGGACGGGTCGAGGAAGCCGAACACGAACCCGTCCGCGCCCGCCTCGGCGAGGCCCGCCGCGGCGCGCCGCAGCCGGTCCAGCTCGAAGCCGCTCGTGCGGAACCCGGCCTTGGCCCGCAGCATCACCCGCAGCGGCAGCGACGTCGCCCGCCGGATCGACTCCAGGATGTCAGGATCGGGAGTAAGGCCGTCCGCGGCCATGTCGGCGGCCACCTCGACGCGGTCGGCGCCGCCGTCCTCCGCCGCACGGGCGTCCTCGGCCGTCAGCGCGATCACTTCGAGCAGCGACATTGGCGTTCCCCCGGAGCGGCGTGCGGGTGCGACCCGATCAAGCGTAGGCGACGACGCGGCGGGCCCCGCGGACCACGGCCGGTCTTTGCCGGTCCGTTAACCCGCGCTGTCAGCCGATGCCCGTACCGCGTCCATCCTGGAATAAGCCCTACTCGTGGGTATCATTCGGGCACGGAGAATCCCGTAACCGGACTTTCCCGCCCACCTCGACGATCGACTACAGGAGCAGGCCGTGCGCGAGTTCAGCGTCCCCGTGATGGTGGAGGTCCCCGACTCCGCCACCCTGACCGACGCGCCCTTCACCCGGGCCGCCAAGGAGCCGGGCGCCATCGTGGCGCGCCGCAGGAGCGGCGACGCCTGGAGCGCCGTGACCGCGGCCGAGTTCACCGAGGAGATCACCGCCGTCGCCAAGGGCCTCGTCGCCGCCGGCATCGGCCCGGGCGACCGGGTCTGCCTGCTGTCGCGGACGCGCTACGAGTGGACGGTCCTCGACTACGCGGTCTGGACGGCGGGCGGCGTCTCGGTGCCCATCTACGAGACCTCCTCGGCGGAGCAGATCGAGTGGATCGTCGGCGACTCCGGCGCGAAGGCCGTGTTCGCCGAGACCGCCGACCACATCGCCCGGGTCGAGGAGGTCCGGGAGCGCCTTCCCGAGCTCGCGCACCTGTGGGGCATCGACGCGGGCGGCATCGACGAGGTCCGCGCGCTGGGCGCCGAGACCGGCGACGACGTCATCGAGGAGCGCCGCGGCTCCCGCAGCGCCGCCGACCTCGCCACGCTCGTCTACACCTCCGGCACCACCGGGCGCCCCAAGGGCTGCGAGATCACCCACGGGAACCTCGTGGCGACGTCGCGCAACGCCGTCCAGGGCGCGATCGCCGAGGTCGCCGTCGAGGGCAGCTCCACCCTGCTCTTCCTGCCGCTGGCGCACGTGTTCGCCCGGATGATCCAGGTCGCCACGATCGAGGGCGGCATCGTCCTCGGGCACAGCGACATCAACAACCTGCTGCCCGACCTCGCCTCCTTCCAGCCGACGTTCCTGCTGGCCGTCCCCCGCGTGTTCGAGAAGGTCTACAACGGCGCCGAGCAGAAGGCCGCGGCCGACGGCAAGGGCAAGATCTTCAAGGCGGCGGCGGAGACCGCGATCGCCTACAGCCGCGCGCTGGACGACGGCCGCCCCGGCATCGGCCTCAAGGCCAAGCACAAGGTGTTCGACGCGCTGGTGTACAAGAAGCTGCGCGCGGCGGTCGGCGGCAAGGTCGAGTACGCGGTGTCCGGCGGCGCCGCGCTCGGCGAGCGGCTCGGGCACTTCTTCCGCGGCGTCGGCATCACGATCCTGGAGGGCTACGGCCTCACCGAGACGACCGCCCCGGTCAGCGTGAACCGGCCCACCGCGCTGAAGATCGGCAGCGTCGGCCAGCCGATCCCGGGGGTGGACGTCCGCATCGCCGAGGACGGCGAGATCCTCGTCCGCGGCATCAACATCATGCGCGGCTACTGGAACAACGAGGCCGCCACCAAGGAGGTCCTGGAGGACGGCTGGCTGCACACCGGCGACCTCGGCGCCCTCGACGACGAGGGGTACCTGCGGATCACCGGCCGCAAGAAGGAGATCCTGGTGACCGCGGCCGGCAAGAACGTCGCGCCCGCGCCGCTGGAGGACCGGCTCCGCTCGCACCCGCTGGTCAGCCAGTGCCTCGTCGTCGGGGACGGCCGCAAGTTCATCAGCGTCCTGGTCACGCTGGACGAGGAGGCGCTCGGCCCGTGGAAGGCCCGGCACGGCAAGCCGGAGTCGATGACGGTGGACGAGCTGCGCAGCGACCCCGACGTGGTCGCCGAGATCGAGGGCGCGATCGCCGAGGCCAACAAGTCGGTCAGCCAGGCGGAGTCGATCAAGAAGCACGTCATCCTCGGCGTCGACTTCACCGAGGAGGCCGGGCACATGACGCCGAGCCTGAAGGTCAAGCGCAACGTCGTGATCCGGGAGTTCTCCGCCGAGATCGAGTCGCTCTACACGAGTTGATCAAGCGCCCGACGGGCGCAGCGCCCCGACCGCGTCCGCGGTCGGGGTGTCGCCGTTGAGCAGGTCGAGGGTGCGGTGGCGGACGTCGCCGGCGGCCAGCAGCGCCGCGATGACCGCCGCCACGTCGTCGCGGGTCACCGCGCCGTACCCGATGGGCGGCTCGGCGAGGGTCACCCGGCCGGTCGGCGGGTCGTCGGTGAGCCGCCCCGGCCGCAGGATCAGCCAGTCGAGGGCGTCGCGGCGGCGCAGGTCGTCCTCCGCCTCGCCCTTGGCCCTGATGTAGGCGTCCCACACCTCGTCGCGGCCGAGTGCGGCCGGGTCGCCCGCGCCCATCGCGGAGATCTGCAGGAGGCCGCGGACGCCCGCGCGCTCCGCCGCGTCCGCGGTCAGCACCGCGGCGCCGCGGTCGACGGTGTCCTTGCGCGCCGCGCCGCTGCCGGGCCCCGCCCCGGCGGCGAACACGACCGCGTCCGCCCCGTCCAGGTGGCCGGCGACCTCGCCGGTCTCCGCCCGCTCCAGGTCGCACAGCACCGGCTCGGCGCCGGCGTCCCGCACGTCGGCGTCATGGCCGGGGTTGCGGATGAGGCTCCGCACGGTGTCCCCCCGCGCGGCCAGCAGCCGCGCCAGCCGCAGCGCGATCTTCCCGTGCCCGCCCGCGATCACGATGTCCATGCCGCGATCGTACGGCGCCGGACGCCGCTTGCGTGGGACGGCAGCGGGCCCGGCGTGCTGGCGGCCGCGGGTCTGCGGACGGAACGCGAGCGCGGCCGGTGGGGCGCCGCCGAAGGTCGGAACGGCATCCCCACCGGCCGCGCGTCCGGGTGCACCCGGGGGCGGTCCGGGTCACCCGGACGTCGGACGGATCAGTTCTGCTGCCTGGTGGCGGGCTCCTGCGAGGGAGCGGCCGGCTCCTCCGTGGGGGCCGCCGGCTCCTGGGTCGGGTCGGCCGGCGCCTCGGTCGGGGCCGCCGGCTCCTCGGTCGGAGCGGCGGGCGCCTCGGTCGGCTGGCCCTGGTTCCCGCCGTTGCCCGGCCGCTGGCCCTGGCCGCCGCGCCGGCCCTTACGGCCGTTGATGGTGTTGACGACCTGCTGCATGAGCTCCTCGCCCATGACGTTGATGAAGTCGCCGTGGTCGGTCACCGGGTCGTGCCCGGACTCGGGGAAGCTGTCCAGCGCGAACGCCAGCGGCTCGGCGGGCACGTCGTAGCTCAGCGTCATCCGCAGCTGCGGCACGGCCACCGTGCCCTCCGGGCAGGCGCCGGTCCGCTCGTCGGGGAAGGCGATGTGGTCGCGGTGGTTGGCGCTGTCGGTGTTCTGGCCGTCCCAGCAGCTCGCGAAGTTCAGCACGCGGGTGACGAGGCTGCCCTCGGGGCACAGCGGGTACTTGTCGGTGAACGCGCGGTTCTCGAAGCCGGTGCAGGTCCACTGCGCCTTGGCGTTCTGCAGGCCCTTCGTCACGGCCTTGGCGTCACCGGTCGCCATGCGGATGAACTGCGGCATCGCGACCACCCGGCTGCGCGGGTTGCCGAGGAACTCCAGCTTCACCTCGGCCGGCTCGATGATGCTGCCGACGTTGCCGTCGATGCGGCTCTGCTCGGCCCGGTCGGAGGTGTCCTCGCCGTCGCGCAGCCGCAGCACCGGCCAGAAGTAGGTCGACTTGTCGCCGTTCGTGCAGGTGGTGCCGGCGGCGGCGAGGCTCTCGTCGGTCGAGAAGGCGTCGGTGTCGAGGTTGCCGACGTAGTCGTGGATGTGGTGCGCGCCGTTCACCACGCCGGGCGCCGCGACCACGTTGTCGGGGTTGTTGTGCGCCTGGCCCTCGTTGGTGCCGCAGTCGACGCGGAACACGCCCTTGGAGCCCGCGCGGGTGGTGCGCGGCTGCCGGACGCGGGGCGCCTGGCGGATCGGGACGTACTGGTCTTCCCTCAGTTCGGGGATCTCGACCTGCTGGTCGTCGCCGGGCTGCTCGCCATCGGCGGGAGGCTGCTCCCCGTCGGCCGGGGGCTGCTCACCATCGGCGGGGGGCTGCTCACCGTCCGCGGGGGGCTGCTCACCGTCCGCGGGGGGCTGCTGCCCGTCGCCCGGGGACTGCTGCCCGTCGCCCGGCTGCTGGCCGCCGTTCGGGTCGCCCGGGTCGTCGCCCGGGTTGTTGACGTCGTCGAGCTGCCCGCCGTCGAGGTCCGACCCCGCCGCCGGGGTGCTCTGGCCCGGCTGCGGGCCGGCGGCCCCGCCGGGGTTCACCTGGCACGCCGAGGTGACGAGGGCGAGCGCCGGGATGATCACGGCGAAGGCTTTCTTCTTGCTTCCCATGGAAAGGTACTCCCTTTTGCGGGGTGGGATGTACGTCACTTCAAAGCACGCCTGGGTACCAGGCCGGTGCTCTCCAGCAGCGACATGTGCGTGTTCACGTACTTCATGGAGCGCTCTGCGAAAGCGCGGACCACGCTGTTCTCGGACTTCGACCGCACCTGGGCGATGACGGTGAACACCGCGCCGTGGGCGGCGCGGAGCCGGTGCACCCAGATCTCGTCGTAGTCGGCGCCGAATTTGCCCGACATCTCTCTCAGCCAGGCTTTCTGCGAGCCGTTCGGCTCGTTCGGCAGAATGACGCCGAGCTGCTCCGCGACGGCGCGCGCGTCGGCGTCGAGCTGCACGTGCTGCTGCCAGATGATCTCGGCGACCTCGCGCACCCGGGGGTTGGACGCGCGCTGCTGCGCCTGCTGACCCGCGGGAATCTCCCACAGGCCGGCCTGCCGGACGGCGACGAGCAGCTTCCTGTCGAGGGTGCTCATCGGTCCCCAGCGAGTCTTCACGGTGCCACCGAGGTTCGCCGCGCCGCTCGCGGGGACGCCCACCGGGTTCATGATCACCACGAAGGCGGCCCCCACGGCCGCCACGGCCGCCAGAATGAGCAGGACGCGGCCCGCGCGCCGGCGCGTCGGCCTGCGCACTTCGGCGATTCCGTAGGATTTCCTCAAGGGAACTTCTTCCTCCTTCCGAGGATCTCTCGACGGACCCGGCGCGGGTTTGACGGGAGATACGCGCCGCACCGGGGCAAAGGTTCACACCCGCTCAGCTGATTTCCTCTTTTTTCGCGCCCGTAAATGGACGCACGGGTCCCCCGGTCAGCGCCGCGACGCCGCGCCGGGAACCCCTTCGACGACGCGCAGCGCCAATGCCGGGCACATCGCGACCGCCTTCTGCACGTCCTTCTCCATCCACGACGGGATGTCGGTCCCGAGCACCACGGGGAAGCCGTACCGGTCGAGCTGGATCAGCTCGGGGACGATGTAGGCGCACAGCCCGTGCCCGTCGCAGCGGCTCCAGTCGATCGCCACCCGGCCCTCCGAGCCGGTGGGGACCGGCAGCGGCAGCACGCCGTAGGTCGACAGGCCGCAGCCGCCGCCCCACCGGTGGGCGTCGATCTCGGCGGCGAACGCCTCCATCGCCGACAGGACGAACTTCGCCGTCCCGTCCGGATGGGTGCAGGCGCCGCGGCCCCGGCCGATGCCGGCGGCGCGGCGGACGTCCTCCACCGTCCCCGCCCCCTCGGTGAGGGCGTTGAGCGCGCGGACCACGTCGGGCAGCCCGAGCCGGCACGGCCCGCACTGCCCGGCCGACTGCGCGGCCAGGTAGGAGGCGATCCGGGTGACCTCGCCGAGCGGGCAGGTGCCCTGGGTCAGCGGCAGGATGATCCCGGCGCCGACCGTCCCGCCGACCCGGCGCATCCCGGCGCGCGACAGCACGGCCCGCGACACCCCGGCCGGGTCGAGCCACATGCCGTGGAAGCCGCCGACGAGCACGCCCGGCGACGGCGGGACCTGGCAGTGGTCGAGCACGGTCTGCAGCGGGGTGCCGAGCGGCGCCTCCACCACCTGGGTCTTGCCGATGGTGAGCATCGTCGTGCCCGGCTCGTCCTCGGTCCCGGCCGAGGCGTACAGGTCGGGGCCGAGGGAGACGAGGACGGCGAGCTGCGCGAACGTCTCGGTGTTGGACAGCAGCGTCGGGTACCCGTCCACGCCGGAGTCGGAGGCGCGGACCTTGACGCCCGGCGGGATCGGCACCTCGCCGTTGATCGCGCGGATCACCGCGCCGCTCTCTCCCGAGATGAACCGCTCGGTGAGCCGGACGACCCGCGCGGGCATCCGCCGCTCGCTGATCGCGGCCCGCACCGAGCGGGCGGCCTCGTCGTCCTCGACGGCCACCACGATCCGCTGGGTGCCGAGCGCGGACGCCGCGATCTGCGCGCCGTCGAGGACGAGGTGCGGGGCCCGGCCGAGCAGCACCTTGTCCTTGGAGCTGCCGGGCTCGCCCTCGGCGCCGTTCACCACGATGACGACGTCCTCGCAGGAGCCGCGCTCGTTGCCCTTCTCGCCGGGCAGCAGCACGCTCTGGTCGGAGGTCGGGTAGTTCACCCGCGCCGCCACGGCCATCAGCTTGCGCGCGAACGGGAATCCCGCTCCGCCGCGCCCCCGCAGGTCGACCTGCTCGCACATCTGGACGATGTCGTCGAGTTCCGGCGCGCGGAGCTTGCCGTGCACGGCGAGGTGGCGGTCGAGGTCCAGGCGGTCGAACCGGTCGAAACCGAGCGTCAGCCGGGGACCGCCGATGCCGGAGACGGCGACGGTCGAGCTCATCGGTAGACCTCGGTGTCACGCTCGCCGCCGTAGACCGGCATGCCGCGCGGGTCCTGGACGGTGCCGCGCGGGTCGTCGTCGGCGTCGTAGCCGTAGTCGCCGAACGGGTCGCTCTCCCGGGCGCGGGCCGCCGCGGCGGCGCGGGCCTCCTCGTGCTCCATCGCCGCCATCGCGCGCCGGTCGCGGCGCCGCCCGGCGCCGTCCGGCCTGGCGAACGGGGCGATCTCGTCGTCGACGCGGTTCAGCTCCCGCGGCTTGACCACCACGATGATGCGGGTGATCAGGGCGAGGACGACGAACACGACGCTCAGCACGTAGGACAGCACGACCCAGTTCGCCGCCGCCCGGCCGGCGGTCAGGCCGTGCACGATCGCGAACGGCCAGGCCAGGTACGCCAGGACGTGGACCGACCGCCACATCCACACCTTGCCGCGGTTCGCGAACCGCGCCCGCAGCAGGCCGCTGACGACGATGACGAGCATCAGGTCGACCGCGATCGTGCCGAGGCCCACCGCCCCGCCCGACGGCACGACGACGTTGACCGGCAGCGCGAGGCCGGACATCACCTTCACCGCCACGTGCGCGACCAGCATCGCCACGACCACGATCGCGGAGGCGCGGTGCAGGGCCTGCGCGTAGACGCGGTGGCGGATCTTCAGGATGAGCCGGTCGGTGGCCAGCAGGCCGCTCATCACCGCGATGGTCATCGCCACGAGGGCGAACACCCCGGCGAAGAAGTTGAGGAAGTACTGCACGTTCGCGACCGCGACGGCGCCCTGCGGGGTCGCCGCGCCGACGAGCACCAGGATCGCGCCCGCGAGGACGAGACGCAGTGCCCACGTGGGGACCATAGGATCATCACTGTTGCGAATTCGCACCGCTCTGACTCCTGTTCTGGGTAGCGGCCGCCTCGGGGGCGGGCGTCGAACCGGCGCCGTCGCCCGCCGAGGGGGCGGGGGACGGTTCCGCCGGCGGAGCGTCCTCCCCGGCGGGAACCGAGCCGAGGTTGGCGATGAGTCCGCCCGGCAGCACCTGGAGGGCGCCGCGCTCGGCGAACCCGAGGAGGGGGTTGGCCCGCTCCCGGAACGTCCAGCCGCCGAGCTGGGCGCCGTCGAGCGGGACGCGCCCGCCGCCGTGCCGGAGCCCGAACCCGACCTCGGGACGCGGCGAGGCCGCGCCGCCGCAGGGGCGGTCGGTGCCGGCGCGGCCGAGCGGGGCGCCCTGCGAGACGAGGGCGCCGTCCCGGGCCTGCGACACGTTCTGCAGGCGGTAGTAGGTGGTGGCGACCCCGCTGGCGTGCACGACCATGATCATCGCGCGGCCGGCCGAGTCGGAGCAGAACCGGTAGAGGTGCCCGCTGCCCGCCGCGAGGACGCGCCCGTTGCCGCCGGAGAACGCCAGCGTGCCGAGCGGGCGCGCGGAGCCCTCCGAGGTCGTCATCGTCCACGCCTGGCCGGTCTTCCACGGCAGCGTCAGCCGATCGCCGGCCCGGGTGCCGTTGACGAGGGCGGTGGCCTGCTCGGCGGTGACCGCTCCGTACCGCCGCAGCGCGTTGACCTCCGCCGCGGGCATGGTGTTCGCGGGGACGGCGCCGAGCAGGGTGGTGAAGGCGCTGCTGCCGGAGAGGCCGACCTGCCACTCCTCGCCCGTCCAGCGCGCCGCGTAGAACGCGACCTCCGGCGCCGCGGAGCTGCCCGTCGGGACGGGGATCGCGGTGGTGCCGAACGCCCAGGTCTTGTCGGCGCTCGTCCGGGTCAGGTCGACGATCGGCCGGCCGCCCGCCGGTGCGCCGTACGCCTGCTGGGCGGCGGCGCCGCGCTCGTCGATGGTCAGCTTGCGGACCTGCGCGGACAGCACCGCCAGGTTCGGGGCGGCGGCCCGGTTCGCGGGGGCGCCGGCCTGGCCGCCGGGCCGGCCGCCGGGCTGCTGCGGCTGCTGAACGGGGTTCCCGCCCGGCAGGGCCGGGCTGAGGGCGCGCTCGGAGCCGGCCGGGTCGGACGTCCCGCCGATGGGCCCGCCTTCCAGCAGCGCCCGCTCCGCGATGCCGAGCAGCGACAGCCCGACGGCGGTGGACAGCACGATCGCGCCGATGCTCATCCGGTCGGCGGGACCGCGCCCGCCCCGCGGCTTGGCCTTCGGCCCGGGACGCGGCGGGGAGGGGCGCCGCGCCTGCGGGGCGGCCGGCGGACGCGCCGCGGGACGCGGCCGTGCCGGGCGCTCCGCCGCACGCTGCCGGGCGGGACCCGCCGGCCGGCCGCCGCGCGGCGGGAACTCGCGCGAGCGGTCCCGGCCGGGCGCGGCGCCCTCGGCGCGCGCCTCGAACCGCTCGAACCGCTGCCCGGTGCCCTGGTTGCGGGCGTCGAAGGACCGGGTCCGCGCGTCGGGCTCGCCGGTGCTCCACGGCGCGGCCTGCGGCGTGCGGGCCGCGGGCCGCGCGCCGCGGGCGGCGGGCGGCCCGTTGCGGGCCCCGAACCTCGTGCGCGCGTCGGGCTCGCCCGGCGCGCCGAAGCGCGTCCTGGCGTCGGCGGGGTCGTTGCGGACGCCGTACTGCCGCGCCCGGGCATCGGCGGGGTCGTTGCGGGCGTCGAAGGACCGGGTCCGCGCGTCCGGCGGGGCATTGCGCGGTTCCGGCGGGGCATTGCGCGGTTCCGGCGGTGCGTTGCGCGGGTCCGGCGGAGCCTTGCGCGGGACCGGAGGGGCGTTGCGGGCGTCGAAGGACCCGGCCCTGGGGTCGGGCCGGTCGCCGCGCGGCGGCCGGTTCCGCGGCGCGGGCGGGCGCGCTCGCGCCTCGAACCGGTCGCCCTCGGCCGAGGACGGCCTGTTGCGCGCGCCGAACTGGTCGTCCGCACGCCGCTGGGACCGCTTCGTGCGGGCCTCGTGCCGCTTCATCTCGCGGCGGCTGGGCCCGCGCCGCCCGCGCTCGTCCGCGTCGGGCTGTTCCGACCACCAGGACCCTTCGGGCCACTGCGGCAGCGGCTTCGGCTCGCCGGACCGCGACCCCGTGCGGGGTTCGGGCCTCGACGAGGGACGCGCGGGCGTTTCCTCCCACGGTGAAGCATGCGTAGTGTTCTTGGACGCATGCCCGATATCGCGTCGCGCCATGCCCTCTCCTGTGGAGGAGACGGAGAGCTCGGCGAACGCCGGATCGGCTCCGGACCGCCAGGCTCGTCACCCGGCGGCGTTCCTGCTGAGACGGTTCGGGGACCGCGGCGCGGGAGCCCGCTCGCTCCCACCGCGATTCCCGGACGGATCCTAACGGACCCGTTCGATCACTCAGGGAGCATACGCCCCCTTAGTCGCCCAGATGTGCGTTGGCACAAAAAAATCCGTTCAGACGTCATCTCGCGGTGTTCCACTCACCACTCCGGTACGTGCCTGCGCCCCGGCGCGTTCAGCGCGTTCCGGGAGCGTGTCCCGCGGGTGTTCCGCGGCCGCCGGAGTGCCGGGCTTAGTGCCGACTGATCCATTCCTTAAGCGCGCTTTAACCGGGATGCCGGCGCGGCGGGCGGCCCCTAGTTTCGGAGATGTCCACGACCGCGGACGCGCGACATGACGGCAGGAGGTGCCCGGATGAACCGATCACCGCGACAGGGATCAGCCCGCCGGGGCCGCCCGCCCGTCCCGCACGCCGGCGGCCGGGCACCCGCGGAGCCGCCCGCCACGGAACCGGCCGCCACGGAACCGGCCACCACGGTGCCGGATGCCGGGGCCGTGCCCCGCGCTCCCGTCCACGCGGACCCGATCCGGTCGTGCTCGCCGCCCCGCATGGCGCGCCCGTCTCCAGGCCCCTCCCCCCGGGCGCCGGGCCGGCCGCACCGGATCGCACCACCCCCGGCAGGGGCGTCCGCGTGGAACTGGTCTCGGGAGCGGGGCGCGGCCCCAACCGGACGCCGGTTCCCGGGAGGGACCGCGCCTGCGGCGCGGGGGTGCGGGTCCCCTCCCGGGCACCGGTACGGCTAGCGCGTCCAGGGCAGCCGGACGGCCTCCAGCTCCGGGTCGGCGAGCACGGCCTCGACGAGCGAGGAGGGGCCGACGACCTTCGTCCCCCACAGGTCCCAGTCGCAGTAGACGACCCACGAGCGGTCCTCGGCCCACAGGTCCGACGGGCAGCTCGACATGGCCGGGTGGTCGTACAGGGCGGCCGCGTCGCCGAGCCGCCCGGCGAAGACCGTCTCGTCCTCCCAGTCGGCGGTGATGAGCGGGCAGTAGTACGCCAGGCAGCGGGTCTCCGCGCCCGGCGGGCTGTGCCGCAGCAGCACCCCGATTAGCCGGTACCAGCTCTCCCGGTCGAGGCAGCCCTCCGCGGGCGGCTGGATCGCCGCCGACCAGCTCCCGGCCGGATGCCCCTGCCGCAGGCAGCGGTTGCCGGGCAGCTCCCCCTCCGGGACGACCGGCTCGCCGAAGCCGCGCGCGAGCTCCTTCCAGCGCAGCCGCCGCCAGCCGCCGCCCGGATGGCCGCTGCGGCCGAGGTCGGTGCCGGTGACGATCGCGCCCTCCAGCAGGTCTCCGACGTCCCCGGGCAGGTCGCCCGCCGGGTCGGCCAGCGCCGCCGCGGTGTCGGTCAGCCCCGCCGCCGCCACGGACTGGTGGACATCGTCATGGGTCGTGGTGACAAGTCCCTCCTCCCACGCGTACATCGCGTGGAGGACCCAGACGGCGTCGGGGCGGCGCGGCGGCTCGAACCCCGAATAGCAGTGGTCGGGGTCCAGGTCGTGCAGCCACCGGGCGGCCTCCCCGGGAACGCGGGCCCATGCGTCCTCGATGTCCATAGCGGCATCCTGTCATCTCAGGGGGTGAGCAGGCTCCCCAGGCGGGCGGCCTGTATCTCCCAGCGCCATTCCCGCTCTACCCAGGCACGGCCCTTCTCCCCCATCGCGCGGGCGCGGTCCGGGTCGGCCAGCAGCCCCGCGACGGCCTCCGCGACCCGGGCGACCGAGCGGCCCGGCGCGACGAGCCCTGTCTCGCCGTCCAGGACGGCGTCGGGCGCGCCGCCGGAATCGCCCGCCACGACCGGCAGCCCCGTCGCCGACGCCTCCAGGTAGACGATGCCGAGCCCCTCCACGTCCAGGCCGCGGCGGCGCGTGCGGCACGGCATCGCGAAGACGTCGCCCGCGTCGTAGTGGGCGGGCAGCTCCTCCCACGGGACGCCGCCGGTGAACACGACCGACCCGGCCACGCCGAGCGATCCGGCGAGGCGCTCCAGCCGGTCGCGGTACGGCCCGCCGCCGACGAGGAGCAGCGCGGCGTCCGGGACTCTCCGCAGCACGTGCGGCCAGGCGTGGATGAGGGCGTCCTGCCCCTTGCGCGGCACCAGGCGTGACACGCACACGGCCACGGGACGGTCTTCCAGGCCGTGCCGTCTCCGGATCTCCGCACCGCCGGCGCCAGCGCGGAAGACCTTCTCGTCGACGCCCGGCGCGAGCCGGGTCATCCGGGCCGCCGCGTCCGGCGACAGGGCCGCCGCCATCCTCGACCGCGTGTACTCGCCCAGGTAGGTCAGGACGTCCACGCCGTCGCCGATGCGCCGCAGGAGGCCGCGCGCCACCGGCAGCGACGCCCAGCCCGCCTCGTGCCCGTGCGTGAGGCCGACGAGCGTCCCGGCGCCGGCCCGCCGCAGCGCCGGGGCCAGCAGCCCCAGCGGCGCCGCCGCGCCGAACAGCACCGAGTCGCACCCCTCCGCGCGCAGCACCTCCCCCGCCCGGCGCCGCACCCCCGGCTCCGGCAGCATCAGCGAGCCCGGATGGCGGACGACGGGGAACGGCTGCGCCGCGTCGAACTCCGCGGCGCCCTTCCAGTCCGGTGCGTACACGACGACCGAGCCGGGCGGGCGCCGCAGCGCGAGCCCGTGCACGAACGCCTGGATGCCGCCCGGCCGCGGCGGGAAGTCGTTGGTGACGAATAGGGTCCTGGTCATCGTCCGGTCAGCATACGGAT
The DNA here is from genome assembly GCF_004348665.1 of Actinomadura sp. GC306. Taxonomy (GTDB): domain Bacteria; phylum Actinomycetota; class Actinomycetes; order Streptosporangiales; family Streptosporangiaceae; genus Spirillospora. The sequence continues at coordinate 7,528 of NZ_SMKM01000079.1, read as the reverse complement.
CCGCCGCGCCGCCGGCCGCCGCGGGGACGGGAAGGGCCCGGCACCGCGGATGCGGTGCCGGGCCCCTCGACGGCCTGGGTCACGGGATCAGTGCTTCGCCTCCCGCGACTCCGCGGAACCCTCGATCGCCGGCTGCTCGCCGTCGCCGTGCCCGTGCTCGCCGTCGCCGTGCTCCTCGATCGGGACGTCATCGAGGGTCCAGGCGCGGTTGAGCCGCGAGCGCAGGTGCCCGACCGGGCCCTTCGCGGCGGGCACGCCCGCCGCGTCCCGGTCCGGCGCCGCCGGGCGGGCGGCCTCCTTGGACAGCAGGACGTGCATCTCGTCGTCGCGCGCCGGCTCGTGCCGCTCGGAGAACCGGCCCTCCGGCGACATGACGATCACACCGCTCTCCACACCGTGCGCGACGGTCTCGGCGTCCTTGCGCTGCAGCCCGATGCAGATCCGCTTCGTGATGATGTACGCCAGGACCGGGCCCGCGAAGAACGCGACGCGGAAGAACCAGGTCGTGGCGAACAGCGAGATGTGGAACCGCTCGGCGAGGATGTCGTTCGCGCCGGCGATCCACAGCAGCCCGTAGAACGTCACCGCGGCCATGCCGATCGACGTGCGGACCGGGGCGTTGCGCGGCCGGTCGTTGACGTGGTGCTGCCGCTTGTCGCCGGTCACCCACGCCTCGACGAACGGCCACAGCGCCGCGCCCGTCATGATGATGCCGAGCGGCAGCAGCGCCGGGAGCAGCACGCTCAGGCTGAGCGTGTGGCCCCACGCGTTGATCTCCCACGCGGGCATGATCCGCAGCGAGCCTTCGAGGAAGCCCATGTACCAGTCGGGCTGGGAGCCGGACGAGATGGCACCCGGGTCGTACGGGCCGTACAGCCAGACGGGGTTGATCTGGAAGAACGCCCCGAACAGCGCCGTGACCCCGAAGACGAACAGGAAGTAGGCGCCCGTCTTGGCCATGAACACGGGGTAGAAGGGGTAGCCGTAGACCTGCTTCTCGGTCTGGTGCTTCACCGGCATCGCGGTGTGCTTCTGGTGCCACATGATCATCATGTGCGCGGTGATCAGCGCGAGCAGCAGCGCCGGGATCAGCAGGATGTGCAGCATGTACAGCCGCGGCACGATGTCCTGGCCGGGGAACTCGCCGCCGAACAGGAACATGTAGCCGTAGGTCCCGACGACGGGGATCGACTCCAGCACGCCCTGGGTGATCCGCAGCCCGGTGCCGGACAGCAGGTCGTCCGGCAGCGAGTAGCCGAACAGGCCCTCCAGGATGCCGAGGGTGAACAGGCCGAGGCCGATGAGCCAGTTCAGCTCGCGCGGCTTGCGGTAGGCGCCGGTGAAGAACACCCGCAGCATGTGCGCCAGGATCGACGCCATGAACAGGATCGCCGCCCAGTGGTGGATCTGCCGCATCAGCAGCCCGCCGCGGACGTCGAAGCTGATGTGCAGCGTCGAGGCGTACGCCTCCGACATCGCCACGCCCTGCAGGTTCGTGTACGAGCCGTCGTACACGACCTCCAGCATGCTCGGCTTGAACCAGAACGTCAGGTAGACGCCGGTCAGCAGCAGGATGATGAAGGAGTACAGGGCGATCTCGCCCAGCATGAACGACCAGTGGTCGGGGAAGACCTTCTTGACGTTGCGCCCGAAGAACGTCGTCGACCCGAGACGCTCGTCGACGAAGCCGAGCGTGCCCTCGACGGCCTTGGGCGGAGCCGTGGTCTGGCTCATCCGCGCTCCCAGAAGCTCGGTCCGACGGGCTCTTGGTAGTCGTCCGTCGCGATCAGGTAACCGTCCTCGACCGACAGCGGAAGCTGCGGCAGCGGCCGGGCCGCCGGGCCGAAGACGACCTTCGCCGCGTCCGTGGCGTCGAAGGTGGACTGGTGGCACGGGCACAGGATGTGGTGCGTGGTCTGCTCGTACAGGGCCGCCGGGCAGCCCACGTGCGTGCACACCTTCGAGTACGCCACGGTCCCGTTCACGTGCCAGTTGCCCCGGCCCGGGGCGGGCTTGAAGTCGGCCGCGGGGACGTTGATGAGGATCGTGACCGCCTTCGCCGCCTCGGTGAGCAGCTGCTCGTGCGGGACGTGCTCGTGCATGCCCTCCGGCAGGACCGTGATCATGCTGCCCGGGGCGGCGAAGTCGCTGACCCGCAGCGGCTTGTTCGTGCCGTCCACCACCAGGCGGACGCCCCGCTTGCCCTCCGCCTTCGCACGCTCCACGGCCGTGGCCCAGTAGGTGCTGCGGAGCTTCTTCTCCGGCAGCGGGCCGAGGTCGCGCAGCAGCACCAGCGGGGCGAGCCCGAGCGGCGCGGCGGCGAGCAGCAGCGTGCGGCGCAGCAGCGGCCGCTTGGTGATGCCGCTGTCCTCGGCGCCCTCGACGAAGTCCCTGGCGAAGGCCGCCCGGGTCTCCTCGTCGGCGGCGAGCTCGTGCCGCTCCTGGACGATCGGCTTGCTGGTCATCAGCCGCCGCACCCAGATCGTCACGCCCATCGCCATCGCGAGGAACGCGACCGCCATCGTCCCGCCGAGCCAGAAGTTGGTCTCGCGGGCGTCATCGACGCCGTGCATGCCGCCGTCGCGGCCGCTCCAGCCGATGAAGTACGCGATGAACACCACGCTGGCGGCGAACGCGAGCAGGAAGAGCGACGCGACGATCCGCTCGGCGCGCTTGGCCGACGCCTCGTCGAGCTGGTCGCCGGCGCCCGCGGGCGCCGAGATGTCGTCCTCGGCGAGCAGCGCCTTGTCCCGTGCGGGGGCCGGCGTGCCGATCACCCGTTCGCGCCGGGCGCCCTCGTCCCGCGGGTCCGTGGAGCCCGCGGTCTCCTTGTTCTCGTCGCTCATGACTTCTTCAGCTTCTTCGGCTTCTTCGCGGTGATCCACATGGCCGCCAGGACCAGCAGGCCGAGCCCGACCAGCCAGCCGACGAGGCCCTCGCTCACCGGTCCGATGCGGCCGAGGCCGCTACCGCCCGGGTTCGGCTCGTTGCGCACCTCGACCAGGTAGGCGATGATCGCCTGCTTGTCCTTCGGCGTGAGCGTGCTGTCGTTGAACACCGGCATCGCCTGCGGGCCGGTCAGCATGGCCTCGTACATCTGGGTGGGCGTCACGTCGTGCAGGTCCGGGGCGTACTTGCCGCCGGTCAGCGCGCCGCCCTGGCCGGTGAAGCTGTGGCACTGGGCGCAGTTCGTGCGGAACAGCTTGCCGCCCAGCGCGACGTCCCCGCCCTTCGGGTCCACGGCCGACGCCGGCGGGACCTCGGGTCCGCCGCCCAGCGACTGGATGAAGGCGCGCAGGTCGATGACGTTCTTCTGCGCCTGGGCCAGCTGCTTCTCAGCCTGCCGCCGCCGCTCCGGGTCGTCGTAGTCGGTCTTGATCGACGTGTTGAAGGTGGGGATCGGCTCCTTGCGCGGCACCTGGGCGCCAGGGTTCATCGCGGGCATCCGGCCCGTGGTGACCTGGAAGTCGACGGATGCGGCGCCCACGCCGATCAGGCTCGGGGCGATCGGGTTGCCGCCGGCGTCCTTGGTGCCCTCGGCGTTCAGCCCGTGGCAGCTCGCGCAGTTCTTGTTGAACAGCTCACGGCCGTTCGCCAGGTCCGGCGCGGCCTGGGCGCTGCTGTGCGCCTCGGCGCGGTCGGTCTGCGGCGAGAAGCCGGCGTAGACGACGCCGATCGCCGCCAGGGCCGCCAGCACGACGGCGTAGCCCGCCCACGGGCGCCGTCGCCATGCGGTGATCCTTTTCACGGAAATCCCCGTTCGGGTCATGTCTTCTAGTAGGTCAGGGTCGTCAGGCCGGTCACAGGTCGAGCAGGTAGACGACCGCGAACAGGCCGATCCACACCACGTCGACGAAGTGCCAGTAGTAGGACACGACGATCGCGCTCGTCGCCTGCTCGTGCGTCCACCGTTTCGCGGCGTAGGTGCGCCCGAGGATGAACAGGAAGGCCACCAGGCCGCCGATGACGTGCAGGCCGTGGAAGCCGGTCGCCAGGTAGAAGACCGAGCCGTAGGCCGAGGACGCGAAGGTCAGCCCCTCGTGCGTGACGAGGTTGTAGTACTCGTATCCCTGGCCCAGCACGAAGTAGGAGCCCATGAGGAACGTGAGCACGTACCACTCGCGCAGGCCCCAGCGCCCGACGTTCAATATGCCGCCGTCACGGCCCACCTTGCCCGCCTCGGCCTTGAACACGCCGATCTGGCACGTCACCGAGGACAGGACCAGGATCGTCGTGTTGAAGGCCGACAGGGGTAGGTCCAGATGGGCACCCGGCCACGCGTCATTCCCATGCTGGCCGATCGTCACGGAGCGGATCGTGAAGAACATCGCGAACAGCGCCGCGAAGAACATCAGCTCGGACGACAGCCAGACGATGGTCCCGACGCTGGTCACATTGGGACGGTTCGCCCGAACGTGAGGCGTTGTCTCTATCGCGGAAGCTGTCACGGGCGCCATTATTGCGCCCCTGTCCCGGCAGTGACGCAGGACCCCCCTCGAAGGGTTCCCGAGCGTGTCCCCCGGGCCCCCGACCCGGTAGCCTTCGGGTCCATGAGCAGCACCCCGGAGAGCCCGATGAAGGTCCTCGTCTACAGCGACGACGCCCGCACCCGCGAACAGATCCGCATGGCGATCGGGCGCCGCCCCGCCGCCGGCCTCCCGAAGGTCGAGTTCGTCGAGCGCGCGACGCAGCCCGCCGTCGTCGAGCGGCTCGACGAGGGGGACATCGGCGTCCTCATCGTGGACGGCGAGGCGCAGCCCGCGGGCGGCCTCGGCGTCTGCCGCCAGGCCAAGGACGAGGTGTTCGACTGCCCGCCCGTCCTCGCCGTCATCGGCCGCCGCGACGACGGCTGGCTCGCGACGTGGTCGCGCGCCGACGCCGTGGTGAGCCTGCCGCTCGACCCGATGGCCGTCGCCAACGCGGTCGCCGAGCTGATGCGCAAGCGCATCGAGACCCGTCTCCCCGTCCTGTAGACCCGGTCCCGCCGACCGCCGACGCTGTAGGAACCATGCCTTCCACGCACCGGGCTCCCGACCACCGCGCCACCGACGACCGGGACGCGGCCCCCACCTGGCCCGCGCTCCTCAACGCGCTGCTCGCCGGCGAAGCACTGTCCAGCGAGGAGACCTCCTGGGCCATGAACGCCATCATGGCCGGCGAGGCCACCGACGTGCAGATCGCGGGCTTCGCCGTCGCGCTGCGCGCCAAGGGCGAGACGGTCGAGGAGGTCACCGGCCTCGCCGAGGGCATGCTGGACAACGCCACCCGGATCGACGTGCCGGGCCCGATCGCCGACCTCGTCGGGACCGGCGGCGACCGCGCCCACACCGTCAACATCTCCACGATGGCCGCCGTGGTCGCCGCCGCCACGGGCGTCCGGGTCGTCAAGCACGGCAACCGGGCGGCGTCGTCGTCGTGCGGCGCCGCCGACCTGCTGGAGAACCTCGGCGTCGCCATCGACCTGCCCCCCGCCGCCACCGCGCGGATCGCCGAAGAGCTCGGCATCACCTTCTGCTTCGCGCCGCTGTACCACCCGGCGCTGAAGCACGCGGCGCGGACGCGCAGCGAACTCGGCACGCCGACCGTGTTCAACTTCCTCGGCCCCCTCACCAACCCGGCCCGCCCCACCGCCCAGGCCGTCGGGGTGTTCCACCCGCGGATGGCGGGCGTCGTCGCCGGCGTGTTCGCCGCCCGCGGCTGCTCATCGCTGGTGTTCCGCGGCGACGACGGCCTCGACGAGCTGACGACCACCGGCACCTCGACGGTGTGGGTCGTCCGCGACGGCACCGCCACCGAGACGACGTTCGACCCGTCCGACCTCGGCATCCCGCCCGCCAAGCCGGAGGACCTCCGCGGCGCCGACGCCGAGTTCAACGGCCGGGTCGCGCGCGAGACGTTCGCCGGACGGCAGGGCCCCGTCCGCGACATGGTGCTGCTGAACGCCGCCGCGCTCATCACCGCCTACGACGGCGCCCCCGAACCGGCCGGACTCACCCGCGCCCTCCGCGACGCCTACGAGCGCGCCGCGGTGGCCATCGACTCCGGAGCCGCGAGCACCCTCCTCGACCGCTGGGTGGAGGCGTCGCAGCGGCTGCGCTAGCCTCAGTCGGCGTTGGGGAGGCCCAGGGCGAATGCCTGTTCCAGGTCGTGCTGGGAGTAGGTGCGGAAGGCGATGTGGGTTTCGGTGCCCAGGACGCCTGGGACCTTGTTGACGCGGCCTGGGATCACGTCGTTCAGTTCCTCGTGGCGCCCTACCCTGACCATCGCCATGAGGTCGTGCTCACCCGTGATGGAGTAGACCTCGCTCACGCCGTCCAGGGCGGCGATCGTCTCGGCCACCTCGTGGATGCGGGCGACGTCGGCCTTGACGAAGACGATGGCAGTGACCACTTGCCCCTCCCCCTGTGGTTGCGACGCTCCGACCCTACCCGCGGCTCAGCGCGGCGAGGCGGTCGGCCGGGCCTGCGCGGCGGGCCGCCAGCGCGAACGCCACGCCGGCGACGAAGCCGTAGATGTGCGCGGTGTAGGCGACGTTGCTCTGCTCGTCGCCCAGCGACAGCCATTGCAGGACGAACCAGTACCCGAGGACGACCCACACCGGCAGCCGGATCACGATGATCGGCGGGACGAAGCTGACGATGCGCCCCCGCGGGTTGAGGATCACGTAGGCGCCCATCACGCCCGCGATGGCGCCGGACGCGCCGATGAGCGGGATGAGGGAGTCGGGCGACGTCCAGGCGAAGCCGTAGACGGCCACGAGCCCGAACGCCAGGTAGCTGAGCAGGTAGCGCCATCGCCCGAGCCGGTCCTCGACGCCCATGCCGACCACGAACAGCGCGACCAGGTTGCCGAGCAGGTGCAGCGCGCCCGAGTGCAGGAACATCGAGGTGAAGGCCGACGTCCAGGGCGCCTTGCCGAAGTCCGCCGGGCCGCAGGAGCGGGCGATGCCCGCCGGGATCGGCTGCTGGTCGCCGGTCGTGAGCTCCTTGGGGACGGCGCCGTACTCGTAGGTGAAGTGCGCCGCGTTGCACTCGCGGACCCGGTCCTCGCCGTACCAGGCGGCGAAGTTCGACATGGGGCTGATCAGGAACACCACGACGTTGACCGCGACCAGCAGGTACGTCACCCAGGGGACGCGCCGGGCGGGCTGGCTGTCGTAGAGAGGCAGTGCCATGCAGGGGTCGTCCTCTCCGCGCTCCGGGTTCCACCGGTCACCTTAGCGGGCGCACACCCCTCGGACGGGACGCCTCGCGCCGCTCCTGCGCCCTGCCGGGACCCCTGTCGTAGGCGCGTTCGATGAACGCGCGCACGCCCTCCGCGCCGTGCGCGGGACACGTCCAGGCGCCGTCCACCTCGACCAGCCGGACGCCGGGCAGGTCGAGCCAGCGGAGCACGCACTCCATCTCCTCGGCCGTGGCGCCCGCCGCCGGCGGTTCGCCGAGGGCGACGCCGCCGGGCGCCTCGCCGGCGGGCGGGAAGACCGTCTCGGCGGTGGCGATGAGCGCGTCGACGTACGGGCGGGGATGGG
>NZ_SMKM01000078.1 GCF_004348665.1 Actinomadura sp. GC306 | reverse complement strand
GGCGGGGGCGGCACCGACAGGCCGGGGCGGCGGTGGTGACGGCGAAGCCGGCGATGAGCTCCCGGATGGGCCGGTAGTAGCGGTACCGGACGGAGTAGGGGCCGGCGGCGCCGAGCGCGGCGTATCCGGCGATCCACGTGCGGACCTCGTGGGCCGAGTTGCCGGCGGCGCGGGCCATCTCGGCGGGCGTCCAGGAGTCCAGGGGCGTGAGGTCGCCCGAGGCGAGGACGCGCAGCAGCTCCCGGTCCCATTCCGGGGCGAGGTCCTGGATGGCGGCGGTTCCGGCGGCGAAGTCGCGGGCGGTGTCGATGACCCGCTGCTGCCGGGCGGCGCGCGCCTCCGGCGGGAGCGGGACGGCCTGGCCGAGCAGCATCCGGCGCTGCTCGGCGGTGGCGGTGGCGAGGGTCGGCACAGGCGGGTCGTGGGAGAGCCCGCCGGAGGAGATCAGCAGGACCCGCCCGGCCAGCCCGCCGAGGTGCCGGCCGATCGACTCGCCCAGCAGCCGGACCCGCCGCAGCGGGGTGAACGGCGGCGCGACGGAGTTGACGAAGACGGGGACGACCGGCTTGGCGGCGATGTCGCCGTAGACGATCTCCAGCGGCTGGACGGCGCCGTGGTCGACCTGCATGTCGAGCGATACCGCGACATCGATGCCGTCGTCCAGCACGGCTTCGGCGAGGCCGCGGGCGAGGTCCTCGGGCACGTCCAGCCGGCCCGCCCGGCTGCCGTAGTCGCCGATGCTCTCGGCGGCGTACCCGATGCAGAACGGCGGCATGAGCCGGTAGAAGAACCCGTTGTAGTGGTCGGGCGCGATGCTGACGATGAGGTCGGGGTCGAAGTCCCGCACGAAGCGGCGCGCCTCGGCGAAGGCGGCGTCGAGTTCCGCGGTGAGCTCGGCGGGCAGGTCGGCGTGCTCCAGCAGCGGGCTGTGGCTGGTGGCGAGCAGGGCGAGGGTCATGGACGCCCGCCCGTGTCCGCGCGGCCGAGCAGGAAGTCCAGGTGGACCCGGTTGAAGGTCGGGGTGTCCTCGTACTGGGGCCAGTGGCCGCAGTTCTCGATGACCTCCAGCCGCCCGTTCGGCAGCAGGGACGCGATCCGCCGCCCCTCGTCGACGGGGCCGGAGGGGTCCTTGGTGGTCCAGATGACCAGGGCCTCGGCCTCGATCGCGCGCAGGTCGTCGTCGCCGATCATGTTGCGCTTGCGGATCTCCATGTTCTGCAGCGCCATGTTCATCTCGCACGCCTTGAGCCAGCCGGGCTGCTCGAAGATCGCCTGCCGGGTGCGGACGAGGTCGTCGGTGACCATGGACGGGTCGGCCATCAGCCACTCCAGCCGGGCCCTGACCCGCTCCCAGGACGGGTCCTTGGCCGCCTCCATCGACAGCGTGTAGAGGCGTTCCATCACCTTGGGGTTGGCCATGGTGCCGCCCATGGTGTTCAGGACGATCTTCTCGACGCGGTCGGGGTGGTCGATCGCGTAGCGGGCGGTCACCCAGCCGCCGAGGGACTCGCCGCTGAGGTTGGCGCTCCGCACGCCCAGAGTGTCCAGGACGTGGTTGAGCTGGTCCACGTAGTGGGGGATCTCCAGCGGGTGGTCGGGCTTGGTGGAGTAGCCGTGGCCGATGAAGTCGATCGCCCAGACCGAGAAGTGCTCGGCGTGCGCGGCGAGGTTGCGGACGTACGCCTCGGCGTGGCCGGTGATGCCGTGCAGGAACAGCAGGACCGGCTTGGAGTCGTCGCCCGCGTGCAGGTAGCGCGTGCGGTACGGGCCGGCCTGGAGGTAGCCCTGGCTGAACTCCACCTGGGCCAGGTCGCTCCAGACGCTGGTGTAGGGACGGGACGTCATGTGATCCTCCGGGTGGTCTCAGGGCCGGTCGGGCGTGTGCATCGGGACGGCGATGTCGACGGCGCGGGTGCTGTACTGCTGCCGGGCGCCGCCGGGCGGGGCACCGTCGGCGCGCCGCCGGTTCGGGCGGTCGAGGACGGTGCACAGCGCCTGCTCCAGCAGTGCCATGGCCGCGTCGTCGTCCCGCACCTCGGCGTCGTGCCGCCAGGCGATGTAGCCGTCGGGGCGGACGAGCAGCGCGCCCGCCTCGGGCACCTCGCGGACGCGCCGCCAGTAGCCGTAGGGGTCGGCCGTCCCGGGCTCGCCGACGACGACGGTGCGCAGGAACGGCAGGTCGAGCTTCTCGGCGGCGCGCTTCCACGCGGTGCCGCTGAGCCCGGTGAGGACGGTCATCATGCCCTTGCCGGTGACGTCGAGGGTGGAGACGCGGTGGCCGCCGCCGTCCACCAGCCAGGCGTGCGGGATCTTGGCGCCGGGGCGGGTGGTGGCCTGCAGGTACAGCTCGGGGTGCCGGGGCCACTCCTCCTCGCCGGCGGCGGGGTCGGGAATGACGGCGTCGGACGCGTACCGCTGGTTCAGCTCCACGCCGTGCGCGTTGAACTCGGTGTTCTTCAGCTCCAGGCCCTCGTAGAGCCGCTCGCGCAGCGCGCGTCCCTCCGGGGTGTCGGCCTTGAGCCGGGCCAGCCCGGCGGCGACCGGGTCGTCGGCGTCGTGGTCGAACCACTCGCGCAGGCCGGCGTAGTCCTTGCGGGACTGGTTGGCGCGGGCGACGACCTGCGCGCCGACGGGCACCCGCTCGGCGGAGTAGGTCTCCAGCAGGCCGGGGCCGGCGTAGCCCTTCACCGCGTAGGCGATCTTCCAGGCGAGGTTGAACGCGTCCTGCATGGAGGTGTTGGAGCCGAGGCCGCTGCTGGGCGGGTGGCGGTGGACGGCGTCGCCGCCGCAGAACACCCGGCCCCGGGAGTAGCGGGTGGCGTGCTGCTGGTTGACGTACCACAGCGACTTCGTGAGGATCTCGATCTCGATGCCGGGGTCGCCGACGAGGGTGCGGATCTGCTCGGTGACCTTCTCGTCGGCGAGGTCCGGCTCGCCGGCGGCCATGTCGAAGCCCCACCCGGCGATCCACTCCTCCCACGGCCGGATGGCGCGCAGCAGGCCCATCCCGATCTCGCCGAAGCCCGCCTTGGAGTTGAAGACCCAGTACAGGATGCTCGGCCGGTGCGCGGTGTAGCGGGACAGGTCGGCGCGGAACCGGATGTAGGCGGTGCCGGCCCGCGCCAGCTCGCCCTCCAGCGGCAGGCCGAGCTGCTCGACGATGCGTGAGCGGGCGCCGTCGAAGCCGAGCAGGTAGCGGGCCCGCTGGGTGAACTCCCGACCGGTGCGGCCGTCGCGGAGGCGGACGGTGACGCCGTCCTCGTCCTGGACGTGGTCGAGGTACTCGGTGTTGAAGCTGACGATCGCGCCGCGGGTGGCCGCCGCGTCGATCAGCAGCGGCTCCAGGAGCGGCTGCGGCAGGTCCAGCATGGGGGACGGGCTGCCCTGGACGTAGTCGCCGTGGCGCAGGTCGCCGGTGCCCCAGGTCTGCATCCGGATGATCTCCTCGCCCGCCAGGCTGGTGGTGAAGAGGGTGTCGCCCATCCGGTCCCAGGGGGTCGCCCGCGCGCGTGCCTCGTCCTCCAGGCCGAGGTCGCGCAGCACCTCCACGGCCCGCTGGTTGGTGATGTGCGCGCGGGGCCCGTTGGCGACCCAGGGGAAGGCCGTGACCGCGTGCACCCGCACCCCGTAGGTGGCCAGTGCCGCCGCCGCGACGCCGCCGGCCGGCCCGAGGCCGACGACCACGACGTCGGTGTCGAACCCGGAGCCGTCGCCGGGGAACGGCTCGAACAGCGGTGCCGGGAGTTCTGCGTTCATGGGGACCTCGATGGTTCTCGTGGCGGGGCGGCCTCGTGGACGGGCGGCCTGCCGGGGACAGGTACCCGCCTTCAGAACTAGCATTCTAGTTTTCTTCCGCGCAACTCTCTGATACCAAGGAGCGTACCTGCGGATACGCTGGTGGAAACATACGTTGATCACTGACTTCTCGCTAAGGAGACGGTGGGCCGGATGGCGGTGCTGTGTTGACCGTCACATCTGTACTTGGTTCACTGGAACGCTAGTAGGCCAATGACGGCCCGAACTGTAGGAGACACATGGACTTCGTCATCGGCACCTGCGCCAAGATCGATCAGGTCGGCATGGTGCGCCAGGCAGAGGACCTCGGGGTGACGCACTTCGGCGTCGGCGAGGGGCCGCTGCTGTTCAGCGACCCGTACCAGTTCATGGCCCTGGCGGCCACGCAGACGTCCACCATCCAGCTCGGGACGATGGTGACCAACCCGCTCACCCGCATCGCCCCGGTGACCGCCAACTCGATGGCGACCCTCAACGCGATCGCGCCCGGCCGCACCTTCCTCGGCATCGGCACGGCCAACAACGCGCTGCGCTCCATGGGGCACCGCACCGCCACCATGAAGGAGCTCGGCGAGCACGTGCGCGTCTCCCGCGGGCTGCTCGGCGGCGAGCGGGTCTGGCACGACTGGCTCGGCGAGAGCCGCGAACTGGAGTTCCTCGACACCGAGTCCGGCTTCTACAACCCCGGTGACGTGCCGATCTGGATGGCCTGCGGCGGCCCGAAGGGCCTCAAGCTCGCCGGGAGGTACGCCGACGCGGTCATCTACTGCCTCGGCCCGAACCCCGACATGATCAAGCTGATCCGCCGGGAGCTGGACACGGCCGTCGCGGAGGCCGGCCGCCCGCCCGGGTCGGTGAAGCTGATCTCGCTGTCCTGGTTCTACCAGCTCCGCGACGGGGAGACCTGGGAGGACGGCATCACCAACGGGTTCGGTTCCGGCCCGATCAGCTCCTGCATCACCAACTCCGGCCTCATGCGCGAACACGCCGACGAGCTCGGCGAGGACATCGTCGAGGCGTCCACCAGGGCCGCGATGGCCTACCTCGGCGACCCGGACGACCCCGACCAGCCGCACTACCTGGAGGTGTGGGCCAAGTACCTGCGCGGCCTCGACCCGCGGCACCGCCCGATCATCACCAAGCAGCTCGTCGACTACTGGTGCCTGTACGGCTCGCCCGACGACCTGCAGGAGAAGGCCCAGCTGATGCTGGAGTCCGGCGTGGACACGCTCAGCGTGTTCCTGTCCAACCCGTTCACCGCCGAGCGCGACATCGCCGACATCGGCGCGTCCATCATCGCCCGCGCCTGACCAGCCCGACCAGGAGGCATCACCATGGAGCTCAACACCTCCACCACCGCGTTCCTCGCCTGCCACTGGCAGAACGAGATCGTCGGCGCCGACGGGGCCTTCGCCTCCTTCTTCCGCGCCGAGATCGAGCGGCGCGGCGTGATCGGCGTGGCCGAGCGGCTGGTCGCCGGCGCCCGCGGGGCCGGGGTCCCGGTCGCCCACCTGCGCATCGCCTTCCAGGAGGGGCACACCGACCTGGAGCCCAACATCCCGCTCCTCGGCCTGGTCGGCGAGCAGCAGCTCCTGCTCGACGGCACCCCGGCCACCGAGATCATCGGCGAGCTCGCGCCCCGGGAGGACGACTGGGTCCTCACCAACACCAGGGTGAGCCCGTTCGCCCGCAGCGACCTCGACGAGCGCCTGCGCGCGGCCGGTGTCGACACGGTGGTGCTGTTCGGCGTCGCCACGAACATCTCCGTCGAGAGCGCCGGCCGGTACGCCGGCGACCTCGGCTACCGGGTGATCGTGGTGGAGGACGCCTGCGCCGCCGCGACCCGGGAGGCGCACGAGGCGACCATCGCGACCTTCGGCCTCCTCGGCGAGGTGGCGTCGGCGGAGGAGGTCCTGGCCGCGCTGTGACCGGGCCCGCCCACCGCCGGCGGCCCGGCCGGCGCCGCCGCCCGGGCAGCTGTGCGGGCGCCCCGCCGGCCCGGGCCGGGGCGGTGGCGGACGACGGCCACTCCGAGGCGGTGGCCGGCCCGGTCCCCGAGCGGCTCGCCGGGCTCGTGGAACGGGCGGGGAGCCAGTGCCCGGAGCACGCGATCACCGTCGACGCCGGCGTGCGGTGACGGTCACCGCCCGCCGCGGCGGGGGGTGAAGCGCAGCAGCGCCTCCTGGGCGTAGGAGGCGGCCAGCGAACCGTCCGCGGTGAGGACGTCGCCCCGGCCGAAGCAGCGGCCGTGCGCCGTGACCGGGCTGTGCTGGCGGAGCAGCAGCCACGCGTCCGTGCGGAACGGCCGGTGGAACCACACGGTGTGCGAGGTGACGCCGGAGGTGAAGGCCCGGCCCGCGTCGCGCTGGGAGACGCCGTCGACCGGGCGCAGCGCCGTCCCGATGAGGGTGAGGTCGGTCGCGTAGGCGGCCAGGGCGGGCGCCAGCGCGGGCTCGGCCGCCGGGGTGCGCATCCAGAGCTCGAACTCGGCCGCCGCGGCGCCCGGGTCGTCCAGGTCGGCGGCCGACCTCGTCTCGAAGGGCAGCAGGTCGAACCGGACGCCGCGCTCCGGCCCGGGGACGGCGGGGACGGCGGCGGCCGACTGGCGGCCGGGCCCCTCCTCGGGGGTGTGCATCGACACCGAGGCGGTGGCGATGACTCCCGCCCGCTGCCGGGCCGTGATCGCCAGCGTGGCGAACGAGCGGCCCTCGTGATGGCGCTCGACCTCGTACCGGACGGGCTCGGCGGAGTCGCCCGGCCGGGGGAACAGGACGTGCAGCGACTTCACGGCCTTGCGCGGGCAGACCAGGGACGCGGCGCGGACGCACTGCGCGAGCAGCTGCCCGCCGAACAGCCGGTGGTAGGAGAGCGCCTGGTTGCGGCCCTCGAACACCGCCGGCGCGGCGGCGCCGCCGTCCCGCGGGGCGTGCAGGTCGAGGCAGCCGAGCAGGTCCTTCCACAGGTCGGGCACGGGTGCTCCAGGCGGGCTCAAGGCCGGGGTCCCCGGTCAGGAGACGGCGCCGGCGTCCTTCAGGGCGATGATGCGCTCCCAGTCCAGCCCCAGTTCGAGGAGGATCTCCTCGGTCTGGGCGGCGAACTCGGGCGCCGGGCCGAGGGCGGGGGCGGTGACGTCAAACTGGACCGGGCTGGCGGCCAGCTCCAGCTCCCCGGCGCGGACGATGTAGTCGTTGGCCCGCACCTGGGCGTCGTCGCCGACCTGGAGGGAGTCCTGGACGGGGGCCCACGGCCCCGCGAGGGTCGCGAAGCGCTCGGTCCACTCGGCCAGGGTGCGGGCGGCGATCGCCTCGCGGAGGATCTCCACGGCCTCGGCGGTGTTGGCGGCGATCAGCTCGGCGGTCGCGAAGCGGGGGTCGGCGGCCAGCTCCGGCCGGCCGATGTGCTCGCACACGTCCGCCCAGAACTTCGCCGGCTGCAGCATGACCAGGCTCAGGTAGCGGCCGTCGGCGGTGCGGTACAGGCCGGTGAGCGGGTTGTGCGGCGAGCCGTGCGCGCCCAGCGGACCGGCCTCGATCGGCCGCCCGAGCCGCAGTGACACCGCGATCCCGTGCCCCATCGACCAGACGCCGCTGCCGAGCAGGGAGACGTCCACGACGGACGGCTCGCCGGTGCGCTCGCGCTTGAGCAGGGCCGCCGCGATCCCGCCGGCGAGGTTGGTGCCGGAGATGGTGTCGCCGTAGGCGGGACCGGGCGGAGGCACCATGCCCTCGACGCCGGCGGGGGTGAGGCTGGCGGCGGTGGAGCCCCGGGCCCAGAACGCCGTCATGTCGTAGCCGCCGCGCTCGGCCTCGGCCCCGCGCGGGCCGAGGGCGCTGCCGCGCGCGTAGACGATGTCCGGGTTCACCTTGCGGATGTCGTCCACGTCGATGCCGAACCGCTGCCGGGCGCCGGGCAGGAAGCTGGTCAGGAACACGTCCGCGCGCCGCGCGAGGTCGAGCAGGACCTCCATGCCCTCGGGACGCCCCATGTGCAGGCCGATGCTGCGCTTGCCCCGGTTGGCGTGCTCGATGTTGGGGTTCGGGTCGTCCTCGACGACCATGGTGCCGGTGCGGCGCAGCCCGCGCTGCGGGTCGCCGGTGACGGCGTGCTCGACCTTGACGACGTCGGCGCCCCAGTCGGCGAGCACGGCGCCCGCCGACGGGACGAAGCCGTACATCGCGACCTCCAGGACGCGGACGCCTTCGAGGGGCCTCACGCGACCACCGTCGCGAAGGTCTTGGTCTCCAGGAACTCCTCCAGGCCGGCCCTGCCCATCTCGCGGCCGATCCCGGACTGCTTGTAGCCGCCGAACGGCGCGTCGGGGGAGAAGTAGTTGCCGCCGTTGATGCTGAAGGTGCCGCTGCGGATCCGGCGGGCCACGCCGATGGCGCGCTCGTCGCTCGCGCTGAGCACCGCCCCCGACAGGCCGTAGATCGAGTTGTTGGCGATGCGGACGGCGTCGTCCTCGTCCTCGTAGGGGATGACGGCCAGGACGGGCCCGAAGACCTCCTCTTGGGCGATCTCGCTGTCGGGGTCGACGCCTGCGAGCAGGGTGGGGGTGTAGAAGAAGCCCGGATCGACGCGCTTTCCGCCGGTCACCAGCCGGGCGCCGTCCGCGACCGCCCGCTGCACCATGGCGTCCACCTTGTCGCGCTGGCGCTCGCTGATCAGCGGCCCCATGAAGTTCTTCGGATCGGCCGGGTCGCCGTACGGCACGCCGGCCATGACCGCCGCGACCTGCTCGGCGACGGCGTCGTGCTGATCGGCGGGCACGAGCAGCCGGGTGGTGATCGCGCAGCCCTGGCCCGCGTGCGAGCAGACCATGAACCCGGCGAACATCGCGGCGGTGCCGAAGTCGGCGTCGTCGAGCAGGACCATGGCCGACTTGCCGCCCAGTTCGAGGAAGACCTTCTTCACCGTGCGGCCGGCGGCCTCCATGATCTTCCTGCCGGTGGCGGTGGAGCCGGTGAAGGTGACCATGTCGACGTCGGGGTGGGTGCTGAGCACCTCGCCGACCGCGACCTCGGAGGAGGACAGGACGTTGACCACGCCGGGCGGGATGTCGGTGTGCTCGGCGATCAGCTCGCCCAGCGCGAGCGTGATCAGCGGCGTGTCCGGGGCGGCCTTCAGCACGATCGTGCATCCGGCGGCGAGCGCGGGGCCGAGCTTGGCCAGCGCGAGCTGGTTGGGGAAGTTGTAGGCCACGATCGCGGCGACCACGCCCGCGGCCTCCTTCTCCACCCAGCGGCGGTGGCGGCGGCCGCGCGACTCGATCTCGCCCAGCTCCTCGGTCAGCGGGTACTCCGCCAGCAGGTCGGCGTAGTACCGGATGATCTCGATGGCCTCGTCCAGGTGCGGGCCCTGGGTCAGCGGGCGGGGCGCGCCGACCTCGGCGATCGTCAGCTCCCGCAGCTCCTCGCGGTGGTCGCTCAGCGCCTGGTGCAGCTGGTTCAGGCAGCGGATCCGCAGCGGGACGTCCGTCGCCCAGGCCGAGGTGTCGAACGCGCGGCGGGCGGCGGCGACCGCCGCGTCGGCGTCGGCGGGCGCCGCGTCGGGAGCGTCCCCGAGCACCTCGCCGGTGGCGGGGTTCAGCGAGGTGAGCCTGCGTTCGGTGTCCACCAGCCGCCCGTCGATGAGCAGGCGCCGCCCGGCGGCCCGCACGGTGCGGGCCCCGTCCGTCCCGCGGGCGTGCGCGACCCGCGCCGCCGTGTCCTGAGATCCCATCCCGGCCTCCTCCGCTCGTGGTGTGGAAACTACATTCTCCTATTTTGTAAATCAAGATCCCGACTTAGTTCTCAGGTTGGGGCTTCCGCGGGATGGCCTTGCGAGAGTATGGTTCTCGCTCAGGGAAGGGATGTTTCCGTACCGGGCCGCCGCGCCCGGGCTCCCGCCGGAACGCCGCCTAGCTCCCGCCGGCCGTCGGTTGAGACGAGGAAGGACAGCGCGCATGGGACGTGTTCAGGGCAAGGTCGCCTTCATCACCGGTGCGGGACGCGGGCAGGGCCGCAGCCACGCCGTACGCCTGGCGGAGGAGGGCGCCGACGTCATCGCGGTCGACCGGTGCCAGGACTACGCGACGGTCGGCTACGCCATGGCGAGCCCCGACGACCTCAAGGAGACCGCCCGCCTGGTCGAGGAGCAGGGCCGGCGCTGCGTGCCGGTGCAGGCCGACGTCCGCGACGCCGCCGCGCTGCGCGAGGCGCTGGAGCAGGGCATCGCCGAACTCGGCAAGGTCGACGTCGTCGTGGCCCAGGCGGGCATCGCGCCGCTGCGGGGCGAGCCGCCGATGCAGGCGTGGATCGACGTCGTCGACGTCAACCTCATCGGGACGATCAACGCCATCCAGGCCGCCATCCCGCATCTGCGGGAGGGCGCGTCCATCATCGCGACCGGGTCGGCCGCCGCGCTCATGCCCCAGACCATGGGGCAGGGCCAGCAGCCCGGCGCGAACCCCGGTGGCACCGGCTACGCCTACACCAAGCGCGCGCTGGCGGAGTACGTCCACGAGCTGGCGACCAACCTCGCGCCGCGCGGCATCCGCGCCAACGTCGTGCACCCGACGAACTGCAACACCCCCATGCTGCAGAGCGAGCCGATGTACCGCTCGTTCCGGCCCGACCTGGAGAACCCGACCCGCGAGGACGCCGAACCGGCCTTCTACGTCCAGCAGGCGATGAAGGTCCCCTACATCGAGCCCGAGGAGATCAGCAAGGCCGTGGTCTTCCTGGCCTCGGACGAGGCCGGCTTCGTCACCGGCATGCAGATGCGGGTCGACGCCGGCGGCTACCTCCGGTGGCACGGATACCGGGTGTGAGCGGCCGGATGAAGAACACCGACGCGATCGCGACAGGGGAGGACACCGTGAAGGTGCGGGTCGACTCGCAGCGCTGCCAGGGCCACACGCTCTGCTCCATCATCGCCCCCGAGGTCTTCGAGCCCAGTGAGATCGACGGCCACGCGACGGTCATCCGGGAGGACGTCCCGCCCGAGCTGCGGGCGAAGGTCGCCGAGGCCGTCAACACCTGCCCCGAACGGGCCATTTCCACGTTCTAGAGATCACCTGTGGGTCTCGCACCAGCCCCAACCCTGCGGGAGGGACAAGCGCCGTGAGCACGGATGACGTCGTCAACGACGCCGATCGCAAGAAGGCCCGGTACTCGTTCGACAAGCACGCCCCGGACTACCGCGAACGTTTCGACGAGATCACCCAGGAGATGCATGCCGCGTGCCCCATCGCCTGGTCCGACACCCACGGCGGGCACTGGGTCGCCGCCGGGGCCCGCGAGGTGTTCGAGCTCGCCACCCGCGCCGACGTGCTCTCCAACGACCACGACATCCACGGCGAGCGGCGCGGGTACAGGGGCATCTCCATCCCCTCGCCCAAGCGGTCGGGACGCGGCGGCTTCCTGGAGATGGACCCGCCCGAGCAGCGCTACTACCGGCAGGCGCTCAACCCCTACCTGTCCCCGGCCGCGGTGCAGCGCTGGGTCCCGGTGATCGACGAGATCGTGCGGGCCACGCTGGACGAGCGGATCGAGCAGGGGAGCATCGACTTCGTCGAGGACTTCGTCAACATCGTCCCGGCCGTCCTGACGATGGCGATGATGGGCATCCCGCTCAAGAACTGGATCGTCTACAACGAGCCCTCCCACGCCGCGATCTACACGCCGCCGGACTCGCCCGACATGGAGCGGGTCATCGAGATGCACATCGCGATGATGGTCAACCTCGTCGAGCAGATGCAGGAGATCAAGGCGAACCCCCGGCCGGGCCTCGTCGACGCGGTCGTCAACGCCGACATCGGCGGGCAGAAGCCGTCCGACGAGGACGCCCGCGGCGTGCTGGCCCTGCTCATCGGCGGCGGGTTCGACACCACCACGGCGCTAAGCGCGCACGCGCTGGAATGGCTGTCGGAGAACCCGGACGAGCGCGCCCGGCTGAGCCGCGAGCGCGACACCCTGCTCGCCTCGGCGACCGAGGAGTTCCTGCGCTACTTCAACCCGGCCGTCGGCGACGGGCGGACGTTCTCCCAGGACTGCGAGGTCGCCGGCGTGCGCTTCAAGGAGGGCGAGCGGCTGTGGCTGTCATGGGCGATGGCCAACAAGGACCCGTCGGCCTTCCCCGACCCCTTCAAGCTCGACCTGGCCCGCAAGAACAACCGGCACAACAGCTTCGGCCTCGGCATCCACCGCTGCATCGGCTCGAACCTGGCGCGCACGATGTTCAAGCGGATGCTCGTCCAGGTGCTCGACCGGATGCCCGACTACGTGTGCGACCCCGACGGCACCGTCCACTACGACACGGTCGGCGTGATCAACGGCATGCGGCACCTCCCGGCGACCTTCACCCCCGGTGAGCGGCTCGGCCCCGGCCTGGACGAGACCCTCGCCAGGCTGCAGAAGATCTGCGACGAGCAGCAGCTCGCCGCGCCGGTCACGCGCAAGAAGGACCGGGCGAAGCTCTGACGGGCGCCCGGCGTCCGGAAGGGATATCCGACGTGGAGTTCGAGTTCGACGAGGACCAGCGGCTCCTCCAGCGGATGGTCCGCGAGACGGTCGCCCGGTCGCGGTCGCTCCCCGAGGACCGGCTCTGGAAGGAGTACCGGGAGCTCGGCTGGCTGGAGGCCCCGCCCGTGGAGCTCGCCATCGTCCTGGAGGAGCTCGCCTACGCCGCCGACCCGACGCCCTTCCTCGCCACGGCGACCTGGTTCGCGCCGCTCGCCGGCCGGCTCCCCGAGGGGTCGGGCACGGGGGTGTGCGACGGGACCGGGCGGTACGTCCTGGACGCCGACCGCGCCGACGAGATCGCGCTGCTGACCCGGGACGGCGTGACCGTGGTGAAGGGCGCCGACGTCCGGGCCCGGCGCGCCGCCACGTTCGCCGAAGCCCTGCACCTGGCGCACGTGGACGCGCCCGGCCTGGTGGCCGGCGTCCCGGACCTGACGCTGACGGGCCTGGCGATCTCCGCGGTCGGCAGCTGCCGGCGCATCCTGGACCTGGCCGTCGAGCACGTGAAGCAGCGGGTCCAGTTCGGCGTCCCGATCGGCTCGTTCCAGGCCGTCAAGCACCGGGCCGCCGACATGCACGTGGCGATCGAGCGGGCCCGGGTGCTGGCCTACTTCGCGGCCCTCACCATCGCCGAGGACGACCCGCGCCGCGGCCGGGCCGCCGCGATGGCCAAGGCCGCCGCGGGGGAGTGCCAGCGGGTCGTGTTCGCCGGCGGCCTGCAGCTCTTCGGCGCGATGGGCTTCACCTGGGAGCACGAGCTGCAGGTCCACCTCAAGCGGGCGAAGGCGTGCGACCTGCTGCTCGGCACGGCATCGGTGCACAGAAGGGCGCTGCTCTCATGAGACTGGCCGCCGACCCCGGGCTGGAGCGCTTCCGCGCCGAGTTCGCCGCCTTCCTCGACGCGCACCTGCCGGCCGAGGCCGAGGCCGCCGACCGGCCGCGGTCCAGCGCGGACGTGCCGCAATGGGCCCGCCGCTGGCAGCGCACCCTGTTCGACGCGGGCTGGCTGCTGCCCGGCAACCCGCCCGAGTACGGCGGGCGGAACGCGACCCTGCCGCAGCAGCTCGCCCACCTGGAGGAGCTGTCGCGGCGCCGCATCTACCACAGCTTCAACCCGCAGGGCCTCGGCATCATCGCGGCCTCGATCCTCAGCTTCGGGACCGAGGAGCAGAAGCGGCGGTGGGCCGTCCCGATCCTGCGCGCGGAGATCACCGCCGCGCTCGGCATGAGCGAGCCGGGCGCCGGGTCCGACCTGGCCGGGCTGCGCACCCGCGCGACGCTCGACGGCGACCACTTCGTGGTGGACGGGCAGAAGGTGTGGACCTCCGGGGCGCACCACGCGGACGTCCTGCTGACGTTCGTGCGCACCGACCCCGCCGCCCCCAAGCACAAGGGCATCAGCGTCCTGCTCGTCCCGACCGGTATCGAGGGGGTCGCCCGGCGGCCGTTCGCCTCGATCGTCGGCGAGGACGACGTCGACTTCAACGAGGTGTTCTTCACCGGCGCGCGGGTGCCGCGCGAGAACCTGGTCGGCCCGCTCAACGGCGGCTGGCGCGTGGCCCACGGGTCGCTCGGGCACGAGCGGAACCTGCTGTGGCTGAGCTTCGCCGAGCGGATGGAGGACCTGATCCGGGACGCGCCGAGCGGCGCCGAGTGGTACGCGACGCTGCAGATGGACCTGCAGGCCCTCCGCCTGCTCGGGTACCGGCAGCTCGGCGGCGGCCGCGACCCCGCCGAGCTCTCGGTGCTCAAGCTGCTCGGCTCCGAGGCCGTGCAGGCCGCCGCCCTGCACGCCTTCGAGGAGCACGGGCCGGACGCGCTCGCCCATCCCGCGCGCACCGCCCCCTACAACCACATGAACCTGGAGGTCTTCACCTCCAGCTGGTTCGACCGGTACGTGCGCAGCTTCGCCGGGACGATCGCCGGCGGCACGTCGGAGATCCAGCGCAACATCATCGCCGAGCGCATCCTCGGACTGCCCAGATGAGCCCGGCCCGCCAACCCGCTGAGGAGAGCCGGTGGAGCACAAGGACCAGATCCTGTACGAGGCCGGGGACGGGGTGGCGGTCATCACGCTGAACCGCCCCGAGGCGGCCAACGCGCAGAGCATGTCGCTGCTGGACGATCTCGACGCCGCGTGGTCGCGGGCCGAGGCCGATGACGACGTGCGGGTCATCGTGCTGAAGGCCAACGGCAGGCACTTCTCGGCGGGGCACGACCTGAAGGGCGGCGGCCCCGTCCCGGACAAGATCACCCTGGAGCACGTCTACGGCGTGGAGGCGCGCCGCTACCTGGGCTACTCGCTGCGGTGGCGCAACGTCCCGAAGCCGTCGATCGCGGCGGTGCAGGGCAAGTGCATCGCGGGCGGGCTGATGCTGTGCTGGCCGTGCGATCTGATCGTGGCGGCGGAGAACGCGCAGTTCTCCGACCCGGTGGTGCACATGGGCATCGGGGGCGTGGAGTACCACGGGCACACCTGGGAGCTCGGGCCGCGCAAGGCCAAGGAGATCCTGTTCACCGGCCGGCCCGTCACCGCCGAGGAGGCCGAGAAGGCCGGCATGGTCAACCGCGTCGTCCCCTTGGACGAGCTGGAGGCGACTGCGATGGAACTGGCCGGGCAGATCGCGCGGATGCACCCCTTCGCACTGCGGCAGGCCAAGCGCGCCGTCAACCAGACCCTCGACGTCCAAGGCTTCTACGCCGCCGTCCAGTCGGTCTTCGACACCCATCAGACCGGGCACGGCAATGCGTTCAGCGTCGCCGGGTTCCCCGTCCTCATGCGGTACGACGAGCTCAAGGGCAAGATCAGCGGCGGCTGAGCCGCGCGAACCGGACCTACGGAGCAGGAGGCCGCTGATGCGGGTGGGGTTCATCGGACTGGGCAGCCAGGGCGCGCCCATGGCGCGCCGGATCGTCGACGCGGGCTTCCCGACCACGCTGTGGGCGCGGCGCCCGGCGTCGCTGGAGCCGTTCGCCGCGACGCCCGCCAAGGTCGCCGGCACACCCGCAGAGCTGGCGGCGGCCAGCGACGTGGTCTGCGTCTGCGTCGTGAACGACGACGACGTGGCGGAGGTCGTCCGCGGCGAGGACGGCGTGCTGGCGGGCATGGCGGAGGGCGGGGTGATCGCGGTGCACAGCACCGTGCACCCCGACACGTGCCGCGGGCTGGCGGACGCCGCCGCAGCCCGGGGCGTCGCCGTGGTGGACGCGCCGGTGAGCGGCGGCGGCCCGGCGGCGGAGGAGGGGCGCCTGCTCGTCATGGCCGGCGGCGACCCGGCCGCGGTCGAGACGTGCCGGCCGGTCTTCGCCGCCCACGCCGACCCGGTCGTGCACCTGGGCCCGCTCGGGTCCGGGCAGGTCGCCAAGCTGCTCAACAACGTGCTGTTCACCGCGAACCTCGCGACGTCCGCGGGGGCGGTGGCGCTCGGCGAGTCGCTGGGCGTCGACGCCGCCCGGCTCGCCGGCGTCCTGTCGCACGGCAGCGGGAACAGCTTCGCGCTCGGCAGCATCGCCCGCGCCGGCGGCACCCTGGAGCACCTGGCCGCCCTCGCCGGGCCGCTGCTGCAGAAGGACGCCCGGCTCGTGGCCGCCCTGGCGGAGGCCGCCGGAGCGGCGCCGGGTACGGTGTTGGCCGCCGCCGACGCGGCGTTGGCGCTGATGGAGCACCCCCGCTGACGGAGCGTTCACCTTGAACATCGCGATGACCCTGGAGATGGCGGTCTCGGCCGGGGACCGGACGGCGGTGACGGCGGACGGCCGCTCGCTGAAGGCGTCCGAGGTCCTCACCCTCGCGGGCGCCGCCGCCCGGCGCTTCCGGGGCCACCCGGCCGTGCTCTCCCTGGCGCCCAACCACCTGGCGTACCCGGTGGCGCTGTTCGGCGCGGCGCTCGCCGGCGTCCCGTTCGTCCCCCTCAACTACCGGCTCGGCGACCGGCAGCTCACCGGGCTGCTGGAGCGGCATCCGGGCGCCCTGGTCCTGCGCCCCGGCGACCTCGACGAGCTGGTCGATCCGGCGGCGGCGGCCGACGCGGACCCGGAGCCGCCGGCCGCGCCGGCGGACGGCGACGCCGTAGCGGTGATCCTGTATACCAGCGGCACGACGTCGGAGCCGAAGCCCGCGGTGCTGCGGCACCGGCACCTGATGGCGTACATCCTCAACACGCTGGAGTTCGGCTCGGCGGACGAGGACGAGGCGGCGCTGGTCGCCGTCCCGCCGTACCACATCGCGGGCCTGGCGAACCTGCTGACGAACGTCTACACCGGCCGCCGGGTCGTCTACCTGGCGGCGTTCGACCCGGCGGAGTGGCTGGCGACGGTCCGGCGGGAGCGCATCACCCACTCGCTGGTGGTGCCCACGATGCTGGCGCGGATCGTCGCCGAGGTGTCCGGCGGCGACGCCGGGACGCCGACGCTGCGCACCCTGGCCTACGGGGGCGCCCGGACGCCGCTGCCCGTCCTCGAACGCGCCCTGGAGATCTTCCCGGAGACCGGTTTCGTCAACGCGTACGGGCTGACGGAGACCGCCTCGTCGGTGACCGTCCTCGGCCCCCGCGACCACCGCGCCGCCCTCGCCTCGGCCGATCCGGCGGAGCGGGCCCGGCTCGGGTCGGTCGGCCGGGCGCTGCCCGGGGTGGAGCTGCAGATCCGCGGCGCCGACGGCGAGCCCGCCGCGCCGGGCGAGACCGGGCTGGTGTTCGTGCGGGGCGACCAGGTCGCCGGCGAGTACGGCGGCCGGACAGCCCTGGACGCGGACGGCTGGTTCGCCACCCGCGACCGGGGGCGGCTGGACGCGGCCGGCTACCTGTTCGTCGAGGGCCGGGCCGACGACACGATCATCCGGGGCGGCGAGAACATCGCGCCCGCCGAGATCGAGGACGTCCTGCTGGCGCACCCGGCGGTAGCGGAGGCGGCGGTGCTGGGCGTCCCCGACACCGAGTGGGGGCAGCGGATCGTCGCCGTCGTCGTGGGCACCGGCGGACCGGCCCCGGACCCGGAGGACGTCCGGCGGTGGGTGCGGGAGCGGCTGCGCTCCGCCAAGACCCCCGACACCGTCGTGTTCCGGAGCGAGCTGCCGAAGACCGACACCGGGAAGCTGCTGCGCCGCGCGCTGCTGCGGGAGTTCGAGGCCCCGCACTCCTGACGGGTCGGTCCTGGCGGGCCGGTCCCGGCGGATCAGTCCTGACGGACCTGCCCGGCGATCCCCGCGACGCAGAAGTCCCAGAGCTCGTCGGCGGTGAGCGGGTGGGCGTTCTCCCCGGACGCGGAGTGCGACCGGGCGATGAACATGGTCGTCTGCATGACCAGCGCGGCCGCGCGCCTGGGCCGGACGCCGGGGCGCAGCCGGCCGGCGTCCTCCATCCCGGCCAGCAGCTCGGTGAACAGCGCGAGCAGCGGCGCGTGCGCGATCGCGACCTCGTTCGGGTGCGACATCATCAGCTGCGGGGCGAACTCGCTGAACAGCGGGTGCTCGGTGGACGGGTCGGGCCGCGACAGCTCGAACAGCAGCCGCACGGCGATCCGGAGCCGCTCGCGCGGGTCGGCGGGGCCGGCGGCGGCGGTGCGGATCTGGTCGGTGGAGCGGCGCAGCGCGTCCTCGAACAGGGCGAGCAGCAGCTCGTGCTTGCCGTCGAAGTGCTGGTAGAAGCTGCGCAGCGACTGCCGGGACCGGTCGACGACCTCCTGCACGGTGAAGTCGGTGGTGCCCTTCTCCGTGATGATCGCCTGCGCGGCGTCCAGGAAGCGCTGGACCTTCTGCTCGGCGCGCAGCTTCACCGCCCGCGTCGACCGCTCGACGGCGCGCCGCTTCCAGACGGGCTCCTCGTTCGGGGCCGTCGCGGCCAGGTCGTTCTGGGTCACATCAAAACCTCACCGCCGGACGCCCGGTGCGCACCCGGCTCTTGATCGCGTCTCGTGGACGATCGCGAGATGTCTGTTCACCTTGTCGAAGAATGATATCCCCTCGTTTAGCCGGTCGATGCGCGAAGCGTTACCTCGCACCGTTCGCAAGTTGTGAATGCTTGATTCTCACCGAGCGAGAAGATAGTTTCCTTACCGTCGGGTCCCGGACTCTAGGAGACGGTCATGCAGAAGGACGACCTGATTCTGATCAGCGTCGACGACCACATCGTCGAGCCGCCGGACATGTTCGTGAACCACCTGCCGGAGCGGTACCGGGCCGAGGCGCCCCGGCTGGTGCACCGCGACGACGGCACCGACGTGTGGACGTTCCGGGGCGCGGTGATGCCCAACGTCGCGCTGAACGCGGTCGCGGGGCGGCCGAAGGAGGAGTACGGGCTGGAGCCCCAGGGCCTGGACGAGATCCGCCCCGGCTGCTACGACGTGCACGAGCGCGTGAAGGACATGAACGCGGGCGGGATCCTGGCGTCGATGAACTTCCCGTCCTTCCCCGGCTTCGCCGCGCGGCTGTTCGCCACCGAGGACTCCGACTTCTCGATGGCGCTGGTGCGGGCCTACAACGACTGGCACATCGACGAGTGGTGCGCCGCCTACCCGGGGCGGTTCATCCCGATGGCGCTGCCGGCGATCTGGGATCCGGAGCTGTGCGCCGAGGAGGTCCGCCGGGTCGCCGCCAAGGGCTGCCATTCGCTGACCTTCACCGAGAACCCCGCCGCGATGGGCTACCCGAGCTTCCACAGCGAGCACTGGGACCCGCTCTGGCGGGCGCTGTGCGACACCGGGACCGTGCTGAACGTGCACATCGGGTCGTCGGGGCGGCTGGCGGTGCCGGCGGCCGACGGCCCGCCGGACGTGATGATCACCCTGCAGCCGATGAACATCGTGTCGGCCGCGGCGGACCTGCTGTGGTCCCGGGTCATCAAGAACTTCCCCGACATCCGCATCGCGCTGTCGGAGGGCGGCACCGGATGGATCCCCTACTTCCTGGAGCGGGTGGACCGCACGTTCGAGATGCACGCGACCTGGACGCTGCAGGACTTCGGCGGCCGGCTGCCCAGCGAGGTGTTCCGCGAGCACTTCCTGACCTGCTTCATCAGCGACCCGCTCGGGGTGCGGCTGCGGCACGACATCGGGATCGACAACATCTGCTGGGAGGCCGACTACCCGCACAGCGACTCGATGTGGCCGAACGCCCCCGAGGAGCTGCACGAGGTCCTGGAGCGCGAGTCGGTGCCCGACGAGGACACCCGCAAGATGACCCACGAGAACGCGATGCGCTGGTACTCCTTCGACCCGTTCGCCCACGTCCCGCGCGAGCAGGCCACGGTCGGGGCGCTGCGCGGGGCGGCCGAGGGCCACGACGTGTCGATCCGCTCCCGCAGCCACCAGATCATCGAACCCGCCGAGAAGCTCAAGGCCTACCACGCCCGCGCGCAGGCCGCCGTGGCGGCCGCCGTGGCGAACTCCTGACGGCCGACGCTTCATGAGGGTGAGCGCTTGATGAAGGTGAGCGTCGACCGGGACGTCTGCATCGCCGCCGGGCAGTGCGCCATCACCTCCCCGGAGGTGTTCGGCCAGCGCGACGAGGACGGCCTGGTCGAGCTGCTGCTGCGGGAGCCGCCCGCGGAACTGGCCGCCGGGGTGCGGCTGGCCGTGTCGCTGTGCCCCTCGCGGGCCATCACGGTCCGGGAGTGACGCCCGTGCCCGCGCGGATCGTGATCGTCGGCGCCTCGGCCGCGGGCCTGACCGCCGCGGAGGCGCTGCGCGAGAAGGGGTACGACGGGGCGCTGACGCTGGTCGGGGACGAGCCGCACCGCCCCTACGACCGGCCGCCGCTGTCCAAGCAGATCCTCACCGGCGCCTGGGAGCCGAGGCGGGCGGAACTGCGCGACGCGGAGGCGCTCGACGGGCTCGGCGCGCAGTGGCTCCTCGGGCGGCGGGCGACCGGCCTCGACACCGCCGGGCGCACGGTCCGGCTGGACGGCGGCGACCGCCTGCCCTACGACGCCCTGGTGATCGCCACCGGCGCGGCGCCCCGCCGCCTGCCCGGCGGCGACCTCGCCGGCGTGCACCACCTGCGCACCCTCGACGACGCGCTCCGCCTCCGCGGGCGGCTGCTCGCCGGGCCGCGGACGGTCGTCGTCGGGGCCGGCTTCCTCGGCTGCGAGGTGACCGCGGCGGCCCGCCGGATGGGCGTGCGGGTCACGCTGGTCGACCCCCTGCCCGTCCCGATGCAGCGGCAGTTCGGCCCCCGGATCGGGGAACTGGTCGGCCGGCTGCACCGCGACCACGGCGCGGAGCTGCGGACCGGCGTCGGCGTCTCCCGGTTCGTCACGGCCGCGGGCCGGGTGGCCGCCGTCGAGCTGGCGGACGGCTCGCGGCTGCCCGCCGACCTCGTCGTCGTCGCGGTGGGGGCCGCCCCGGCGACCGGCTGGCTGGCGGGCTCGGGCCTGCCGCTCGGCGACGGGGTGGAGTGCGACGCCCACTGCCGGGCGGCCCCCGGGGTGTACGCCGCCGGGGACGCCGCCTCCTGGCACCACCCCCGCTTCGGCGTGCGGATGCGCGTGGAGCACCGGCAGAACGCCACCGAGCAGGGCAGGGCCGTGGCGGCGGAGATCCTCGGCGAGCGACGCTCGTTCGACTCCGTGCCGTACTTCTGGACCGACCAGTACGACACCCGCATCCAGGCGTACGGCGTCTTCCCGCCGGACGCCGAGCCGGCCGTCCTGTCCGGGGACCCCGCCGGCCGGAAATTCGTCGCCGCCTACCGGCGGGACGGCAGGGTCGTCGGGGTGCTCGGCTGGAACGACCCGCGCGGACTCGTCGCGCGGCGCAAGATGGTCCTTGCCGAGACCTCCACGCCGCTGTAAGCAAAGGGGTGAGGGTGACCCTTGTCACACCCCCGCCGTCGACCTACCATGCATTCAGTAGGTTTTCGGAAGGGGGCCGCGTGTCCGCTCAACGGCCGTACGCCGCGCTCCTCGCGAAGGGCGAGGACCGCCGGCAGCGGATCCTGGCGGTGGCGCAGCGCCTGCTGACCCGGCACGGGTCGCGCGGCACCACGCTCGGCCGGATCGCCCGCGAGGCCGGGGTCACCCCGGCGGGCCTGCTGCACCACTTCGAGTCGAAGGAGAAACTGCTCCACGCGGTCCTGGACGCCCGCGACAGCTACGACGCCGAGAACACCGACGCCTTCGGCGACGTCGTGACGGAGCTGCGCAAGTACGCCGAGCGGCTCCAGCACAACCCCGAGCTGATCGGGATGTACGTTGTGCTGCTCGCGGAGAGCCTCGCCCCCGGGGCGCCGCTGCACGACCGGTTCCTCGACCGCTACCGGTTCTCGCTGCACGTCGTCGCGGGGAGCATCCGGCGCGGCCAGCGCGACGGCCGGTACCGCACCGATCTGGACCCGGCCGTCAAG
This sequence comes from Actinomadura sp. GC306, assembly GCF_004348665.1. Classification (GTDB taxonomy): domain Bacteria; phylum Actinomycetota; class Actinomycetes; order Streptosporangiales; family Streptosporangiaceae; genus Spirillospora. Next base: position 3,095 of record NZ_SMKM01000078.1, on the reverse strand, counting down.
GCCGTGGAGATCATGGCGTTCCTCAACGGGATAGAGACATCATGGCTGCTCGACCCTTCGATTCCGCTGGCCGAGGCGTGCAGGGAGTACACCGACTCGCTCGCCCGGCGGCTCGCCGCGCCGTCCGGCGCACGCTGAGGCCCCGGCTGGTCGTGGTCACGCCGAGCGTGACCGAGGTGGTGCGGTTCACCGGCGGCTGGCTGTTCGACCAGGGGATGGCCGGCTGGGACGTCACGGTGCTGCGGTCCGACCACGCCGACCCGCGGCCGCTGCGGATCCTCGGGGCCCGCGTGGCGAGCCTGGAGCCGGTGCTCGCCGCGCCGGTCCGGGGCCCGCGGTCGCAGGCCGTCGCCGTCCACGCGGAGCTGTACGACTCCGATCCCCGGGTGCGGCGGATGGTGCACGACGCCGTCGACGACATGGACCGGGTGTGGACCTGGGGGCACCCGCCGCCGGCGGAGCCGGGCGAGGGGGCGGGCGCGGTGCGGCACCGGCTCAGCCTGGCGGCGCGGGCGTTCAAGGCGCAGGCGCTCGCCGCGGCCGCCGCCCCGGACGCCGGGGAGGGGACCACCGAGCTGCTGCGCGGGGTCGCGCTGCTCCGCTCGTCCAACGGCACCTGACGGGCGGGCCGCCGCGGAGCCGGCAGAGCTTCAGAGCCCTCAGCGCCTCAGAGCCGGTACAGCGCGCGGGCGTTCTCGCCGAGGATCTTGGCGCGCACCTCGTCCGACAGCCCGGCCATCTTCCCCTCCACGGAGGCGAGCGGGTCCGGGTACAGGCAGGTGGGGTGCGGGAAGTCGGTCTCGAACATGACCGAGTCCTCGCCGACCGCGTCGATGAGCGCGGGCAGCCGGTCCCGGTTCGACTCGAACCAGTACGTCGCGTAGAGGTTGCTGCGGAAGTACTCCGACGGCGCCTTCTTGAGCTTCGCTATGTCGCCGGGCGCGTTCTCGGCCATCTCGTAGTCGAGCGCTTCGAGGATGAAGGGGATCCACCCGCAGCCGCTCTCCACCGAAACGATCTTCAGGTCGGGGTGCCGGTCGAACATGCCGGAGACGATCACGTTGGCCACGACCCGCGCGTTGCCGATGAACAGCAGCGTGCCGCCGAGCGCGAGCTTGGTGTCGGGGGAGTGCGAAGGCCAGGCGTACTTGCCGTAGAACGTCATCGCGGTGACGCTCGCGCCGATGTGGAAGTGCACCGGGAGCCGCAGCTCGGTGCACGCCTCCCAGAACGGATCCCAGGCGCGGTCGGCGAGGTCGGGGCCGCCGAGGTCCTGCGGGTCGGAGGTCATGTTGATGCCGCGCGCCCCGAGCGCGCCGACGCGGCGGGCCTCGGCGACGCACGCGGCGACGTCCCAGGCGGGCATGAGCGGCAGCGGCAGCAGCCGGTCGCCGGACTCCTCCTGGATCTGCGCCTGCCGGTCGTTGTAGAGCTCGATCGTCCGCCGGCCGAGGTCGCGGTCGCTCGCCGCGCTGAAGCCCTGGCCGCCGAGGCCGATCGTGCTGGGGAAGACGACCTGCGCGTCGATGCCGGACTCGTCCATCACCTGCAGGCGGACCTCCGGGTCCCACGCTCCGCGGTGGATCTCCTCGTGGTCCCAGTGGTGCAGCGCGAGGTCGGCGGCCGCCTTTGAGCCGTCGCGCGCGACGACGCCGCCGGCGCTGAAGCGCCCCATCGGCCGGCCGTCGAAGACCCACATCTTCTGGCCGTCTACCTCCTCCACCCTGGGCACCCGGTCGCGGATGGAGGCCGGCGCGATGCTCGTGAAGAGGTCCGGGTGCTCGCACCAGTGAGAATCCGCATCTACCACAAAGCTTGTCTTCTGCATAATGGTGAGAATACGGTTCTCGTATCGAGAAGAGCAAGCATTCACTCTCATGGATAGCCGGAGCCAGCCGTGGACAAGGAAGCCCTGGACCGCAGCCTCGCCCGCCGGTTGCTCGACCACATCGAGCACCGCACGACCGACCTCGCCGCCGGGGTGCTGGAACTGCCGACCGGGGGCTACTCGCCGGAGAGCCACGCCGAGGAGGTCGAGGTCCTGTTCCGCGACCGGCCGCTGGTCCTCTGCCTGTCGGGCGCGCTGCCGGAGCCGGGGACCTACTGGACCGTCGACCTGTGCGGCGTCCCGGTCCTGCTCACCCGGGACGCCGGGGGGCGGGTGCGGGCGATGGCGAACGCCTGCCGGCACCGCGGGGTGCGGGTCGCCGACGGCGCGGGCAGGGCCAAGCGGCTCACCTGCCCCTTCCACGGCTGGACCTACGACCTCGCCGGCCGCCTCGACCGCGTCCCGTTCGGCGAGGCGTTCGAGGGGATGTGCCTGGCGGACAAGGGGCTGGTCGAGCTGCCCGTCGCGGAGGGCTACGGGCTGGTCATCGGCCGGCTCCGGCCGGGGCCCGTCCCCGACGTCGACGACTACCTCGGACCGGAGCTCGCGGGCGAGCTCGCCATGCTCGGCTTCGCCGACTGGGAGCCGCACGGCGAGCCGCACGTCCACCGGGTCGCCGCCAATTGGAAGGTCACGCTGGACACCTTCCGGGAAAACTACCACTTCAACGTCCTGCACCGGCGGACGCTGGCGACCTACGCCCACGGCGGCGTGCTGACCTTCGACGCGCTCGGCCCGCACCTGCGCAACTGCTCGGCGCTGCGGTCGATCGACGAGCTGCGGGACGTGCCGGAGGAGGACTGGGGCGACGTCAGCCGGCACTTCAGCTACCAGTACGCGCTCTTCCCCAACACCAGCCTCACCCTGGACAGCCGGCACATCGAGCTCTGGCAGATCCTGCCGGTCGACGCGGCGTCGTCCGAGGTCGTCCACACGGCGTACCTGCGGCCCGGCCTGAGCGAGGAGGAGCGGGCGAAGGCCGTGGAGATGGCGCCGTGGATCTGCGAGACCGTCGTGGACGGCGAGGACTTCTGGGTCGCGGCCCGCACGGAGCCCGGCGTCCGGAGCGGCCTGCTGGACACGGTCGTGTTCGGGCGCAACGAGCCCGCCCCGCAGCACCTGCACCGGGGGTTCGCCGCCGCCCTCCGGGCCGCCCGAGAGCGCCGACCGGAATGAGGGGGCCGGAATGAGGGGGCCGGAATGAGGG
>NZ_SMKM01000077.1 GCF_004348665.1 Actinomadura sp. GC306 | reverse complement strand
GACTGGACCGGAGGATTCTTCTCCTCCAACCCCCGGCCGCGCCCCGCATCTCCGCCGCGCACGTCCCCGACCTGGCGCACATCGCCGACTGACGCGCGCCCGCCTCCGCCGAGCCTTGCGTTAAGCGGGCGTAGTGGACCAACCGCCGGCCTTGTCGACCTCGTCCAGGTACCGATCTTTCAGGGCTCGGCCGACTCCAGCCTCGGCCTTCCGAACACCCACCGTCATCGGAGTCGATCAACTCGTGAGCGACAGCCAGTCGTCGGTGCGGCGGTGACGGCGAAGGCCGACGGCGTCGAACTCGTCGGCATGGTTCCCCTTGGTGACCCCGAGTCGTCGGAGTGCCTGGGAGATCGGGGTGCCGGCAGCCGCGGACGGTTCCCGCGCGCCCAGGTGCAGGGGGCCGAGAACCACCTCTTCCGCGTCCCAGACCTGCGCGGACTGCGTCCCCGTCCCGCCGAAGTAGTCGGCCTCGACGTAGGCCACCGGTCCTGTCGCCGAACATGCGGCCAGCAAGCGCCCGAACCCTGCGGGCGCCTTCCAGAACCCCTCGAGTTCGGGCGCCCCGGCGACCGTGACCGCATCGAACAGAACGTCGGTCATGGGCAGGAGCGAAAGACTGTGGCTGAGGCGAACAACGCGCGCCTCGGGAACACCCGCAGCCAGCACACGAAGGACGGGTCCGCCACCGATGACCGCCTCAAGGCAATACATGCGCCCATTTTCCCGCGCACCGGGCCAAATCACCTGCCGTGACACCCGATCTATAGGCCGTTACGCCCTCTACCTCGGCGACGAGGGCAGTCCACTTCTCACGGGCAGCGACCAGGGGGCCTGCTTCCGGGGCCTTGCTGTCCCGCTACCCGATGCCCACCGCTGGCCACGTCGACTTCAGAATACGATCTGAGTATCATGGTTGACATGAGCGCCACCGCGGACTCAGTGACCTTCTCCGATCTGTCACGTAACCCCAAGTCGGTAGCCGAGCGCGCCGCACGCCTCGGCCGGCTGCGTGTCACCCACCGGGATGCTCCCGACTTCTATCTCACGGCCGCCGACCGGGAAGAGCAGCGCGACGAGAGTCTGATCACCGCGTCGCGCATCTTCCGGGCACTCATGAAGCATGATCCGAGCGCTCGGTCACTGGTCCTTGCCATGCCCGACGTGTTCCCCTGGATCCGCCACCTGGGCACCGAAGAGGTCCGCGCCTTCACCATGGAGCTGGTCGACGCCCTGTCCGACGCCGCCGAACTCGATCTCGACACGAACGCTCAAGAGGTCATCACCGGCTGGCGCGCCACCGCCCGGATCAAGGCAGATCGCACACAGCACGAAGAAGCCCTTCGGCCGACCTCCGGCGACTTCGGTCCAGTCGAGGTAACGCCTTGAGCCCCAAGCGAGGCGACAGGGTCACCGTCCCACCGCCTGACGGCGAATGGGACGTCAGGTTCGGTACCAGCGACGCGGCACGCGGCTGGGAAGAGCTATGCCGTCTCGCCCTGTCGAACACCCGCCGATGCCTGGAGACCCTGCGCACGGAACCGCGTTCCCGCGCCAACCACGAGCGCCAGCACCGACTCCGCGGAGATCTCGCAACGCACCGGCACAACGGTCAAGACCTTGAACAATGGGAGTAAGAGGTCACGAGCGGCGGACGCGTCCGCTATGTGATCAACGACGCCGACCGCACAATCTGGATCATCTACGCGTCCCCTCGCCACCCCAAGGATACCGACCGCTGACACCAACGACGGCTGCCAGAAGGCACCGCGGACGAACGTCAGGCACCGTCGGAGCTTGGTAAACCAGACGGCCGTAGGGGCCGCGGCCGAACAACTCGAAGACGTGCTGATCGAGTTGCTCGAGCGCCAATCCGGCTGGAGGGAACCGTGGCCTGCCTGGGTGCGGATCGGTTCGGGTCAGGCCGCGCCCGCCGGGACAGCCCAGGCTGGAGCAGGATGGCAGCGAAAGCCAGGACGATCAGGACGGGGCTCTGCGCGGGGCGGGACGGGCATGGCCCCCCTTCCCCACGGTCGGCCGTTGGCGCTACCGGTCGTAACGTCCAGCATTCACCTCGGCGAGGAAGGCGGTCCACGCCTCACGGGTGACAACCAGGTGCCCTACCTCAGGGGCCTTGCTGTCACGCATGCCTACGTTTGCAGCGAGATCGGCAACCTCCACACACTGACCGTTGCCGCTGCTGTGAGAGCTCTTCCGCCACTGAGGGCGTGAGACAACGTGTGATGTGGTCATCATGCTCCTCCTGGACGCCCTTCTTTCGCCGCCGCGATCAACAATGCGGACGCGCTCGGGCTGAGCGCTCCGGCCTGAAGGTGCGTGAATGTTAGCTTATACCGCGCAATGTCCGTTTCTTCCTCCAAGAAGAGGTCCCCAGCCTGGCTGTCGACGTACACGATGCTGGATCCTGTCTCCTCGGGAAAATGCATGACCACAAAGGAGCCGGTCATACCTGGATGAGCACCCGCACTGAAGGGGATCACCTGGAGATTTACGGTCGGCAGCTCGATGATGTGCAGCAGGTGTTCAAGCTGCTCCCGCATGACTTCATGCCCGCCCACCGCACGACGGATGGCGGCTTCGTCCACGATCGCCCAGAGCTTCAGCGGCCGGTCTTTTGTCAAGGCCGCTTGTCTCCGCATCCTGGCGTCGACCCGGCTCTCGATCTCCTCGCGAGAGGATTCGGGCAGGTCGCCGGTGATGGCGGCTCGGGCGTAGCGCTCGGTTTGGAGGAGGCCGGGGATGAACAGGCACTCGTAGTTCAGCACCTCGCGCGCCTCGGACTCGAACTCGATGTAGGAGGCGTAGCGTTCCGGGAGGTCTGAGGCGATGGTGTGCAGCCAGCCGCGCGTCGCCGACTGCTTGAGAAACGTCTTCAGTTCGGAGCGCTTCGGCTCGGTTACCCGGTACGCGTCCAAGAGGCTCGTCAGAGTCCGTGCTTGGGGGCGGACGCGGGCGGTCTCGATCCGGTAGAGCGTGGCCACGTTGATGCCGGTCTGTTCGTTCACCTGCTCGCGCGTGAGTTCGGCGATCTTGCGTAGCTGGCGAAGCTCTGCCGCGAGGCGTCGCAGACGCACCGTCGGTGCCATTTCGCCCCCCTTCCCGTGACTGACTTGGGGCGGCCGGTGCCTCTCGGCCACCCCGAACACGAATGCAAGCAATGTAAGTGCAACCCTTGCATACACACACTGAGTAATGCATGCTTTGCAGAGCGTGCCACAGGAGGTCGGCCGACCGCAGGCATTCAGCAAGGAAACGGAGCGGCCCCGGGCGGTGCTAGCACCACCGGCCCGGGGCCTTGACCCGACTGCAAAGGAGTCGGACCTGTGTCGAACCTACCCAACTGCTCGCCTCCGGGTGAGCACCTGGTGTGGAGGCCGGTGCCGCCGGCGACGGTTCAGCGGCTGGAGCTGCTGGTCAGGCTGATGGTGAGCCTGCGGAGCCTCGGGCGCGGCTCCGTGCTTTACATGGACGGGCGGGCCGAGCCGGTGTTGGCGGTGCCGGTGGTGTCGCGGCGGCGGTCGTTGGCGGTGCTCGTCGTCCAGGATCACGGTGGGTGGTCCTACGTGTGGGACGCCGCTCATCGAACGCCGGCCGGGGCGGTGCGGGTCGCGGCCGAGCAGATCGCCGGAGTGAAGCGGTGATCGTCTGGGAGCGGGGGCTCACCGAACGCATGTGCTCGTCCGAGGTGCTGGACGTCCGGGACGTGCGGGCGCGGGTGCGGCAGGCGCTGGCCCAGTGCGCGGGCGGCTTCGATCTGGATGACGTGGATCTGATGGTCTGCGAGATCGCCACCAACGCCGTCCGGCACAGCGCCAGCGGCAGGCCCGGCGGCGGGGTGTGCGTCACCGTGCTGGTGTCGGCCACACGGCTGCGAGTGGAGATTCAGGATGACGGCCTCTCGCAAGGGTGTCCGGTGATCCCGGTGCAGGGCTCGGCATGGGACGAGGCCGGCCGCGGGCTGTTCCTGGTGGGTCGGCTCGCCGATTGTTGGGGTGCCCTGCACGCTGAGGAGGGACGGCACACCGTGTGGTTCGAGGTCGTCCCATGACTGCGATGCGAAAGCTGCGCGGTGCGTGGGCGGCGTGGCGAACCCCTGAGGCGCGTGAGCCCGTCCAGGTTGAGCCTCATCCCGAGGTGGTCTTTCTCGTCGCCGACTCGGGGGCAGACGTGCGCAAGGCGTTCGACATGTTGCCGGGCGAGGCGCGGGCTTGGCGGACGCTCGCGGAGATGGAGGCGGCTCGGTCGCGGATCTGGTGGCGGCACGGTCGGATATGGGACGCGGGCATGTGCGCCGGGCGGGCGCAGGGGTACCGGGCGGCGGCCGAGCAGGTCGAAGACGTGCTGATCGAGGCGCTCGGCCTGTGGGACGCGTACGAGCGTCAAGTCCGCTAGGACGTGCGGAGCTTGTAGGTGTCGTTGTGGTGTTCGTAGAGAGGGTCTGTCGCGTTGCGACCCTCTTTACGCAACGGGCGCTTCATGACCTTGTTGGTGGGGGTACGGGGTAGGGCGTCCATGACGCGGATGTAGCGGGGCGTCCACTTGGTGCCCAGGTCCGGTTGTGTTCTGAGGAAGGTCATGAAGGACGCCGGGTCGAAGGCTCGGTTCGGGGCCAGGGTGACGGCTGCCATTATCTGGTCGCCTACGTGGTCGTCTGGGACGGCGTAGACCGCCACGTCCTCGAACGCTTCGAAGCGGGACAACAAGCGTTCTACGGGGGCTGCGGCGATGTTCTCGCCGTCCACGCGTAGCCAGTCTTCGGTGCGGCCTGCGAAGTACCAGTAGCCGTCTGTGTCGCGGTAGGCGAGGTCGCCCGACCACGTCCAGCCGTTGCGGACGCGCTTCGCCGTCGCCTCCGGGTTGTTGTAGTAGCCCTCGAACTTGGCGGCGCCCATCGTGTCGACTATTTCACCGATCGCTTCGTCGGCGTTGAGGAGCGTGCCGTGCTCGTCGAAACGGGCAGGTGGGCATTCCTGGAGGGTGTCCGGGTCGATGACGACGGTGCCGGGTTCGGCGACGCCCAGGGAGCCCGGGGGTGTGCCCGGGACGCGGTTCAGGCGGATCTCGCCCTCGCTGGAGCCGTAGGAGTCGATGACCGTGCAGCCGAAGCGGCGGGCGAACTCGTGGATGTCGCGTTCTGCCGCCTCGTTGCCGAACGCGATGCGGAGCGGGTTGTCGGCGTCGTCCGGTTTCTCCGGGGTGGCCAGGATGTAGCTGAGAGGCTTGCCGACGTAGTTGAAGAACGTCACGCCGTGGCGGCGGACGTCCGGGAGGAAGCCCGAGGCGGAGAACCTGCGGCGCAGGACGATGCGGCCGCCCGTCGCGACGGCAGGAGCGATACCCGCCATCAGGGCGTTCGAGTGGAACATCGGCATGACGACATAGAACACGTCATCTCGGGTGAGGCCGCGCCGGTCGCGTTGCTGTCCCGCAATCCGGCCCAGCCTGCCCTGCGTGGAGATCACCGCCTTGGGCGCGGACGTCGTCCCGGACGTGAACACCAGCGAGAAGATCGTCTTCGGCTCGACCTGAGCGATCTCGGCGGGTTCGGTGGCGGCGAGGCGCTCCACATGGCCCGGGGTGTCGACGATCAAGGTCGGGACGTCCACCAGCCCTTCAAGCTGCGGTGCGCGCCCCGTCTCGGTGACGAGCATCGTGCAGTCGGTGTGGGTGATGTCACGGGCCAGTTCGGCGCCCCGGCGGGTCGGGTTCAGCTCCACCACCGGGACACCGGCCAACGCCGACCCCAGGAGCCAGAACAAATGCTCCGGGCCGTTCTCCAGAAACAGGCCGACGTGACCACTGGCCAACGCGGCGCGGCGGCGGGCCTCTGCGATGACCTCCCGCCACGTCCACGACGAATCCTCGAAGCGAAGGCCCGTCCGGTCGTCGTCCGCGCGGGCCGCGACGAGCTCGGCGAACGTGGTCTCGCGGGCCGGGCGGTCGTCGGCCAGTTCCGTCATGGCGTCCGCCGTCACGACACCCGGGCGGCGGCGGCGCGGCCGGCGCGGCGGCCGAAGAACGTGCCGTCGCCGAGGGACGTCCCGCTGATGTAGCCCTCACCGTGGATGCCGGCCGCCGTGCGTCCCGCGGCGTACAGGCCGGGGATCGGCCTCCCGGAGACGTCGCGGACCTCGCCGTCCACGGTGGTGTCCAGGCCGCCGAGGGTGAATCCGCCGGCGCCCGTCCCGGCGCCGTGCCTGCCCGCGCCGAAGAACCCGTCGGCCGGGTCGATCGCCGCGAACGGTCCCTTCAGCGGGCGCAGCCACTTGGGGTCCTTGTGGAAGTAGGGGTCCTCGCCCCGCTCCGCGAACCGGTTGTAGGTCTCCACGGTCGCCTCCAGCGACCCCGGCGGCAGGCCGAGGGACTCCTCCAGCTCCGCGAGCGTCTCCGCCGCGTGCTTGGGGCGCACCCCCCACATGTCGGCCTCGGCGATCTCGTCGTGCCCGGTCTCGTCGATGATCGCCCAGTAGGGTCCGGGCTGGTGCTGGACGGCCCGGTGGCTGTACAGGCCCGGGTAGACGTCCTCGTTGATGAAGCGGCGGCCGAGGCCGTCCACGAGCATGCCCCGGCAGACGACGGCGGGGTTGGCGGTGAGCGCGATCTCCACCGACGCCATGCGGCGGGTCGCGGCGCCGAGCGCGCTCGCCATCCGAATACCGGACCCGTCGCTGGTGCCGTCGCTGATCTTGTCATGGCCGAGCAGCACCGGGGCGTGGTCGGCGAGCATCTCCTCGTTGTCGACGAACCCGCCGGCGGTGAGGACGACGCCCTTGCGCGCCCGGTAGGTCACCGTCTCGGCGAACCTGCGGGCGACGACCCCGACGACGCGGCCGTCGTCCACGACGAGGTTGGTGGCGTAGGTGTCCTGGTGGGTGGCGGCGCCCGCCTCGGCGGCGGCCGCGATCAGCTTCTCCATCAGGATCCCGCCGGCGAACATCGGCGCCTCGGGACGGTGCCCGCGCGGCACGGGCCGGGCGACCGTGTTGTACGGCCAGGCGTTCTCACCGAGCCACATCAGGCCGTCGTCGGTGTACGGCATCCAGCCCGGGGCGTCGAACAGGGTCTCCTTGAAGGGGACGCCGCGCGCGCGGAACCACTCGAAGTGCTCCACGCTCCCGTCGCAGTACAGCCGCAGCTTCTCCGTGTCGGCGTGCGGGCCCAGCGCCGCGAGGAGGAACGCGTACATGTCGTCCGGGGTGTCGTCGAAGCCGCACGCCTTCTGCACCCGCGTGCCGCCGCCGAGGTACAGCTCCCCGCCCGACTGCGCGGACGTCCCGCCGGGGCCGCTCGACCGCTCCAGGACGAGCACGTCCGCGCCCGCCGCCGCGGCCTCGTACGCCGCGGCCGCTCCGGCGGCGCCGCAGCCGACCACCAGCACGTCGCATTCGTGGTCGAAGTCGCCGATGTCGCGCAGCGCGTACGGCTCGACAGAAGTGGACACCGGACTACTTCCCGTTGGGGGTGAACGCGGCCAGCGGTTCGGAGCCCGACCAGTCGTGGCCCCAGTAGCTGTCCTTGGTGATCTCTTCGGCGGTGTAGTACGTCTCGTCCACGAGCATCCCCTCGCAGCCGTACTCGACGTCCCAGCCGCCGGGCGCCCGCACGTAGAACGACACCATCTTGTCGTTGGTGTGCCGGCCGAGCGTGGAGGAGATCGAGAAGCCCTTCGCGGTGACGGAGTCGAGCGCGATGCCGACCGCGTCCAGGGTGTCGACCTCCACCATCAGGTGGACGAGGCCCGGGTCGCCGTCGTGCGGCGCGGGGCAGATCGCCAGGCTGTGGTGCCGCTGGTTGACTCCCATGAACCGGATCCGGACGGGCCCGCCGACCTTCATCGCGCCGCGCGGCAGGAAGCCGAGCACCTCGTTGTAGAACGCGGCAGTCTCGGCGAAGTTCGGCGTGGGCAGCACGACGTGGCCCATGCCCATCGGGCCGGTGACGAACTTCTGCGCGAACCGCGTGATGACCGGGCTGTGGTCGAGGACCGGGCCGAAGAACACCTCGACGGGAGTACCGCCCGGGTCGGTGAACGCGATGACCTCCTCGGCGTCGCGTTCCGCGGCCTCCTTGGGCTTCAGCGCCGTCACGGCCGTGCCGGACTTCTCGACGGCCTCGCGGACGGCGGCCAGGGCGTACTGGTCGCGGACCTCCCAGCCGACGGCGAGCACCCGGTCGGAGTCGCCTGGCAGCACCCGCAGGCGCGACCGGCGCTCGTCCATGCGCAGGTACAGCCCGTCGGGGTCGGGGCCGGAGCCCTCGGCGAACCCGAGCCCGTCGAGGGCGAACTCGCGCCAGCGGTCGATGTGCCGGGTCTGGACCTTCAGGTAGCCCAGCCCTCGGATCTGCGTCACTGTCCTCGATCCCTTCGCTACCGACTTCGTTGAGTTGCGGCGTGTTGTTGTTATGACGGCGCTCATAACAACAACACGCCGCAAGTGAACGGGTTAGATCATGGAGCGCATCGGGCCCTGGGGGGGTTCGATGTCCAGGTCCGTCAGGGCGGAGACGTGGTAGACCGAGCCCGGGACGTGGATGGCGTGGGCCAGGCCGACGTGCGCGTCGCGCCAGAAGCGCTGGATCGGGTTGTCGGTGCGCATCGCGTTCCCGCCGGACCGGACGACGATCTCGTTCATCGCCTGCACCGCCCGCCACGCCGCGCGGACTTGGGTGCGGCGCCCGGCGGCGCGCTCCGCGAACGTCGGGACGTGCCCGGACGCGACCATGTCGTACATGCGCGAGCAGTTGTCGAGCAGCGCCGTGCGGGACGTCTTGATCTCCTCCGCCGCCTCGCTGATCGCGTACAGCACGTACGGGTCGTCCTTGATCTTGGTGCCGGTGATCTGGACGCGGTTCCGCTGGTAGGCCATGTGGTGGTACAGGGCGCCCTCGGCGATGCCGATCACCGCGGCGGAGATGCCGAGGGGGAACACGCAGGAGAACGGCATCAGGTAGGCCGGGTTGGTCAGGCCCGCCTCGCGCGGCGCGGAGCCGTCCACGACCTTGTGGTACTCCAGCGTCCGGTAGGCGGGGACGAACGCGTCCTTGACGATGATGTCCTTGCTGCCCGTGCCCTGGAGCCCGGCGACGTTCCAGGAGTCCTCGACGATCTCGTAGTCGGAGCGCGGCAGGATCAGGTGCAGCGACCGGGGCGGCTGCGCCATCTTGCCCTCGTCGTCGCCCAGCATCCCGCCGAGGAAGATCCAGTCGCAGTGGTCGGTGCCGGACGAGAACTGCCAGCGGCCGTTGAAGACGTAGCCGCCGTCCACCGGGCGGGCGATGCCCATGGGCGCGTACGGGGACGCGATCCACGTGTCGGGGTCGTCACCCCAGACCTCCTCGCGGACCTTCGGGTCGGCGTAGGCCATCTCCCACGGGTGGACGCCGACGATCCCGGCGATCCAGCCGGTGGAGCCGTCGAGGGCGGCGATCCCCATGACGGTCTCGGCGAACTCGCGCGGGTGGACCTCCAGGCCGCCGTGCGCCGCCGGCTGCAGCAGCCGGATCACCCCCGTGTCGCGCAGCAGCGTGGCGGCCTTGTCGTCGAGCCGGCCGAGCCGCTCGTTCACCGGGCCGAGCTCGCGGATCTGGTCGGCCCTTTCCATGATCTTGTCGAGCACGCGGTTCGCCATCGCCTGTCTCCCGTGGGGTGTCGTCAGCCGTCGTAGGTGATCTTCAGCCGGCCGGTGACCGGTCTCGCCTGGCAGGCGAGGATGAGGCCGTCGGCGAGATCCTGCTCGTCGAGGACCGAGTTGGCGTCCAGGGTGACCTCGCCCTCCAGCGCCACGCAGGCGCACGCCGAGCAGTTGCCCTCCCGGCACGAGAACGGGGCGTCGACCCCGGCGCGCAGGAGCGCGTCGAGGAGCTTCTCGGACCTCGGCCACGGCACCGTCCGCGTCTCGCCGTCCAGCTCGACCTCGACCTCGGCGGCGTCGCCGTCGTCGTCCGGGGTCTCGGCGGCGTCCGGTTCCTCGAACGGGTCGCCCTCCAGCGAGAAGAACCGCTCGACGTGGACGCGGACGCCGGAGTCGGTGAGCGTCCCGGTGACCATGTCCATGAAGATCTCGGGCCCGCACACGAACGCCTGCCGGTCCGTGTAGGGCGCGGCGAGCGAGCGGAGCACGGCGGGCGTCGGGAGGCCCTGCACCGTCTCCAGCAGGTGGACGACGGTGAGCCGGCCGGGGTGCCGCTCGGTCAGCTCCCGCAGCTCGTCCGCGAAGATCACCGACCGCTCGTCCCGGTTCGCGTAGATGAGGGCGATCTTCCCGCTCCCGCCCGCCAGGCACGACTTGAGGATCGACATCACCGGGGTGATGCCGCTGCCGCCCGCGACGAGCAGCAGGTCGTCGTCCAGCGAGGCCGGGGTGAAGGTGCCCGCCGGCCGCAGCACCTCCAGGACGTCGCCCGCCGTGACGTTGTCGCAGATCCAGTTGGAGCCGAGACCGCCGCCGACCCGCTTGACCGTGACCTTGAGCCGGTCGTCGGTCAGCGGCGAGCTGCACAGCGAGTAGCAGCGCGCCGCCCAGCCGTCCCCGGACGGGACCCGGACCGTGAGGAACTGCCCGGGGCTGTAGGCGAAGCGGTCGCGGTCGCCCTCGGCGGGTTCGAGGACGAGCGAGTTCGCGTCGGCCGTCTCCCGGACGACCTCCACCACCCGCGCCTTGAGTGCCGTCATGACCCCTCGGCGGCCTTCCCTGCCGTTTCTCCCGCCGCCTCCGGCTCGGCGGCGGCGTGCTTCGCCGCGATGTAGCCGAACACCATGGACGGGCCGATCGTCGCGCCCGGCCCCGCGTACTCGTTGCCCATCACCGACGCCGACGAGTTGCCCGTCACGTACAGGCCCTCGATGACCGACCCGTCCTCGCGCAGCACGCGGGCGTGCTCGTCGGAGACCAGCCCGCCCTTGGTGCCGAGGTCGCCGACCTCCAGCCGGAACGCGTAGTACGGCGCCGTGTCGACGACGTCCAGGTTCGGGTTCTTCAGGTTCGGGTCGCCGTAGTAGCGGTCGTAGGCGGAGTCGCCGCGGCCGAAGTCGGGGTCCTTGCCGTCGCGGGCGTAGCCGTTGAACTTCTCGACGGTGGCGGTGAGGGCGTCCGCCGGGACGCCGATCTTGTCCGCCAGCTCCGCGAGGGTGTCGGCCTTGAACACGATGCCCGCGTCGTAGAACGCCTTCGGGATCGGGGCGCCCGGCAGGATCTGCGCGAACGGGTAGCGGGCGCGGGCCTTGGCGTCCATCACGAACCACGCCGGGACGTGGCCGCCCGCGAGCTGGTCGTGGACGAAGTTGACGTACGGCGCCGCCTCGTTGGTGAAGCGCGTCCCGTCCGCGGACACGATGACCTGCCGCGGGATGGCGCGCTCGGACACCAGCGGGATCGTCGCCCCGGCCGGGTGCCGGACGGCGGGCATCCACCACGCGTCGTCCATCAGGTCCACGGCCGCGCCGAGTGCCTCACCGGCACGGATGCCGTCGCCGGTGTTCTCCCGGGCGCCCATCGCGAAGTCCTCGCGGCCGCCCTCCGGCAGGTACTTGTCGCGCATCTCCTGGTTGTGGTCGAAACCGCCCGTCGCCAGGAGCACGCCCTTGCGTGCGCGGATTCGCATCACCGTGCCGTCCCGCTGCGCGGCGACGATCCCGATGACGCGGCCGTCCTCGCCGGTGACGAGTTCGGTCATGGCGGTCTTCAGCCAGAGCGGGACGCCCGCGTCCTTCAACGCCATCCGCAGCCGCGCCACCAGCGCCCGCCCGCCGGTCGACATGTGCCTGCGCCGGACCAGGTTGGACGACACGCGCCACGCCGCGACCATCGACGCGCGCCGGCCGGCCCACGTCCGCTTGGCCATCGCCAGGTCGTGGTAGTCCTTCGCGGTCACCCACAGGCCGAGCGGGCCCTTCATGTTGTTCGGCCGCTGGTACTGCTCGTCCTCGCCGAGCTTGCGGGTGTCGAACGGCTTGGCCTCGATGGACCGGCCGAGCGGACGGCCGCCCTCCAGCTCGGGGTGGTAGTCGGCGTAGCCCTTCGTCCAGAAGAACTGCATCCACTTGCTCTTGCCGATCAGCTCCATCGCGGCGGGGCCGTTGTCGACGAACGCGTCGAGCCGCGCCGCGGGGACGCGCCCCTCGGTGAGCAGGTCCAGGTAGCGGCGGATCGACTCGCGGCTGTCGTCGTGGCCGCGCGCCTTCAGCGTCGGGTTGTTCGGGATCCAGATGCCGCCGCCGGACAGCGCGGTCGAGCCGCCGAACCGCTTGCCCTTCTCGATGATCAGCGCGCTCAGCCCGGCGTCGTGCGCGGTCAGCGCGGCGGTCATCCCGCCGCCGCCGCTGCCGACGACGACCAGGTCGAACTCGTGGTCCCAGGTGTCGCTCACTGCTCGTCCTTCCTCGTGAGGAAGGCGAGGACGGCGCTCTCCCACGCGGCCTTCTGCTCGATCATCACCCAGTGCCCGCAGTTCGGGAAGACGTTCAGCTGCGCGTCGGGGATCGTCCGCATCGGGACGAGGGCCATGTCGACGGGGCTGACCCGGTCGTCGCGTCCCCAGGTGATCAGCGTCCGCGCCTTCAGCTTGTGCAGCATCGCCCAGTAGGGCGGCTCGTCGGACTGCGCCATCGCCTTCGCGCGGGCCGCCATCGCCTTCGACCCGTACATGCGGCGGGCGCTGGCGAGGGTGTCGGGATCGGTGGCCTGTTCCCAGCGCTCCTCGATCAGCTCCTCGGTCACGAGCCGCTGGTCGTGGACCATCGCGCGCAGCCAGCGGATCAGCCGCTCGCGGGACGGGTCGTCGGTGAACTCCATCAGCAGCCGGATGCCCTCGCTGCCGTTCGGGCTGAAGATGTTCGGGCCGATCCCGCCGACCGTGACCAGCCGGCGGACGCGCTCGGGCCGCCGGATCGCGAACTGGGCGCCGATGATGCCGCCCATCGAGTTGCCGACCACGTCCACCTGGTCGAGGCCGAGGCCGTTTAGGAACCGGCCGACCGCGCCGCCCGCCGCCATCATCGGGTGGTCGTCGGTCGGGTCGCTGACCCCGAACCCGGGGAACTCCAGGACCAGGCACCGGAAGTGCTCGGCGAACCGGGCGAGGTTGCCGCGGAAGTTCCGCCAGCCCGTCACGCCGGGGCCGGACCCGTGCAGCATCAGCAGGGGCGGGCCCGAACCGGCCTCGTGGTAGCGCAGGACGCCCCGGTCGGTGGCGAGTTCGCGCGACGTCGCCTCGTAGGTCAGCTCCGCAGGCATGATCTCCCAGTCCTTCGACGGCGGCTTGTCCGGAACGTAATCGGCGGGGCGCCATGGTCACTCCGCCGATCCCGATCAGCGGGACGCGCGGCGCCCCGGCGCGCTCGCGGGCCGTCCCGGCGCGCGCTTCCACTCAACGGGATCCGCGCGCCTCGCCGCCGGACCGCCGTGCCTACGTTCGGCGTGCACGACTTGACCGTTACCGGGTACCTGCCGCTTATTGGATTTTGTCCCTTTGAAAGTTTGTTGACGCACAGGGACCGTGTCCGCACCGACACCGAGGTGAACACATGTCAGCCGAGCCAGCGCTCACCGCAGCCACCGGCGGTCTTCCGGACCCCGACGCCATCGCCCCCGAGCCGGCCGAGTTCCGCAAGGCGATGGCGGAATTCGCCACGGGCGTCACCGTGGTCACCGCCCTCGACGGCGGCGAGCCGGTCGGATTCGCCTGCCAGTCGTTCACGTCGGTGTCCCTTGAGCCGCCGCTGATCCTGTTCTGCGCGGACAAGCGCGGCCGTTCCTGGCCCCGGATCCGCTCGGCGGGACGGTTCTGCGTGAACGTCCTCGGCGAGGAGCAGCGGGACCTGTGCGAGCGGTTCGGGTCGAGCCGGGGCGCCAAGTTCGACGGGTTGGAGTGGGAGGTCTCCCAGTGGGGCACCCCGGCGCTGCCGGACGTCCTGCTGGGCGTGCACGCGGTCGTCCACGACGTGCACGAGGCCGGCGACCACGAGGTGGTGATCGGGCGCGTCCTCGCGGTCGAGCGGCACGTGGTGCGCGACGGCGCGTGGCGGCACCCCATGGTGTTCTTCCGCAGCCGGTTCGGCATCAACGAGCCGGACGCGCCGATGGCCCCGGACCCGTGGGGCATGGGCGACCGCTGGGGCTGGGGCTGACGGCCCCGGACCGCGCACAGCCGCCGGACCGCGCCGAACCGCCGGACCGCCCGTCACATCCAGTCGCCACGGCCGTCCACGGCGAGCAGCCGGTTCATCGTCTCCGGCGACCAGGTCGTCCCGCTTCCCGCCGCGCCCGCCGAGCGGCGGGCCCGGGTCCCCGCGCGGCCACCGCCCGGGACCGAGCCGGGGAACAGGATCTGCGACGTCTCGCGGGCGGCCGTGACCACCAGCGGCGCGACGTTCTCCAGCGGCGTGCGGATGTCGCCGACCAGGGAGATCCCCGCGACCGGCCCCTCGGGGCCGCGCACGGCGGCGGCGACGCACGCGATGCCGGGGAACGCCTCGCCCCGCTCGAACGCGAGCCCGCGGCGCTGCCGCACCCGGTGCAGCTCCTGGTGCAGCGTGGCCAGCTCGCCGATCGTGCGGCTGGTGAGCCGGCTGATCCCGGCGCCGAGCAGCGCGTCCACCTGCTCGGGCTCCAGCCACGCCAGCATCGACTTGCCGAGCGCGGTGCAGTGCGCCGGGGCGCGCCCGCCGACCCGGGACGGGACGGACGCGGCGAGCCGCCCGCCGAGCTTGTCCAGGTAGAGCACCTCGGCGCCGTCCAGCACGGCGAGGTGGGCGACGAGCCCGGTCGTGACCTGCAGCTCGTGCAGCAGCGGCGCCGCGGCTTCGCGGATCTTGCCGTGCCCGCCGTCCCGTCCGCCGAGGCCGAGGGCGCGCGGGCCGAGGCCGTAGCCGAACGAGTGGTGCGCGAGCCAGCGCTGCCGGACGAGCTGGTCGAGGATCCGGTGCGCGGTGGAGCGCGGCAGCCGGGTGCGCCGGGCGACGTCCTCCAGGGTCAGCCGGGCGGTCGGCCCGTTGAACGCGTCGAGGATCAGGGTCATCCGCTCGATCATCGACGGCGGCGACTCGCGGCGCGCGGCCGGTCCCTGCTCCGTGGCGACATCACCGGTGGTGACCTCAGCCGTGGTGGCCTCGCTCATCGCACCTCCCGGGAGGAGACTGAAATGAATTCTTGTTACCGTGAATCTAGCAATCGCTTGGTCCGATGGGAAGACCCCGCGTAAGGCCAGGTCAGGCAGGGGGATGCGGGAACGGGACGGCGGCCGGGCCACGGCGGCTGCCGTGATAGAACGTTTTCCTGCCGAGGAAGGGAGGACCGATGCGCGTCGGCCTCGTCACGCCCGTGGTGGCGCAGCCGCCCGGCGGCCGCGCGGACTGGGAGCGGGACGCCGGGATCGCCGAGACCGGCCGGATCGCCGAGACCGCCGACCGGCTCGGCTACCACCACCTGACCTGCAGCGAGCACGTCGCCGTCCCGGTGGAGGCCGTCGAGCAGCGCGGCGGGGTCTACTGGGACCCGCTCGCCACGTTCGGCTACCTCGCCGCCCGCACGTCCCGCATCCGCCTCGCGACCCAGGTGCTCGTGCTCGGCTACCACCACCCGCTCGCCATCGCCAAGCGGTACGGGACGCTCGACCGCGTCAGCGGCGGCCGGCTCACGCTCGGCCTCGGCGTCGGCAGCCTGGAGGAGGAGTTCGACCTGCTCGGCGCGCCGTTCGCCGGACGCGGCGCCCGCGCCGACGACGCCCTCGCCGCGCTGCGCGCCTCGCTGTCCCGCCGCACGCCCGAGTACCACGGCCCCTACTACGACTACTCCGGCATGGTCGTGGAGCCGCACGCCGTCCAGGAGCACGTTCCGCTGTGGATCGGCGGCCGGACGGAACGGTCGCTGCGGCGCGCGCTGACCGCCGACGGCTGGGTCCCCTTCGGGCTGCCCCTGCGCACCCTGAGGGAGATGCTCGCGTCCCACGACCTGCCGCCCGGGTTCGACGTCGTCCTCGAACCGTCCCGCCGCCTGGACCCGATCGGCGACCCGGACGCCACCCGCACCGCGCTCACCAGGCTCCGCGAGGCGGGCGCCACGATCGCGGGCGTCCGGCTGGTGTCCTCGTCGCCCGAGCACTACTGCGAGCAGCTCGCCGCGCTCCGCGGCCTTTCCACGTCCTGCGAACTGACCTTCGAGGAGGAACGGTGACATCCGTCGAGACCCGGCTCGCCGCGCTGGAGGAACGCCTGCGCCTCCTCGAAGACGAGCGGGAGATCACCCGGCTGATCCTGTCCTACGGCCCCCTGGTCGACGGCGGCCGGGCCGAGGACGTCGCCGCCCTGTGGGACGAGGACGGCGTCTACGACGTGGACGAACTCCTCATGACCGGCCGGGCCGAGATCGAGGCCATGGTCCGCTCCGCGCCCCACCAACGCTGGATCGCCGGCGGCTGCGCGCACTTCACCGGCCCGCCGCACGTCACGGTCTCCGGCGACGACGCAACCGCCGTCGCCTACACCCTCATGATCGTCAACACGGCGGACGGCTTCGTCCTCCGCCGCGCCACCGCCAACCACTGGCACCTGCACCGCGCCCCCGACGGCTGGCGCGTCGTCAACCGCACCAACCGCGTCCTGGACGGCCGCGAGGAGTCCCCCACCCTCCTCACCTCCCACTTCCCCGCTAAGGGGTGACGCCCATGTTGGTGAGGACGCGGTCGGCCAGGTCGGGGTCGCCGGTGCTGTGGACGGTGACGGCGTCGGGGGTGCAGCGGCCGGCGGCGAGCCGGGCGTAGGTTTCCCAGTCCATGGCCAGCCGGACGTCCGCGTCAGCGGGGTCGTCGGCCCAGCGGCCGCGGCCGTCTTCGCCGACCTGGACGGCCACGTGGAAGTCGGGCGGGCCGGTGATGTCGAACGCCACGGTCCGGCCGGGTTCGGCCTTCGCCCGGCGGGCCACGATCAGCGGCAGGGCCCTGCTCAGGACCTCCCAGAAGCACTGCGCGGCCGGGGAGTCGAGGTTGCCGGGGCGGCCGACCGCGCGGCGGACGTCCTGCTCGTGCGTCCAGCAGTCCATCGCGCGGACCCTCATCAGCTCGGCGTAGGTGCCCTCCCGGCCTTCCGGCAGCCAGACGGTCTGCTCGGGGTCGATGCCGGGGAGCTGGGCCAGCCGGCGTTCGAGGGCGCCCGCCAGTTCCGCCGCGACGGCGGGGCCGGGGACGGGACGGCGCACGTGCACCGCCTTCTCCAGGGAGCGGCCGAACTCGTTG
Organism: Actinomadura sp. GC306; assembly: GCF_004348665.1. Lineage (GTDB taxonomy): Bacteria > Actinomycetota > Actinomycetes > Streptosporangiales > Streptosporangiaceae > Spirillospora. The sequence goes on along the minus strand of NZ_SMKM01000077.1, from coordinate 7,605 downwards.
CGGATGTGCTCGAACTCGGGGACGTCGAGCTCGGGCCCGGGTTCACCGAGAAGTTCGAGCTCGATGCCGACGAGGTGGGAGAACTGGTCCTTCACCGTCCAGCCGGGGCACTCGGTGGGCCGCCTCCAGTCGGCGGCGTCGAACGTCCCGGCGAGATCGAGAACCGACCGGACCGTTTGCTCGAAGGCGGCGGTATATGCACGCATCTGTCCCATGAGAACCCCTCCGTCGGCCTCAGAGCCTACGGTCCCGCTCGCCGGGATGTCAGGGGTGCCCAGGTGTCAGGGGTGCCCAGGTGTCAGGGGTGCTCGGTGCGGAGGTGGTGGAGGAGGGAGGAGAGTTCTAGGTGGGGTTCTTGGCAGTGGTCGCAGGACCAGACGCCTGTCGGCACCGTGAAGCCGTGCGTCACGGCGTCGTCGCGTGCGCACAGGCGGTGGTAGCTGTGGACGAGGCGCCGCCACGTCCGGCGGACCGCGGTCGGCATTCCCGCTCCCCTCCCGAACCGATCGTCTAGGATCGGTTCAGGATAGGGCAACGAAAAAGTCAAGCCGACACGCCGGAGATCACTGGCCGCTCTTCACGCCGGGCTGGCCCTGCGCGTACTCCAGCGGACGGGCCGCCTTGCGTCCCGGCACGTCGGTCCGGGCGCGGGTCTTGCCGAGCGGGAGGATCGTCCGTCCGAAACTGCCCTCGAACATCATCGCGGCGGCCGTGTACAGGGCCAGGATCGCGGACGCGACGAACAGCCAGCCGCCGAGGTTCAGCGACCATCCGGACGGCGCGAACCAGCCCGCCGCGGTGAAGCCGGCGCCCGCCGCCAGCGTCGTCAGGATGCCCGTGAGCGCCAGGTTCTGGCCGAGTGCGGCGATCGCGCCCAATGCGGTGATCACCGTGAGGCCGACCCACCAGAACGCGAAGCCGGAGTTGGCCGTCCCGGCGACGGGTGCCAGGGCCGCGGGATAGGCGCCGAGGCTGACCAGGCCGAACAGCAGGCCGAACGCCACCCAGAACGAGCCCCACATCCCGTGCATCGCGGTCGCGATCCCGTCCCGGGCCCGGTAGGACCAGACGGTGGCCACGAGTTGCGCGATGCCGCCGAACACCAGGGCGAACGGCCACAGGATCAGCGGGGTCAGCGCGTTGCCGTACCACTCGGCCTGCCACGCGCCGACCATCATCGTCGCGCCGGCGAACCCGAACAGCCCGAGGATGGACGGCGCGGCGATCGGCGCCAGGACGACCCGTGTCCGGTCCTCCCACATCGCGTGCTCGCCCCGTTCGCGGAGCGGTCCGGGCCCCGCCGCGGCGGCTCCCTCGGGCGGCATGGCCGCCTGTGCGCCGGGTTCCGGCGTTACGGCCCGCCCTCTACGCCTTGCCATGAAATCCCCCTTTGTTCGGAGAGCCGTATATTCGTGGTAACCCGCCCCAGGCACGGCAAACGACCGCAAGAATGGTCGTTTCGCCAGGTGGGAGCGTCCTTTGCAGGCATTTAACGGGGGTATGGCGCTCGCATTACCGCCGGGCGTCGAATCACGTCCGGGGGTGGCAGTGGACCCGCAGGCCGGGGGTCTCGCTCCAGCCGATCAGCCGGAACAGCCGATCGATGTGGGACGACACGGAGTGCAGGACGAGCATGCGGTCGCGGGCGTGCAGTTCCCGGGCCACGAGGGCGAAGGCGCGCAGCCCCGCCACGTCGACGAACTCGACGCCCGCCAGGTCGATGTGGACGTCCCCCGGCACCCGGTCGCGGGCGCCGCCGAGGACGCGCGCCACCTCCGGGGCGTTCGAGACGTCGATCTCCCCCGCCATCCGCAGCCACGGCGAGGCCGACGAGCCCGCCACGCGCAGCAGCACGGTGTCGTGCTCGACCATGTCGTAGTGCGGGGACGCACGCCGCCCGGACTCCAGGCCGCCCTCACCGTCGGTGATCCGCCAGACCGTCATCCGCTCCTCGCCCGTGGCCGGGGGCGCCGCTACCGGGGGCGGCCCCGTATATGCCAGGCTCTCATCTGCCGGGACCTTCTGAACCCCAGCGGGCGGGAAAACCACCAACGGGAGTGCATTCATGGACGAGAAGGCGATACTGCACCGCATCAACGAGTTCATCGAAGAGGAGCACGCGCTGCGCGACGCGCACGAGCGCGCCGAGACCGACGGCGACGAGGCGCGGCGCCGGCTCCGTGAACTGGAAGCGGCGCTCGACCAGTGCTGGGACCTGCTCCGGCAGCGCCGGGCGCGCATCGAGGCGGGCCAGAACCCGGACGAGGCCCGGGTCCGGCCCGCCGCCGAGGTCGAGGACTACCGCCAGTAGCGCCTCACCCGGTAGCCCTCACCGGCGTGTCAGCAGCTTCGCCGGGGTGATCGGCAGGTCGCGCACCCGCACGCCCGTGGCGTGGTGGACGGCGTTGCCGACCGCCGCGGCGGCGCCCACGATGCCGATCTCGCCGATGCCCTTGGCGCCCATCGGGTTCAGGTGCGGGTCCGTCTCCTCCAGCCACACCGCCTCGATGTCGCGGACGTCCGCGCAGGCCGGGACGTGGTACTGCGCGAGGTCGCGGTTGAGGTAGTCGCCGAACCGCTCGTCCATGACGCTCTCCTCCATCAGCGCCATCCCGATGCCCATGATCATGCCGCCGACGAACTGCGAGCGGGCCGTGACCGGGTTGACGATCCGCCCGGCGGCGAACACGCCGAGCATCCGGGAGACGCTCACCTCCCCGGTGTCGGCGTCCACCTCGACCTCCGCGAAGTGCGCGCCGAAGGCGTGCCGGGCGTACTCTTCCTGCGCCTTGACCTCGTCGGCGGTGTCGGCCGACGCCTCCACGCCCTCCGGCGGGACGGAGCCGTTCAGCCGCTCGCGCAGCGCCTCGCACGCCCGGACCACGGCGGTGCCCCAGCTCGCGGTCCCGCTCGACCCGCCCGCGACGGACGCGGCCGGGTAGGAGCTGTCGCCCACCTCCATGCGCACCCGGTCCAGGTCGGCCTTGAGCGTCTCGGCGGCGAGGACGGCGAGCGCGGTGCGGGCGCCGGTGCCGATGTCGGCGGCGGCGATCCGGACGGTGAACGTCCCGTCCGGGTCGGCCCGCGCCGTCGCCCGGCCGGGGTTGAGGCGCGCCGGGTAGGTGGTGGCGGCCACGCCCGTCCCGATCAGCCTGCGGCCCTCGCGGCGGGAGCGGGGCGCCGGGTCGCGGGCGGCCCACCCGAACCGGTCCGCGCCCTCCCGCAGGCACGCGACGAGGTTGCGGGAGCTGAACGGCAGGCCGCTCTCCGGCTCCCGGTCGGTGTCGTTGCGGATCCGCAGCTCGACGGGGTCGATCCCGGCCGCGGCGGCCAGCTCGTCCATGGCCGATTCGAGCGCGTACATGCCGGGGGTCTCGCCCGGCGCCCGCATCCACGACGGCGTCGGGACGTCCAGCGCCACGACCCGGTGCGTCGTGCGGCGGTGCGGCGCCCGGTACATGATCCGGGTGGGCGAGGCGGTCTGCTCGGCGAACTCGCGGACCGTGGAGGTCTGCTCGACCACGTCGTGCATGATCGCGTTCAGCGTCCCGTCCGCGCCGGCGCCGAGCCTGAGCCGCTGGATCGTGGGCGTCCGGTAGCCGGTGGTCGCGAACATCTGCTGCCGCGGCACCGCGAACTTCACCGGGCGGCCGACCTCCCGCGCCGCCATCGCGGCCAGGACCGAGTTGGGACGCGGCGAGCCCTTCGCCCCGAACCCGCCGCCCACGTGCGGGGCCACGACCCGTACCTGCTCCCGGTCGAGCCCGAAGACCCTGGCGATCGTGCGCGCGTGTGAAGACGCGCCCTGGGTGGACTCGTAGAGCGTGAGGGAGCCGTCCTCGTTCCAGTGGGCGACGGTCGTGTGCGGCTCCATCGGGTTGTTGTGCTCGGCGGGGGTCGTGTAGGTGACGTCGATCCGCACCTCCGAGCTGCCGAACGCCGTCTCCGGATCGCCCAGCTCGGTGTCGGCGGGCAGGCCCGCGTTGACCTTGTCGGGCTTGTAGAGGCCGGGGTGGTCGTCGCGGAGCCGGACGTCCGGGTCCTCGGCCGCGTACTCGACCCGCAGCAGCCGGGCCGCCTCCCGGGCCGTCTCCAGCGTCTCGGCGACGACGGCGGCGACGAACTGGCCCCGGTAGGAGACCGTCCGGGACTGGAAGACGGCCAGCTCGCCGTTCGACCGCGACGCGAGCTCCGGCGCGTTCTCGCAGGACAGCACGGCGAGGACACCCGGGAGCCGCCGCGCGGACGCCGCGTCTACCGCGACGATCTCGCCCCGCCCCGCCTCCGCCTGCACCGCCGCGACGTAGGCGGGGTCCTCCATCGGGTACTCGTAGGCGTAGCGGGCCCCACCGGTGACCTTCTCGCGGCCCTCCAGCCGGTGCGTCATGCCCTCTCCTCCAGTTCGGTCAGCGTGCGCACGACGAGGTTGCGCGCCAGAGGCAGCTTGTAGGCGTTGTCGCGCAGCGGCTCCGCGGCGGCGAGTTCGGCGTCGGCGGCGCGGGCGAACGTCTCGGCGGTCGCCGGGGCGCCCCTCAGCACGTCCTCGGCGCGCCCGGCCCGCCAGGGCTTGTGGGCGACGCCGCCCAGCGCCAGCCGCGCGTCCCTGACCGTCCCGTCGCGGACGTCCAGCGCCGCCGCGATCGACACCAGCGCGAACGCGAACGACGCGCGCTCGCGGACCTTGCGGTACGCGGCCGGCATCCGCAGCGGCGGCACCACGACCGCGGTGACGAGGTCGCCCGGCTCCAGGGTGGTGTCGCGCTGCGGCTCCTCGCCGGGCAGCCGGTGGAAGTCGCCCAGCGGGATCGTCCGCTCCCCGTCGCGGCCGGCCACCCGCACCGACGCGCCGAGCGCCGCGAGCGCCACCGCCATGTCGGACGGGTGGGTCGCGACGCACGCCTCCGAGTGACCGAGCACCGCCAGGTTGCGGTGCTCGCCGTCGCGCGCCGGGCAGCCGCTCCCGGGGTTCCGCTTGTTGCACGGCTTGGACGCGTCCTGGAAATAGGGGCAGCGCGTGCGCTGGAGGAGGTTGCCGCCGACGGTCGCGAGGTTGCGGAGTTGGCCCGACGCGCCCGCCAGGACGGCCATCGCCAGCATCGGGAACTCCTCGCGCACCGTCCGGTGGGCGGCGAGGTCGCTGTTGGTGACGGCGGCGCCGACGACGAGGGTCCCGTCCGGGTCGCGCTCGACGCGGTCGCGGGCGAGGCCGGTGACGTCCACCAGCTTCGCGGGCTCCTCCACTCCGAGGCGCATCAGGTCGACGAGGTTGGTTCCGCCGCCGAGGTAGCGGGCGCCGTTCTCGTGCCGGGCCAGCGCGTCCTCGACGCTCGTCGCGCGCTCGTACGCGAACGGCCTCACGCCCGCCTCCCCACGCCCACCTCGCGCAGTGCCGCGACGATGCCGGGGTAGGCGCCGCAGCGGCACAGGTTGCCGCTCATCCGCTCGCGGATCTCCGCGTCGTCGAGGACCGGGTCGGCCGCCACGTCCTCGGCGATGGCGCTGGGCCAGCCCTGCGCGGCCTCGTCCAGCATTCCCGTGGCCGAGCAGAGCTGGCCCGGGGTGCAGTACCCGCACTGGAAGGCGTCCTGCTCGATGAACGCCTCCTGCAAGGGGCTGAGCCGCCCGTCCTGCGCGAGCCCCTCCACGGTGACGACCTCCGCGCCGTCGTGCGCGACGGCCAGGGCGAGGCACGCGTTGGCTCGGCGCCCGTTGAGCAGGACGGTGCACGCACCGCACTGCCCGTGGTCGCAGCCCTTCTTCGAGCCGGTGAGGCCGAGGTCCTCGCGCAGAACGTCCAGCAGGGAGGCGCGGGTGTCGACGCTGAGCCGGTGCTCCGTCCCGTTCACGACCAGGGTGACGGCTGCGACGACCGGGGTCGCTTCACTGTCCATGCACCGCCCCTACCCCGGATCACCGGGGTGAGTCGGCGGTCAGTCGTCGTCGGCGGTGAGGATCTCCACGACCGTCCGGGCCGTGTCGGTGGGCAGCGGCGCGGGGAGCCCCCGCCACTTGCGGGACGCGGCCACCGCCGCGGCACCGGCCCCGCCCCCGTACACCGCCGCCGCGACGAACGAGGCGAGCTCCGGCGGCAGCTTCTTCTCCAGCAGCAGGAGGTTGGCCCGGTAGGTGGCCGCGGTGGCGAGCATCCCGAAGGCGCCCGCGACCGCGCCGAGCCGCAGCGCCGGGACGCGCTGCCGCATCTTGTCGACCATCTCCTGCTGGGCGGCGTCCACGACCCGCCGGGCGAGCATGAGGTTCTGCTCCAGCGGGTCGTCGACCTCCGCGGGTTCGCGCGACTCCGTCATGACCCATCGGTACCCCAAGGAAAACGAAAGATGCCGGAGAGCAATGTGTCACCCTCGGTAACTTTGCGAATGCTGTAGGTTGCCGACCGGACCCGACAGAGAGGCCGTCGATGCAACCGTTCGAGCTGCCCGACTTCTACGTCCCGCACCCCGCGCGCCTGAACCCCCACGTGGCGGGCGCGCGGGCCCACACGATGGCGTGGGCGCGCGAGATGAAGATGCTGGACGACGACCGCGACCCCGGCACCCCCGACATCTGGGACGAGCCGGCGCTCGAAGCGATGGACTACGCGCTCCTGTGCGGCTACACCCATCCCGACTGCGACGGCCCGGAGCTCGACCTCATCACCGACTGGTACGTCTGGGTGTTCTACTTCGACGACCATTTCCTGGAGGTCTTCAAGAAACCCCAGGACCAGGCGGGCGCGCGGGCCTACCTCGACCGGCTGCCGCTGTTCATGTCGCTCGACCCGCCCGAGCCCGGCAACGCCGTCGAACGCGGCCTCGCCGACCTGTGGGCGCGCACCGTCCCGTCCCGGTCGGACGCGTGGCGCGCCCGCTTCTCCGAGAGCACCGTGAACCTGCTCCGCGAGTCGCTGTGGGAGCTGTCCAACATCAGCGACGGCCGCATCCCCAACCCGGTCGAGTACATCGAGATGCGGCGCAAGGTCGGCGGGGCGCCCTGGTCGGCCGACCTCGCCGAGCATGCGGCGGGCATCGAGATACCCGAGCGCGTCGTCGGGACGCGGCCGCTGCGCGTCCTCAAGGACACCTTCTCCGACGGCGTCCACCTGCGGAACGACATCTTCTCCTACCAGCGGGAGACCGAGTCCGAGGGCGAGGTGAACAACGCCGTCCTGGTGATGGAGCGCTTCCTGAACGCGGCGCCCCAGGCCGCCGCCGACACCGTCAACGACCTGCTGACCTCGCGGCTGCGCCAGTACGAGAACACGGCCCTCACCGAACTCCCGCACGTCTTCGAGGACCACGCCCTCGACCCCGCCGAGCGCGCCGCCGTCGCCACCTACGTGAAGGCTCTCCAGGACTGGCAGTCCGGCGGCCACGAATGGCACATGCGGTCGAGCCGCTACATGAACAAGAAGTCGATCGGCATGTCGGCGGCCCGCATCCCCGCGCTGCTGAAGTCGGCCCGGATCAGCGTGCCGCACGTCCCGTTCCAGAAGGTCGGGCCGACCCCGCTGCCCGACTTCGACATCCCCTACCCCGCCCGCGTGAACCCGCACCGCGAGCGCGCCGGCCGCAACGTCGTCGCCTGGGCGCGCGAGATGGGCATGTTCTC
>NZ_SMKM01000076.1 GCF_004348665.1 Actinomadura sp. GC306 | reverse complement strand
GGGTCGGCGTGCTGACGATTTCGGGGGTGGGGGCCGGCTCGTTGCGGGTCAGCAGGCCGATCACGATGGCTCCGGCGGCGATGATGGCGGCGCTGATCAGGGACGTCACCTGGAGGCCGGTGGTGAAGGCGTCCCGGGCGGCGTCCAGCATCTGGGGGCCGACCGGTCCGGGAAGGCGTTCGGCGGCCTCCACCGCCCCGGCGAGGCTTTCGCGGGCCGCGCTCTCGGCGGCGGGCGGAACGGCGGACGGCAGGGATTCGCCCAGGCCGTCCCGGTAGATCGCCGTCCCGAGGCTGCCGAGCAGCGCCATCCCGGCGGCGAGTCCGAACTCCTGACCGGTCTCCGAGATCGCCGACGCCGCGCCGGCCCGCTCCGGAGGCGCCGTGGTGATGATCCGGTCGATCGCCAGGAGAATCCACGGGCCGAAGCCCACGCCCATCACGACCAGCCCGACGACGGCCCCCGCCAGCCCGCCGGTGCTGACCAGCAGCACGCCGACCGTCACGATGCTCATGGACCCCGCCAGGATCACCGCCGGACGGAACCTGCCGGTGATCCTCGGCGCGAGCTGCGTGCTCAGCAGCACCGCAGCGGCCTGCGGAAGCATCCACAGACCCGCCTCCAACGGCGACAGGCCCCGGACGAGCTGCAGGTACTGGTTGACGAAGAGCAGCACGCCGCCCATCGCGACGAGCCCGATCATCAGCGAGGCGAGCGAGATGCTGAAGTTGCGGTAGCGGAACAGCCGCAGGTCGATCATCGGGTCGGCCAGGCGGCGCTGCCGTTGCATGAACGCGATGCCGAGCACCACACCAGCCGCGACGGACACCGCGACCGTCCCGTCCGGGCCATGGGTGGCGATGCGCTTGATGCCGTAGATGAGCGGGAGCACGGTGCCCAGCGACAGGACGGCGCTCAGCAGGTCGAGCCGTCCGGCCTCCGGGTCGCGGTACTCGGGCAGCAGGAACGGCCCGGCGAGCAGCAGGATCACCATCACCGGAACGCCGAGCAGGAAGACCGAGCCCCACCAGAAGAACTCCAGCAGCAGCCCGCCGACCAGCGGGCCGATCGCGGACCCCACCATGAAGCCGGCCATCCAGACCGCTAGGGCTTTGGTGCGCTCGGCGTCGTCGGTGAACATGTTGCGGATCAGCGACATGGTCGACGGCATCAGCGTCGCCCCGGCCACGCCGAGCAGCGCCCGGGACACGATGAGCATCTCGGCGCTGGTGGAGTACGCGGCCAGCAGGGACGCGAGACCGAAGGCGGCCGCGCCGACCAGCAGCACCTTCCGGCGCCCGATCCGGTCGCCCAGCACGCCCATGCTGATCAGGAAACCGGCGATCATGAAGCCGTAGATGTCGAGGATCCACAGCAGCTGGTTCGCGGTCGGGTCCAGGTCGGCGCCGAGCTGCGGGACGGCCAGGTGCAGCACGGTCATGTCGATCGAGATGAGCAGTGTGGGCAGCGTGAGCACCGCCAGCCCGATCCACCGCCTGCGGACAAGCGCCATATTCCGTTTCCTTCCTCGCCGGTCGGCTCAGGCGTCCGGCCCCGCACGGGCCGCTGGTCGCCTGCGAGTTAGGAAGTCACCGATGGAGTCCCCGATTCCGGCTTGGCGCCCGTCTCGGCCAAAGGTCCCGCACCACCTCGGCCGCACGACCTAAGCGAGCGTACGACCCGCCCCCGACGAACCCTGATCGCGAGGAGCGTCACCCGGCGCGCTCCGAAGGACTCGCGGGCGTCCAGTAGTTCGTTTCGGGCCGGATGGGATTCGCCGGAGCGTCCAGCCACACGGTCTCCGTTTCGGGGGTGACGGTGAGGCCGAAGCGGTCGCGGCCCGGGCTGCCTTGGCCGACCCACCAGAAATACGCGCGAACGGCGTCTTCCCACAGGCTCCGGTCTCCACGCACCTCGTATTCACGCTGACCCTGCCGGTAGGTCGCGGCCACCCAAGCCCGCGCCGACCAAAGCCGCAGGACGTATGTGTCACCCTCGTGCCGCCCCTGGGCGTTGATACCGGGCAGGAACGCACCCATCGCGAGATCCGCTCCGGCCGGCGCGTAGCCGATCGTGCGAGGGTCGATCGCCGTCGTGGACTCGTCCCCCTCGTCCTCCGCCGCAGGCCAAGGCGGCTGCCGATGCGAACGCATCATCATGTAGGACGCGTAACCGCTGAACCGTCCCACCGCCGTCCCATCGGGCATGACGACCAACCGCAGTTCGTGACTGGACGCGAATCCGGGCGCGTACGGGGCCACGACCACACCCCCCGGCCTTGTCTGCCGCACCCACGCATAGGGGACGTGCGACACCCCGCATGTGACATGCACCCGATCGAAGGGGGCGCTCTCCGCCCACCCCTCGCCGCCATCACCCACGACCAAACGAGGGGCCAGCCCCACCCCTTTGAGATTCTCCGCAGCCCGCGCGGAGACGAAGGGGTCGACGTCCACGCTGGTGACGTTCTCTGCCCCGGCCATCCGGGAGAGCAGGGCCGCGGTCCATCCGGTGCCGGTGCCGACGTCCAGGACCCGGTGCCCCACCTCGGCGTCCAGCAGCTCAAGCAGCGAAACGACGGTGCTGGGCGCCGAACAGGACGAGGTGAACCGGCCCGCCCCCGTGGCGACATCGGTCTCCCCGTCATCGAGCTGCGTGATGATGGCGTCGTCCCGATAGGCCAGGTCAAGCCAGCTTTCGGGCGTGGTGGCCCGGTCCACCCGGTCGCCTTCACCGGTCCAAGCGATCGCCGGAACGAAGGCATGCCGGGGGACGTCGCGCAACGCCGTCCGCACCGGCCCCTGGGTAAGCCACCCAGCCGCCGAAAGCCGTTCGACCAGCGCCTCCGAACGCCGCGCAACACCCTCCATCACCCGCTACTTCCTCCGGCTGCTCCAGCTGCGAAATACCTACGTACGAATAGTGAGGACGGCACACTCTCCGTCAATAGGTACTTCTGCATAGAACCACGGGTCGGCCGCGATCAGGACGGTGCCGGCGTGCCGGAAGTGAGAGCCGCTTGGACGATGCGGATCGCCTCATCCGTGTCGATGCCGACGCTGGCGATCACGGACGCGTAGTCGGCGGCGGCCCGGCGGGCTCGCTCCCGCCCCTCCTCGCCGGCGGCCGACACGAACGAACCCGCCCGGCCGCGCGTCTCGATCAGGCCGGCCTCCTCCAGTTCCCGGTAGGCCCGGCCGACGGTGTTGACCGCCAGGCCGAGGTCGGCCGCGAGGTGACGGATGGGCGGTAGCCGGGTGCCCACGGCCAGCGTGCGGTCCTGGATCTGCCGGGCGAGCTGGGCCCGCAGCTGCTCGAACGGCGGAATGGGCGAGGCCGCGTCGATGACGATCATCGGCCGCTCATGGCCCGCCGGGCCACGGTCGCGCTGGACGGCGTCCGGAAGGGAAGCGCGACGCACGCGATCATGCTCAGGATCAGGAAGGCGACGGCGGTGGCGCTCCACCAGCCGGGCGCGACACCGAACAAGAACGTCATGGGCAGCGCCAACTGCACGATCGGCCTGGTGAGGTCGCGGGCGTCCTCGATGCGCATGATGACGTCGGCGGTCAGCGACCCTTCGTCTTCCGCCACGACCGGACGTCGCAGCAGGTGGCGCAGGTGCATTGCGTTGACCGCCGTCAGGCCGAGCAGGCCGATCAGCAGGCCGGCGGCCACCTGCCGCACGGCCGGGTCGGGAACGGCCAGGGCGCTCGCGACCAGCACCATCGCTCCGACGCACGTGGCGGCCGCGAAGACGGCGTACGGCCACCCGAGCACGGTCCGCCAGCCAGGGTGGACCGGATGCGTCACTCTGCGGGACAGGGCCGCGCCCGCCCGCCGGTCGACGCGCCGCACCCACCGGTCGAGCAGCGATTGTGCCAGCAGGAGCCCGACCACCAGCGCGACCAAGGCCAGCAACCGCAGCGGGCCGAGCGTCCGATCACCGTCGAAGGCGGGAAGGGCGGCGAGCCCGCTGGCGATGATCAGCACGGCCAGGATGACCGCGGCGCCGAGCCGGGCGCGTTCCCGGACGACCAGCCGCGTGGCCAGCAGCGGAGTCGGGCGGACGTCGTCCAAGCCGTGCTTGGCCAGCCACACTTCCGCCAGTCGCAGACCAGTCGACGGCTCGACGTCACGGGCCATGACCACTCCTTTGTCGCAAGCTTTGACTCAACATAATGCGTCAAAGCTTGCGACAAAGTCAACGGTCAGGGCATCAGGCGGCGTAGGCGGCGCCTATTGCGACGTAGAGCGGACTACCGGCGCTCGCCATCAGCGCGACACCGAACCTTGTCTGACATGAGCGAGGAGGCGGACGAAGGCGCGGGGTGTGAGGATGAGGTGGCCGACGTCGGGGGCCTTGCTGTCTCTGATGGCGACGGCACCGGCGAGTGCGGCGAGTTCGATGCAGTTGCCGTAGTCGTCTGATTGCGGGGCTTTCCGCCATGTCGGGCTCACCTCGACTCCTTCCGCCTCAACTGGGTCAGGAGGTGAACGAAGGTTTTGGGGGGGAGGGTGAGGTGACCGCTCTCTGGTGCCTTGCTGTCGCGAATGGCAATGGCATCGAATAGAGCTGCCACCTCCACACACTGACCGCCGGTTTCGTCGCTGTGACTGGACTTCCGCCAAGTGATCATTTGATCAGTCCTAGCATGTTCTTGATCAGCGTACGTGACTGGTCCTCTGGGAGCGCGAGTGCCCCAATACGGTCGTAGTTTACGCGGAGATCTCGTACTTCGGGGGGTCGCTCGACGAGCCTGCCCATGCGTCCGGACTCTAGGTAGGCAACTTCCGTCTCGCGGGTCGTCATGAGGCTGAGGGATCCGCTTACGCCCGGCCAGCCTGCAGAAACGGGGAGGACACGCAGGCTGATGTGGGCAGGCTCCGAAATTTGGAGCAAGTGCTTGAGTTGGGATCGCATCACTTCGGGGCCGCCGACCTGCCACCACAAGACTGGCTGGGCGAGTACGACCCACAAGTGAGGAGGATCTGCTTCGTGAAGCCGCTGCTGACGCTCCATGCGGTCGTTGACGGCCGCTTCGATATCGTCAACGACGCCGCCGCGCTGGAACAGCGAACGAGCATACTCCTCGGTCTGAAGCAGGCCGAACACGACATCCGAACTGTAGTTCTTGAGCGACATGGCGGTTTGTTCGTATTGGAGGAAGGAGCCGACGCGGGGCCGGTCGTGGCCTTCCTTGGCGTGCTCGGCGAGGGAGGTCAGCAGGTTCGCGGTGTCCCACGCCTCATCGAGCGGGGCGAGGTTCGCAACCGAGGGGCGTCGGCGGCCGGCCTCCCAGTTTGAAACATGCGAGCGGGACGCGTTGGCCACGTCACCTACCTGTTGGCACGTCCATCCGTGGTTGAGGCGGAGATTGCGCAGTTGAACCGCTACGAGATCCCACAACGATGAGCGCGGGTCCAGCGAGTCGTGGCTTTCCAACGGTGCCCCCGAGGAAGATCGCTTGTTTTCTGTGCTCCTGAAAGTGTCGTCAAAGTAAAGCAAGCGACCCACTCTTGTCCTGAAAACGAGAAGGCGAAGGGGTAGGTCGATGGGTGTAAAAGCTGCTAATTCGGGCGAACTTCATATGGCATGTCTGGCGGCGGGGACGGTGCCGGGGATGGTGCGGGCGCTGGTGGAGTTCCGGCTTGTCGAATGGGGGCTGGCGAAGGTCGCCGACAATGTTCTGCTGATCTGCGGGGAACTCGTCACCAATGCGGTGCAAATCGCGCGGGATCGGGAGATCCGGGTCAGGTTCACCCGGGAGGCGGGGGCGGTCGTGCTGGCGGTGTGGGACCCGTCCGATCAGATGCCGGTGGTGAGTCCGGTCGCCGAACTCACGCTGGACGACGTCGTTCCGGACGCGCGGGCGTTGGACGACGGCTACGACGACGGGACGGGCGGCTGGGGCCTGCCGCTCGTCCAGGCGCTCTCGTCCGAGTGCGGCGTGCGCAAGACCGAGCCGTCCGGCAAGTGGGTCTGGGCGGCCGTCGCGTGCTGAGGGGGCGGGGACGGACGAACCGGGAGCGGCGGGTCGCCGTCCGCCAACTGGACGTACTCGCACTCGCGGTCAAGGCGCTTGGGTGGCGGTGCGTGCGGCTGTACGGGCGCGAGTTCCCCCGGCCGTTGCTCTGGGTCTACGCCAGCGGGGTCGCGGAGGACGTGGGTGTAGTGGTGTGCGTGCGGGCCGTCCCTGGTGGGATGTGGGCCTACCACGACGTCCAGCGAGGGCGGGCCGGTTACCTCTTCCCCTGTGGGGACGCCAAGGCGGCGGCGGAGCGGGTCGATCTGCTTCTGAAACACCGCATGTTCCCGTCCACCTGGTGAGTCAGGGCACCAGGCGGCGTAGGCGGCGTTTGTTGCGACGTAGGGCGGACTCCCGGGGCTGCGCGTCGAGTAGGGCGAGGGCCGCTGCGGCGCCGGCGCGGGCGGTTTCCTCCGGGGTCACCGGGGCCGTCTCGTCCAGGGCGGGGTCGTAGTGGAGGTCGGCCAGGTCACCGACGATGTGCGCGTCCGTCTTCTGGAGGGCGTCGAGGTCCTCCTGGCTCCACTCGGCCACACGGGAACGCCAGCCGGGCGGGACGGTCACCTTGCCGCCGCGCCCGTCACGGGCCTGGAAGCTCTCGGTGATGGCCTGCCGCGCCCGATCGGCCCTCCCCTTGGGCCAGTCTTCGTCCCGGAACAAGGCGTTCAGGGACGCGAGCGCCAGCGTTTCGGGTGCGGTCAGGCCGGTGTGGGCCTGACGGTCCGCGACAGGGGTGTGGGTCAGGTTCGGTAGGCCCGCCGCCTGGGTGAAGCGGTCGAGAAGAAGCTGCGGTGGTTTGCCGGGGCTGGTCACCACCGATACGCGGGACGCGCCGGCCTCGATCCAGCGCCGGACCAACCCGCTCAGCATGAACGCCCGCCAGATGTGCGCGTCAGGGACGCTTTCGAAGTCGGCGTCCCGCTGCCGGGCGAGGCTCCTGAGGTAGCTCTCGAAGCTCGTGCTCAGCCCGTTGCGGATGTGCTGCTGCCACAGCGAGGGCAGCGCGCGCCCCAGGGTCCGGGCGGTGATCACGACCTCGACGTCGTCGGCGCCGAGCGCGGCGAAGAGGCGGGAGACGGCGTCCGACCGGATGACCGACAGCGCCTCGGCCGACAGCAGCACCGTCCCGGATGATGCCCTGACCTGCTCCAGCAGCGCCCGCCACGACGGCTCCTCCTTGGCCGCCCGCGCCTCCGACACCCACGGGTACTCGGTGCCGAGCAGGCCGTAGCTCGCCCACTCGTGGTTGGCCACGGTCCGCCGCCCGCGCTCCCAGTCCCGCGGGATCGGATACAGGACGCCGCTCTGCGCCAAAGTCTCCTGGTGGTCCTGCAGCATGTGCTGCAGGAACGTGGTGCCCGACTTCTGCAGGCCGATATGCAGGACGATCTTCAAAGCCACAGGTCGCTCCGTCGGCCCGATCAGTCAGGTCGGGATGTGATCTTCCCGGGGATCGTTCTTCCGAACTTCGCCTGTGAGGGTAGCGCGCGCCTCTCGGCCGCTCCGTCCCGCGTCGGGCCTGGTGGCGCACTGGTTGATGGCAGCCGGTCCAACACGGTTGTGGTGTACATACGATGTGTGTACGGTAAGAAGACGGCTTTGAAGGGGTGGCGCATGGGCGGGCGCGAGGGTGATCTTGAGGCGGAGGCCCCGCGGGGGACGCGGCTCAATCTCCGTGCGAACGCACGGCAGGATGCGCTGATCCGTATGGCGGCCCAGGCCACGAACAAGACGGTGACCGCGTTCGTCCTCGACAGCGCGAGTGCGGCGGCCGAACAGGTGCTCGCGGATCGTCGCTGGTTCATGCTCGATGACGCCGCATGGGACGCGTTCCAGGATGCTCTGGAACGGCCTGCCGTTGTGAAGCCGCGGCTGGCGGAACTCCTTTCCGAGGACTCCGGTCTCTTCGAGGACTGAAGGTCGACGGTGTTCTCGAAGATCAGCAAGCTGACCGCGCAAGACGATCTCGACGCGTTCGACAGCGGGCAACCCGACCTGGACGACTGGCTGAAAAGATTCGCGCTGGTGAATCAGAAGGCGGGCATGTCCACCGTGTTCGTCACGTCGTCCGAGAAGAGGGTGGTGGGCTATTACGCCCTCGCGACGGGTGGTGCCGAGAGAGCGGAGGCCCCGGACAGGATCCTCCGTGGCACGCCGGCCCACCCTGTTCCGGTCATCCTCCTGACACGGCTCGCCGTACATTCAGCAGTCCAGGGAAAGGGACTGGGCAGGGCTTTGCTCGGGAACGCCCTGGTGCGGGTGGCGAACGCGGCCGACGAGATCGGCGTGCGTGCGTTGCTGGTCCACGCCAAGGACGAGCGAGCCAAAGCGTTCTATATGCGCCAGGCGGAGTTCGAGCCGTCGCCTACGGATCCCCTTCACCTGTACCTTCTGATGAAGGACTTGCGGAAGAACCTCCCTGCCCAGTGATGTCGCTTTCCGCCAGCCTTGCGGTCCAGGGGCCGTGCGGTGCGCCCTGGGATGCCTCGATCTCCGCTCCCAGACGTGTTATCCACCGGGGCATCGAGGTCTGCTCGATCTCCCAGCCATCCGCGTTCCTCACCCAGAGGTAAGCCAGCGTTCTCTTCTGGGCAACCGCCCGGAACGCCTGGTCGCAAGCTTGAAGTGCCGCAGGGGCGTCCCCGAGTAGGAACTCGGCCAACGCGAGGTTGCACAGGGTGACCTGGGGACGTGGAGTTTCCTTTGCCAGAACCTCCTTGAACACTGCTCGTGCTCTTCCGGGGTGATCCGGGAGGAAGCAGAATGCGTGGTTCTGCTGCAATACCAGGTCGGATGGCTTGAGCCTGCGAGCACCGTCCATCAGGGCCGCCGCCGCCTTGCGCTGGCCCGTCTCCAGCAGGGCGGCCGCCTGGTTGATCAGCGACGTCATCGTCGCCGGATCGATGGAGTCGCCCTCGGCCACGGCCCGCTCGGCGAGTTCGGTGGCGACCTCCTCTATCGCCAGAATCCGCCCGTCCAGAATTTCGGTAGGAAGGCCGGGGCGCCAGGTGCCCTTCAGAAATGTGTACTCGCGCTTCAGTGAGTCAAGCGACCACTCGCTCAGGTAGGTCTCCGTGTACCTTTCGACGAGCCATGTCCAGAGTTCGGTCTCCGAACCCGCCGAAGCCGACGGTGGGGATTCCGGCCACTCCTCAGGTGGTCGCCACCGAAGCAGATCTTCGACAGGGGCGGTTTGGAGCCATGCGTTCAGACGCTCTGCGCATCGCCCGAACAGGGCAGCCTCGATGTAATCCCCGGGGGAGGCCGGCTTCTCGGCACTCTCCGCGAAGAATGTGCGCCACCGGTCGAGAAGCGCGGTGTCCCGTCGCGACTCGTCCGTCAGTTCCGAGATCTCCAGCCATCCGGCGATCGCCAGCTTGACGGTCTCCGCGACTCCCCGGCGTATGAGTCCTTCAGGGTCGAGGCCGCGGCATCCCAGTGCTCCCAGAGCCGATGTGGCGTCGACGTACCTCCGCAGGTTGATGCCATCGTGCTCGCCCAGGGGGTTGGTACGCGCGACTTTCACCACGACCTGCAATAGCGACGAGGTGTGCCACAGGACGTTCGGCGTCGGCTCCGTCTCGCTGAGCCGGATCTGCCGGGCGTCGAAGGCATGTGGGTTCGACATGGCCGGGGTGCGGCCGCGTCTGAGCAAGGACGTGAGAAGGTCTCGGCATTCTTCATGGCATGTGAAAACGCCGTCCCGTTGGACGGAATGGGGGCAGTCGCGATGCCTGTCCGCCGGATCGCAGGCATCGACGTACCGCACGATCGAAACGATCTTCAGGTCGGTGTCGGCATGGCTCATCGGGTCATTCTGTCAAGGCGAGGATGACCCTTGATGGGAAATGGCGTTCTTCGGACAGAACTCAGGCGCGGGTGGTTGTTATCGGTTTGCCGAGGGCGCTGCCCTTCGCCCACTTGGAGAAGGGTAGTTGCCAGTAGGCCCAGCCGTTCGTCCAGGTCAGTTCGCGTTTGGTGCCGGTGATGGTGACGATGTCGCCGCGGTAGGACCAGTGGTAGAACCACTTGGCGTCGGCGGTGGGGGAGCGGACGCAGCCGTGGCTGCAGTTCCGCTTGCCGAGGCAGGCGGGGTCGGCGGTGTTCTGGTGGATGTAGACGCCGCTGTTGGTGATGCGGGTCGCCCACGGGATCTTCTCGTCGTACCAGCCCGGGTCGCCCTTCTTCTTGCCGGGCGAGACCATGCGCTCCATGCGGCTGCGGTCCATGGTCAGGTGGACGCCGCTGGTGGTGAGCAGGGTGTCGACGCCGTTCTTGACCTCGCCGCCGGAGCCGAGGCTGACGCCCCAGGAGCGGACGGTGCGGCCGTTCTGCTTGGCGACGAGGCGGTGGGTCTTGGCGTTGATGGTGACCGTGTGGGAGTCGCCGATCGTGAAGTTGCGGGTCACGTCGCGGTCGCCGAAGACGCGGTCGCCGATCCGGAGGCCCGCGTAGTGGACGGTGACCGAGACCTTCTGCCGGGGCTTCCACGGACGCTTCGGCCGGAACACCAGGGACGGCAGCCCGTTGAACGACTCGCCGGCGCTGAGCCAGCGCCACGCGCCCTCGGTCGGGGTCGTCGAGGAGATCTCGACGCTGCGTTCGATGGCGGGCTTGGCGCGTTCGGGGACGGCCTTGTTGAACTGGACGAAGACCGGCATTCCGGTGCCGACCGTCTCGCCCTCCGACGGGACGACGTTGTTGACGCGGGTGGCGGCGACGGCGCGGCTGGTGCGGAACGCGCTGGTCGCGGTGGCGGACTTGCCCTCGGGGGACGTCGCCGTCGCCGAGACCTCGTAGCGGCCGCCGGGCTGCAGCGTCCACTTGGAACGCCAGGTGGTCTTGTCCGGGGACAGGCGGCCGGGGACGTCGGCGCCCTTCAGCTTCACCGAGACCCGGCCGAGCGTGCCGCCCGCGGCGGTGACCGTCACGCCCTGGTCGGGACGGGCCTTGCCGCTGCCGTCCGCCGGGACGATCGCCACCCGCGGGAGGCCGTCGTCGGCCGGGGGCTCCCCGCCGCCGCCGCGGCCGCCGCCGTCGTCGCCACCGCCGCAGGCCGCGACTAGCCCCAGGACCAGCGTCATCACGAACGCTTTCCCTCGCACCGTTCTCCCTCATCAGCCCGCCGGGCCCGCGCGACACGGGACGGCACCAGGAACGTCGACGAACGGGCCTCGGTCCCGGCGGGACGGCCGGGCGGCGGCGTCCGATGACGTATACGTCCATCGTCCCGCGAAGGTTCGCTCCAGGTGGGCCGTTCCCGGATCTTCGGGGCCGTGTTCCGCCGCTGCCCGGGGGTCGCGGAGCGGGGCACTCCCGGACGCGCCCGAAGATATTCGGCCCTTTCCGGCGAACAAGAAATTGCGGTGACAAGTGTGGCCGGCCGGTGTTCGCTTTGATCTGATATCGCGGCCTCTTTGGGGTGTTCACGCAGGTCACAGGCTTCTGCTGATCTCCTATTCAAGATTGTGGAGGTGGCGGTTAAAAGCGGTGTTCTTCGCTGGAAAGCGCTGCGATGCTGGGGCGTGGCCGCCCGCGACGGGCCCCGCAAAGTCACCTCCCGGGTGAGTTCTTGTCTGAAGGGACGCGCGATGAGTGCCCAGGGGCTGAGTCCCGCCATCGACTCGGGCGCGGCACCGGCTGATATCGCCCGGGGCAGGTCCGCGGCGGCCTTCGCCCCGGTCGTCGCGCGCCGCCGCGGCCCGGTGGGCGCCCGTCTCCTGGCCGTCCTGTACCCCGTGTGCCTCGCCGTGGCGGACGGTTCGGCGATGGTCGTCGCCGTGCACCGGTCCGCCGCCGGCTGGGCCGTGCCCGGCGCGGCGGCGGCGGCCGTGGTCGCGTGCAACGCGGCGGGCGGGCTCTACCGGACGCGCCGCAACCCCTCGCTGCTGGCCGAGGCGCCGGCGCTGCTGGCCCGGACGCTGCTCGTCGGCGCGCTCGCGGCGGTGTTGCTGCCGGGCGTCGCGGCGGTGGCGTGGCTGTGGATCGCGGTGGTCACGGTGTCGGTGTCGTTCGGGGTCCGCGCGTTCGCGAACGCTGCCGTCCGGACGTACCGGTGCCGGCGCTCCCGGGCCCGTCCGGCGCTGATCGTCGGGACGGGCGGCACGGCCGCGCACCTGGTCGACCTGCTGGGCGAGCGCGGCGAGTTCGGGCTCGCGGCGGTCGGTCAGGTCGCGGTGCCGGACCCGGGCACCGGGACGTGCGGGGCGGTCGTGCCCGTGCTCGGCGAGACCTCCGACCTGCCCGCGCTCGTCGAGGAGTACGGGATCGACACGCTGATCGTGGTCGCCGAGGAGGTCGACCCCGGCCACCTGGACGCCGTGCTGCGCATCTCGTTCGGGCTGCCGTGCGAGACGCTGCTCGTTCAGCCGCCCTCGCACGTCGTCCCGGTGGCGCCGGCGCGGCGGGAGTACCTGGCCGGGCTGCCGTGCGCGCGGGTCGACTGGCGGCTGCGCGAGCCGGCGGCCCGGTACGCCAAGCGGCTCCTCGACCTGGTCGCGGCGTCGCTGCTGCTGGTCGCCGTGTCGCCGGCGCTGGCGCTGTGCGCGCTCGCCGTGCGGCTGGAGGGCGGCCCCGGCGTGCTGTTCCGGCAGCGGCGGATCGGGTTGGGCGGCGAGGAGTTCGTCCTGCTGAAGCTGCGGACGCTGAAGCCCGCCGACGAGCAGGAGGCCGACACCCGCTGGACGGTCAAGGGCGACGACCGCGTGGGGCGGGTCGGGCGGTTCCTGCGGGCGACCTCGCTGGACGAGCTTCCGCAGCTGTGGAACGTCGTCCGCGGCGACATGAGCCTCGTCGGCCCGCGCCCGGAGCGCCCCCATTTCGTGGAGCAGTTCTCGCGCAGCTGCCCCGGCTACCTGCTGCGGCACCGCGTCCCGGTCGGGATGACGGGGTGGGCGCAGGTCCACGGGTTCCGGGGCGACACCTCCATCGAGCTGCGCGCGCGGCTCGACAACCACTACATCGACCACTGGTCGTTCGCGGGCGACCTGAAGATCCTGCTGCTGACCGTCCGCGCGATGCTGTGCCGGGACGCCGGATGACCGACTACGCATCCCCCTTCACCTGGTCGGAGGCCCCCGCGGCGGGCCGGCCGGCACCGGCGCACCGGGCGGTTCCGGCGCACCGGAAGCGGCGGGCGGCCGCGGCCAGGGCGGTCCGGGTGGTGGCCGAGCGGCCGAGCTGGCTGGTGGCCGCGGCGGTGCTGAGCATCGCGATCCCGCCCGGGACGCACGCGTTCCGGCCCGGTGTGCAGGTCGCCGCCGGTGACGTCGCGTGCGTCCTGCTGGTGCTCGCCGCCACGTACCTGCTGGTCACCCGGCGGGTCACGATGCCGTCCGCGGCGCTGCCCGCGTTCGGGCCGCTGGTGGCCGCGTTCGGGGTCAGCACGGTGTGCTCGGCCGACATCCTCGCCAGCCTGCCCGGCTTCGTGCGGAACGCGCAGATCTTCGTGCTGGTGCCGCTGGCCGTCGTCCTGCTCGTCCGGGACCGCCGCGACCTCGCGATCGTGTGCTCGGCGGTGGTCGCGCTCGGGCTCGGGGAGGCCGGCTACGGGATCTGGCAGTCCGCCACGGGCAACGGCGCGTCGCTGAACGGGGAGAACATCCGCGCGGTCGGCTCGTTCGGCGCGGTGGACGTGATGGCCATGTCGATCGTGACGGCGATGGCGTTCCTCATCCTGACCGTGTTCGCGCTGTACGCGCCGGGACGCGGCCGCGCCGCCCGCCCCGCCGCGCTGCTCGGGCTCGGGGTGCTGTCCGTCGCGCTCGCGCTGGCCCTCAGCCGCGGGACGTGGCTCGCGCTCGGCGCCGCCGCCCTCCTCACCCTCGTGCTCTTCAACCGCTGGACGGCGGTGAAGGTGCTGGCCTGCTGCGCCGCGCTGCTGCTCGTGGCGCCGGTCTTCGCCGGGGGCGGGTCCGCGGCCGTCCTGGACCGCGCCGGGTCGATCGCCGGGTCGATCAGCGACCCCGACCGGTCCGTCGCGGACCGCTACCACCTGTGGGCCACGGCCGTCCGGATGTGGGAGGACCATCCCGTCGCCGGCGTCGGGCCGAAGAACTTCGCCGCCTACCGCGACACCTACGCCGGGATCGAGCTGTCGTCGGGCAGCGAGACCGCCGACCCCGTGCACGGCTACATCCGGCAGCCGCTCCTGTCGCCGCACAACGAGTACCTGCTGTTCCTGTCCGAGCAGGGCGTGGTGGGCCTGGCGGGGCTCGCGGCGTTCGTCGGCGTGCTGCTCGCCGGGCTGTGGTCGCGGCGCCGCGTCCGCGACCCGTTCTGGCTGGTGAGCGTGTCGCTGCTGGCGTTCCTGCTGGTCAACTTCCTGTACGCCGACCTGGGCGGGTCGACCTGCGCGCTGTTCGCGATCGTCCTCGGGATCGTGGCGTGCCGGGCGCTCGGCGAGCACGGGCCCGCGGAGGCGCGGCCATGACCTCGGTCGCCCGCGCCACCTCGGTCGGCCGCGCCGCGGCCCTGTCGGGCGTGCTGATCGGCGCCGGGACCGGGCTCGGGTTCGTCCGCGACCTCGTGGTGGCGCACCTGTTCGGCGCGAGCGGCGCCACCGACGCGTTCCTCGTCGCGTGGACGATCCCGGAGACCGTCTCGCCGCTGCTCATCGAGGACGCGATGGCGCTGCTCATGGTGCCCGTCGTCACGCGGCTGCTCGCAAGGGGCGACGGCGCGCGGGCCTTCGCCGCGACGGCCCTGCCCCGGCTGGCCGTCGCGCTGTCCGCCGGGACGCTCCTGCTCATCGCCGCCGCGCCGCTCATCGTGGACGTCCTCGCGCCCGGCCTCACCGAGCGCGGTCCGGCCGTCCAGTGCGTGCGGCTGACGGCGGTCACCGTCGTGACGTTCGGCGTCGCCGGGTTCATGAGCGCGACGCTGCGGGCCCACCACCGGTTCGGGCCGCCCGCCGCGATCTACCTCGCCTACAACGCGGGCATCCTCGTGCTGATCGCGGCGCTCGCCGCGCACATCGGCATCATCGGCGTCGCGGTCGGCGTCGCCTGCGGCAGCCTGCTGATGATCGCGGTGCAGGCGCCCGCGTTCGTCCGCTGCCTGCGCACGCCGCCCACCGCCGCACCCGCCGCACCGCCCACCACCGCGCCCGCCGCTCCGCCGGCGCCGCGCGAGCGGGACGTCGCGCCGCGCATCCTGCTGCTGGCCGTCGCGCCGGTCGTCGTCTACACCGTGACCCGGCAGGCGCAGGTGTTCGTCGAGCGCTTCCTCGCCTCCGACCTCGCCGCCGGGTCGATCTCGCACCTCAACTACGCGCAGAAGGTCGCGCAGGTCCCGATGGTGCTGTCGCTGCTGATCGTGACGGTGACGTTCCCCGGCCTCGCCCGCGCGATGGCGGACGGCGACACCGCCCGCGTCGCGCACCGCATCCGGCAGGACCTCGCCATCGCGAGCGCGATGGTGCTGGCCGCCGCGGCGTTCCTCATCGCGTTCGCGCCCGCCGTCATCAAGGTGCTGTTCGAGCACGGCGAGTTCACCGCCGAGGACACCCGGCGCACCGCCGGCATTCTGCGCGTCTACGCCCTCGGCCTGTGGGGGCAGTCGGCCGTCGGCCTCGCCGCCCGCGCGTTCTTCGCGCAGCGGCGGCCGACCTGGCGCCCGGCGGGCTTCCTCGCCGTGGGCCTCGCCGTCACCGCCGCGATCGGCGGCGCGTTCGCCGCGTCCGCCGGGACGCTCGCGCTGGCCGCCGCGAACGCGGCCGGGATCACCGTCGCCGCCGTCCTGCTGCTGGCCGGGCTGCGGCGGGGCGTCGCGCCCGTCCCGCTGCGGCCGATCGCCGGGGACGTCCTGCGGCTCATGCTCATCGCCGCCGCGGCCTGCGCGGCGGGCCTCGGCACGGGTGCCCTGCTCGGCGACGGGACGCCCGCGCTCGTCCGGCTCGCCGCCGGCGGCGCCGGCACCGCCGCGGCCTTCGCCGCCCTGACCGTCCTGGCGGGCCCCGGCCCCGTCGCTTCATGGATCACCGCTTCATGGAACACCGCGGGACCGTCCGGCGCGCTCGGACGCCGCACCCGCACCGACTCGGGGGAGACACGTGACCCAGCCCACCGAACCGACGACACACCCGGCCGAGACCGGGCGGCCCGGCGGGATCCGGCCGGCGGAGAAGATCCGCCGGCCGCCGCTGGTGCTGATGTACCACTCGGTCGACCACTTCCATGAGGACCCGCACCTGGTGACGGTGTCGCCGGCGCGGTTCGAGCGGCAGATGGCGTGGCTGCGGGCGCGCGGCCTGCGCGGCGCCGGCGTCGCGGAGCTGCTGGACGCCCGCGCCGCGGGCACGGCGCGCGGCCTCGTCGGGCTCACCTTCGACGACGGGTACGCCGACTTCGCGACCAGGGCCCTCCCGGTGCTGCTGCGGTACGGGTTCGGCGCGACCGTGTTCATCGTGTCCGGGCGGACCGGCACCTACAACGCCTGGGACGACGGCCCCCGCAAACCCCTCATGACCGACGAGCAGCTCCGCACCGTCGCCGAAGCGGGCATCGAGATCGCCTCCCACGGCCGGCACCACGTGTCCCTTCCGGAGACCGACGACACCGAGCTCCGCGAAGAGCTGGAGGAGAGCCGCTCCCGCCTGGAGGAGGTCATAGAAGGACCCGTCACCGGTTTCGCCTTCCCCTACGGGCACGCCACGGAGCGGGAGATCGAGGCGGCCCGCGCGGCGGGCTACGACTACGCCTGCCACATCCGCCCGGACGAGTCGTCCCGCCATGCCCTGCCCCGCGCCTACATCGGCGACCGGGACGGGCCGCTGCGGATGCGCGCCAAGCTCCTCCGCCACGAACTGCGCAACCGGAGCCGCGTGTGACCCGGGTCCTGCACGTCATCACGGGGCTGGAGCACGGCGGCGCCGAACGCCAGCTCGCCCTGCTGCTGCGCCACCTGCCGGTGGCCTGCGACGTCGCGACGCTCACCCGGACCGGGACGCTCGGCGCGCAGATCCGGGGGGCGGGCGTCCCCGTCCACGAGATCGGCATGCGCCACAACCGCGACCTGGCGGCGCTGCCCCGGCTCGCGCGGCTGATCCGGCGGGGGCGGTACGACGTCGTCCACACCCACCTGTACCGGGCGTGCGTCTACGGGCGCATCGCCGCGCGCATGGCGGGCACGCCCCGCATCGTCGCCACCGAGCACTCGCTGGGCGACGGCCACATCGAGGGCCGCGTCCCGTCCCGCGGCGTCCGGGCCCTGTACCGGGCGACGGAGCGGCTCGGATCGGCGACCGTCGCGGTGTCGCCGACCGTGGCCGCCCGGCTGCGCGGCTGGGGGGTGCGGCCGGGCCGGATCGTCGTGATCCCGAACGGCATCGACGCCGCCGGGTTCGCGTTCGACGCCGCGCGGCGCGCCGCGACGCGGCGGCGGCTCGGCATCGCCCCGGACGAGCGGATCGTCGGCGCCGTCGGGCGGCTCGTCCCGACCAAGCGGTTCGACCTGCTGGTCGAGGCGGTCGCGCCGCTGCGCGGCGTCCGGCTGCTGCTGGTCGGGACCGGCCCGGAGCGGGCGCGGCTGGAGCGGCTGGCCCGCGACGCGGGCGCCGCCGGCCGGGTGATCTTCGCCGGGGGCACCTCGGACGTCGCCGGGGCCCTCGCCGCGATGGACGTGCTCGCCGCCCCGTCCGTCCAGGAGTCGTTCGGCCTCGCCGTCCTGGAGGGGCTGGCCGCCGGGCTCCCCGTCCGGTACACGACCTGCCCGGCCCTCGACGACCGCCCGCCCGGGGAGGCGCCGCAGGCGCGGCGGCTCCCCACCGACGCGCGGATCTGGAGCGCGGAGCTCGAACACCTCGTCCGCGGGCCGCGGGAGCGGCTGCCGGTGCCGCCGGTCGTCGCCCGGTACGCCATCACCGAGCAGGCCGCCCGGCTGACCCGGCTCTACGAGGACGGCCTCACCACCGTCGCCGAGCCGTCCTTCCGCGAGGACGCCCCGACCCGAGAAAGGGCACATGATGCCGCTACATGACGCCAAGCGGAGACCCGCGGGCAGACGGGTCCGGCCGCCCGGGGCGCCCGTGCGCCGCCGCCCGAGGCGCGCGCTCGTCGTGGCCGCCTGCCGCGCGCGCGGCCCGGCCGCCGAGCTGCTGGTGCGGTTCCGGCTGTCGGTCGGCTTCGTCGTGGCCGGTTTCCTCGGCGGGCTCGGATACGCGCTGTTCGCGCCCAGCACCTACACCGCGTCGGCGTACGTGATCGTCGTGGAGGAGGGCGCGGCCGGCGGGCAGTCCGGACCCACGGCGGTGAGCTTCGCGCAGGTGTACGGGCGGCTCGCCCCGCTGCCGGAGACGCTGGTCCACGCGAAGGCGCGAATGCCCGACACGGCGCCCGGCGACATCCGCGAGCACGTCCAGGCGTCCACCTCGCCGGACACGCCGCTGATCCGGCTCGCGGGCACCGGACGGACCGCGCGCACCGCCGCCGCCTACGCCAACGCCGCCGCCGACGCGCTCGTCCGGTACGGGGCGGCGCACCGCGGCGACACCGGGGTCCGCGTCGCGCTGATGACGCCCGCGCAGCCGCCGGCCGCGCCGGTGTCGCCGAACCCGCCGCTGGACATCGCCGTCGGCACCGCGTCCGGCGGACTGCTCGCCGGGATCAGCGCCGCCGTCCTCAGCGGCCGGCGCGGGCGGGCGGCCGCCGCCCGCCGCCGGCGCGCCGCCCTGCCGGACCCGTCCGCCGGTGAACCGCCCGCCGCGTCCGAGCCGGGGATCCCCGGGCCGGGTACCACCGAGCAGGGGACTGCCGGGCCGGACGCCGCTGGGCCGGCCGCGCCGGCGGGCGCCGGGCGCACGGGGGTGGGCTCGTGACCCTGTCCGCCCTCACCCGCGGTGACACCGCGCCCGCCGTGTTCGCCGCGTCCGCCGCCGAATGGTCGGTGGAGGTGCACCGCGACGAGCAGGCGCTCGTCGGCCTGGCGGGCGAACTGCGCGACCTGTACGACCGCTGCCCGGCGGCGACGCCCTTCCAGACCTACGAGTGGCTCAAGGCGTGGTGGGGCTGGTACGGGACGAGCGGCCGGCTCCGCCTGGTGCTGGTCCGCTGCCGCGGCCGGGCCGTCGCGGCGGCGCCGCTGATGGCGGGCGTCCGGCACGGCTTCCCGGTCCTGCTGCCGCTGGCCGGGGAGCAGAGCGACTTCACCGACTTCCTCATCGACCCCGTGTACGCCGACGGCGCCGCGCGGTACCTGACCCGGGCGCTGCTGGACGAGCACGGCTGGTGCGCGCTGGACCTGCGCGAGGTCCGCCCCGGTTCGGCGGCGCACCTGGTGGCGGAGCAGTGGCCGCGCCGGTCGTGGCGGCTCCCGGCGTCGGTCTGCCTCGAACTGCCCGCCGCCGGGATCGACGACGTCCTCGCCCGGCTGCCGCGCCGCACCGCCGGGAAGATGCGCGCGAAACTCCGCAAGATCGACGTCCGCGGCATCACCGTCGAGCAGGTGCCGTACGAGGGGGTGCCGGACGCGGTCCACGCGCTGGTGGACCTGCACCTCCGGCAGTGGCGGGGACGTCCCGTCAACCCCGAGCACACGCGCGACCGGTTCCGGCGCCACCTGGCCGAGGCCGCGAGCGGGATGGTCCGCGACGGGCGCGCCGCCGTCCTGCAGTACCGCTGGGACGGGCGGCTCGTCGCCGCCGACGTCGTCCTGATCGGCCACCGGTACGTCGGCGCCTACCTGTACGGCGCGCTGCCCGACCTGCGCGGCTGCGTGGACGTCTCGCTGATGCTGCTGCGCGAGAACCTCGCCCTCGCGCGGGACCGCAACCGGCAGGGCGTCAGCCTGCTGCGGGGCGACGAGCCGTACAAGCTGAAATGGCGCCCGACGCCCGTCCAGAACCAGCGGATCATCCTCGGCCGGACCGCCTCCGCCACCGCGTTCGCCGGGCTCGCCCGGACCCGCGCGCACCTGGCGGCCCGGCGGCACCGGCGGTGGGAAGGCCATGCACCAGGACAGGACTGAGACCGAGGCCGAGGCCGAGACCGAGACCGACGGCGGAGCCGCCCCGCTGCGGGTGCTGCACGTCAGCCGGCCCAACGCGGGCGGGGTCGCCGTCTACGTCGCGCAGGCGGCGGCCGACCAGCGCAGACGCGGCTGGGACGTCGCCGTGGCCGCGCCGCCCGGCGGCGACCTGTCCGAACGCTGCTCCGCCGCGGGCGTGCCCTGGTTCAGGTGGCCCGCCGGGCGGGCGCCCGGACCCGGGACCGTGCTGGAGGCGCTCCGCCTCCGCCGCCTGGTGCGGACCTTCGCGCCCGACGTGATCCACCTGCACTCCGCCAAGGCGGGCCTGGCGGGACGGCTGCTGCGCCGCCGCGGCACACCCGTGCTCTTCCAGCCGCACGGCTGGTCGTGGCTCGCCGCGACCGGGCCGCAGGCCCTCGCCGGCCGCGCCTGGGAACGGCTCGCCGCCCGCCGGAGCGACGCGCTGGTCTGTGTCGGGGCGGGCGAGCTGGAGGAGGGGATGCGGGCCGGTGTCCGCGGCCCCTACCGGCTCGTCCGCAACGGCGTGGACCGCCGCAGGTTCGGCCCCGCCGGCTCCCGCGCCCGGCTGGCCGCGCGCACCCGCCTCGGCCTCGCCGCCGGGACGCCGCTGGCCGTCTGCATCGGCCGCGTCACCCGGCAGAAGGCGCAGGACGTCCTGCTCGCGGCCTGGCCGGACGTCGTGGAGCGCTGCCCGGCCGCCCGGCTCGCCATCGTCGGTGACGGGGAGGACGTCGCCGCCCTGAAGCGGCTGGACGTGCCGGGCGTGCTGTTCGTCCCGGCCGTGGCCGACCCCCGGCCCTGGCTGGCCGCGGCGAACGTCGTCGTCCTGCCGTCCCGGTGGGAGGGGCTGCCGCTCACGGCGCTGGAGGCGCTCGCCACGGGGCGGCCCGTCGTCGGGGCGGACGTCCCCGGCGTCACCGAGGTCGTCCGCCCCGGGCTGGGCGCCCTCGTGCCCGTCGAGGACCCCGCCGCGCTCGCCGAGCAGATCGCCGTGCGGCTCGCCCGGCCCGCGCTCGCCGAGCGCGAGGGGCGGGCGGCCGCCGCCGCGGCGGCCGGCTACGACCTGTCGGAGACGCTGTCGCTGCTGGCCGCCGTCACCCGCGAGGCCGCGGGGCTCGGCGGGCCGCCCGATCAGGGCCCGGCGGACGCGCGGGCCGTCGCCGGCGGCCTGCTCGGCGGCCGCGGCGAAGGCGGCGCGGGCGGCCGCGTGGCGGACGGCTCGGCGGACGGCTCGGCGGACGGCTCCCCGGAAGGCGTGGACGAGGGCGCCGCAGGCGGCCGGGAAGGCGGCACGGTGGGCCAGGTCCAGGGCGTCGCCGGTGCGGCGGGATACGAGGGCGAGGGCGCCGGAGCCGTCACACCGCCGAACAGTTCGCGGTAGAGGTTCGACGAACGCGGATTGCTCCCGCACGCCCAGACACCGTGCGGGCAGTAGTCCGAGATCGAGTGGTACACGACATCGTGCGACATGATCCAGTCGTGCATTCCCTGGATATAATCGGGGTTGTCGGAATTGCGGAACAGACCCCATTCCGGGAACGAGAGCGGTTTGCCGCGCGCGGCGGCGAATTCGGCCTGCGCGCGCAGCCCGTACGGCTCGTCGACGAAGTCCTCGAACGACTTACCGGCCGGCTGGTCGTAGCTGTCGGAACCGATGATGTCGACGACGTCGTCGCCGGGGTAGCACTCCGTCCACGGAATGGCGTCCCGGCCCCGCGTCGGCGCGAAGTCGAACCGGAAGCGCGCCCCGGGCACCGACCGCATCGTCGCGACGATGCGCCGCCAGTACGCCTTCCAGGTGCGCGGGTCCGGGGCGCAGCGCCCGTTGTAGGTCGCCCCGTTCATCTCCCAGCCGAGCACGATGACCGTGTCACCGGCCCCCAGCGCGACCAGCCGGCCGGCGAGCGTGCGGAAGTGGACGTCGAACGCGCCGGCCGCGCCGCCGCGCAGCAGCGACCGCACCACCGGCTCCGGCAGCGCCGCCTCGTTCGGGGTGATCATCGGGACGTTGACCACCAGCATCCGGCGCGGGTCGGCCGCCTTCCAGCGCGCCCACGCCGTGAGCATCCGGCGCGGCCCGTCGATGTCGGCCCAGTGGGTCCCCGGGAGGTAGGTGCGCCCGACCGTCACCGTGGAGCCGAGCCAGCGCTGGAAGGGCCCGATCCGGGCGACGCCCTCCTCACCCGAACCGAGGAACACCCCCAATGGCACGTACTTCGCCGTTTTCTGCACCGCCGGAGTGAACGGGTAGGCCGCCAATGTCGATGCGGTGAGCGCCACCATCATGACCGACACGGCCAAAATGGAAGGGAGCGGACAGAAGGGAATCATTCTTTGTCGCCGCCGCCCCTGCCGACGCCCCCCTGAATGGATATCGGGAGCTCGCATGCGTAGGGTATGCCCAGGGCGTCCGCCACCGGAACAAGGGGATTGGCCGGGCTGCGCCAGAATTTACGTTTCCGGAATCTCGGAAGGGCGTCGTGCCCCATAATTCGCTGAAATGGGTCCGCTGACCGCATGTTCTTCGACACACAGGCCCCGCCGGGGACGCGCCTCGACACCGGCCTTCCCGTGCTGCTGCTGCGCACCGACCGCAACGTGTTCCACCACGGGACGCTCGGCGTGATCCGGAGCCTCGGCCGCGCCGGCGTGCCGGTGCACGCGATTCTGGAGGGGCGCGCGACCCCCGCGTCCCGCTCCCGCTACCTCCACCAAGGGCACCCCTGGGCCCCGCCCCCCGAGCAGCCCGCCGCGCTGCTCAGCCACCTGCGGGTGGTGGGCGAGCGGATCGGCCGCCGGGCGCTGCTCGTCCCGGTGGACGACGCCGGCGCGATCTTCGTCGCCGAGCACGCCGACGCGCTGACGCCCCACTTCGTCTTCCCCCGGCAGGACCCGGACGTCCCCCGCCGGGTCGCCGACAAGGCGCGGCTGGCGCGGGCGTGCGAGCGGCACGGCATCGCCACCCCGCCGAGCCGGACGCCCGCGTCCGCCCACGAGGTGGACGAGGCCGCCGCCGAACTGGGCCTCCCGCTGATCGCCAAATGGGCCCGGCCGTGGCGGCTGGCCCCCGGCATGCGCAGCACCACCGTCGTGCGGACCCTCGGCACCGCGCACCGGCTGTTCGGCGCCTCCCGCGACCGCGACCCGGACGGCGACGCCGGCCCCCTGATCCTCCAGCGGCGCATCCCGACCGCCACCGGCGACTGGTTCTTCCAGGGCTACTTCGACGAGTCCCTCGGCTGCCTGTTCGGCGGGACGGGCCGCAAGCACCTCGCGCACCCGCCGCAGGCCGGGCACACCGTCGCCGGGGAGTGGGCCCCCAACCCCGAGCTGCGGCGGCTCGCCGTCCGGATCGTCCGGCTGCTCGGCTGCCGCGGGCTCGTCGACCTCGACTTCCGCTACGACGCCGCCGACGGCGCCTACCACCTGCTCGACTTCAACCCCCGGATCGGCGCCCAGTTCCGGCTGTTCACCGACCGCGCCGGGCTCGACCTCGCCCGCGTCCTGCACCTGCACCAGTCGGGCCGCCGCGTCCCCGGCGCGCGCCCCGCGTTCGGCCGCAACCTGCTGGTGGAGAACCACTACCTCCGGCAGGCCGCGGGCCGGCCGCTGCTGCGCCCGAGGACCCTGCGCCCGCTCCGCGAGGCCGACGAGTTCGCCTGGTACGCAGGCGACGACCTGCCGCCCTTCCTCGCGATGGGCCGGCAGAGCGTGCTCCGCGCGGTCGAGCGGCTCCGCACCAGGTAACACCACACTCACACGGGGGATCGAACAATGAGCGACTCGGCCAGCGACGTCGTCATCGCCGGCGCCGGGCCCTACGGCCTGTCCACGGCGGCCCACCTGCAGAACCTCGGACTCGGCGTCCGGATCATCGGCCGGCCGATGCGGTTCTGGGCGGAGAACATGCCGGCGGGCATGTTCCTGAAGTCCGAACCGTTCGCGTCCAGCCTCGGCGCGCCGCACCGCGGCATGCGCTTCACCGACCGCCACCCGGACTGGCGCCTCGGGCAGCCGATCCCCCTGGACACGTTCGTGGCGTACGGGCGCTGGTTCGCCGCCGTCACGATCCCCGGGACCGAGGACGCGGAGGTCGTCACCGTCGAGCGCGGCGGTCCGGACGGGTACGCCGTCACGCTGTCCACCGGCGAGACGATCGCGGCCCGCGCGGTCGTCGCCGCCATCGGCGTCGGCCCGTTCGCCCACATCCCGGACGAGCTGGCGGGCCTGCCGTCCTGGCTCGTCTCGCACAGCAGCGCCCACCACGACCTCGGCCTGTTCGCGGGCAAGGAGGTCGCGGTGGTCGGCTCCGGGCAGTCCGCCCTGGAGACCGCGGTCCTGCTCGCCGACGCGGGCGCCCGCCCGCACGTCATCGCCCGCCGCGCCGAACTCGACTGGAACACGGTGCCCGAGGCGCGGCGCTCGCCCTGGAGCCTGCTGCGCGGCGGGCCCCGCTCGGGGCTCGGCACCGGCTACCGGACGTGGCTGTGGGCCGAGCAGCCCGGCCTCGTCCGGCACCTGCCGGAGAGCACCCGCGACCGGCTCGTCCGCGAGACGCTGCCGCCCGCGGGCTCGTGGTGGCTGCGCGACCGGCTGGACGAGCGCGTCCGCGTCTCGACGGGCCGCCGCGTCGCCAAGGTCGTCGAGGGCGACGACGGCGTGGCCCTCACCACCGTCGGCCGCGACGGGCGGCGCCAGGTGACCGAGGTGGAGCACGTGATCGCCGCGACCGGGTTCGTCCCGGACATCGCGCGCCTCACGATGCTCTCCCCGGAACTGCGCGCCCGCGTCACCACCCGGCACGGCGCGCCGGTGCTCACCCGCGACTTCGAGTCGTCGGTGCGGGGCCTCTACTTCGCGGGCCTCGCCGCGGCGCCGACGTTCGGCCCGGTGATGCGCTTCGTCCACGGCGCCGACTTCGCGGCCCGCCGGATCGCCCACCACATCGGCCGGGACGTGCCGCGCAGGCGGCAGTACACGGGGCGGCACGCGGCCGTACTGGAGCCGGACATGCGGTGAAGAAGCCTCCTCCGAACGGCGGGCCGCCCGACCAGGGCGGCCCGCCGTTCGGTTTCAGCGGCGGTAGGGGTGGGCGGCGCGGCGGGCGCGGTCGGTGCGGGTCTTGGCGAGCCACCAGTCCCAGCGGGAGTACAGCGTCCAGGCACCGGACCGGATCCGCTCCGAACGGCTGGCGGGCGCGGCGGGCGTCGCGTGGGCGGCGGGCAGGACCAGGA
>NZ_SMKM01000075.1 GCF_004348665.1 Actinomadura sp. GC306 | reverse complement strand
GCCCTCCCCCACGGCACCGGACACCATCCGGTGCTCCGGCTATGCCCGGTCAAGGACGACCGGGCCGAGTTGAAGGAGCGTCGTGAGGCCGACCGATCAGCTGCGGGCACTGTCCGACAGGCACAGCGCGCACAACTACCACCCGCTCCCGATCGTCGTCGCCGAGGCCGACGGCGTCTGGCTCACCGATGTCGAGGGACGCCGGTACCTGGACATGCTGGCGGCCTACTCCGCGGTCAACTTCGGGCACCGCAACCCGCGCCTCACCGCGGCCGCCAAGCGGCAGATGGACCGCGTCACCCTGGTGAGCCGCGCGTTCGACCACGACCAGTTCGGCCCGTTCGCCGCCGAGCTGGCCGAGCTGTGCGGCAAGGACATGGTCCTGCCGATGAACAGCGGCGCCGAGGCCGTCGAGACCGCGCTGAAGACCGCGCGCAAGTGGGGCTACGAGGTCAAGGGCGTCCCGGACGGCCAGGCGAACATCATCACGTTCGAGGGCAACTTCCACGGCCGCACCACCACGATCGTCAGCTTCTCCACCGACCCCGACGCCAAGGACTCCTACGGCCCCTACACACCGGGCTTCCGGACCGTCCCGTACGGGGACGCCGAGGCGCTGAAGGCCGCGATGGACGGCTCCACGGTCGGCGTGCTGATCGAGCCGATCCAGGGCGAGGCCGGCGTCAACGTCCCGCCGAGCGGGTTCCTGCGCACGGTGCGCGACCTGTGCACCGCCAACGGCACGCTGATGATCGCGGACGAGATCCAGTCCGGCCTCGGCCGCACCGGCGCCACGTTCGCGTGCGAGCACGAGGGCGTCGTCCCCGACGTCTACGTCCTCGGCAAGGCCCTCGGCGGCGGCATCATGCCGGTGTCCGCGGTCGTCGCCGACGCCGGCGTCCTCGGCGTCTTCAAGCCCGGCCAGCACGGCTCGACGTTCGGCGGCAACCCGCTCGCCTGCGCCATCGGCCGCGAGGTCGTCGCGATGCTGAAGACCGGTGAGTACCAGGAGCGCTCCCGGACGCTCGGCGCCCACCTGCACGACCGGCTCGGCGCGCTGCCGGGCGACATCGTCCGCGAGGTCCGCGGCCGCGGCCTGTGGGCGGGAGTCGAGCTGCACGGCAAGGCGCGCCCGGTCAGCGAGCGGCTCATGGACCTCGGCGTCCTCGCCAAGGAGACCCACGAGACCACCCTCCGGCTCGCCCCGCCGCTGACCATCGAGCGCACCGACCTCGACTGGGCCCTCGACCAGCTGGAGGCCGCCCTCAAGGGGTGAGCCGCCAAGCACCGAGCCAGCAAGCAGCGAGCCGTCGAGCACCGAGCCGCCGAGCACTGAGGCCGCCGCCCGAACCGGGCCTTTGGCCACTGCAAACCCCAAAGTCCGCCAAGAGCGGGCCAGGAGCCCGCATGGCGCGCGCGGTGACCGCCCCCTCGCAGGGAGGGTGGGGCCATGCTGCGGAGATTCGGTAGGCGCCGGGTGGTCATCGGCTGCGGGGGGCTGGCGCTCGGCGTTCTGCTGCTCGCCGGGGTCGGCCTGTACCTGCTGCAACGGACGTACGACGGCGAGGTCAACCGGATCTCGGGCGCGCTGCCCACCGAGGCGGGCAGGCCGACGGCCACCGGACGCGGCGAGAACTGGCTGCTGATCGGCTCGGACCGGCGCGCGGACATGCCGTGGATGGGCGCCCGCGCCGACGCGATCATGCTGGTGCACCTGTCCGCGGACGACGAGCGGGTCTCGGTGATCGCGATTCCGCGGGACGGCTGGGTCCCCGTCCCCGGGCACGGCACCACGAAGATCAACGCCGCGTTCGCGCACGGCGGCCCGGCGCTGCTGATCCGCACCGTCGAGAAGCTCACGAACGTGCGCGTCGACCACTACGCGGCGCTCGACTTCGGCGGGTTCGTGGAGATGACCGACGCGCTCGGCGGCGTGGACGTCACCATCACCAAACGCACCCACGACCCGATGCACGACCGCACCTGGGAGGCGGGCGACCACCACCTGGACGGCGTGGAGGCGCTGGACTTCGTGCGGCAGCGCTGGAACCTGCCCGCCGGCGACCTCGACCGGATCAAGCGGCAGCAGGCGTTCCTGCAGGCCCTCGCGAACAAGGCGCTCGACACCCGCAACCCCATCAAGATCGACCGGTTCATCCGGGCGGTGTCGCGCTCGGTGACCGTGGACGGGACCGTGACGACCGGGACGCTGCGCGGGCTCGCGCGGCGCCTGCTGGAGACGTCGACGCTGGAGTACGTCACCACCCCGGTCAAGGGCCCGGCCGCGCGCGGCGACCAGAGCGTCGTGCTGCTCGACGAGGCCGGCATGCGGGACCTGTTCACCGCCGTCCGCGAGGACCGCGTCGGCGACTACATGGTGCGCAACGGCGCCGCGAACTCCGTGGACGCCGTCCGCTGAACCGCCGGTCGGGCCGTGCCGGCAGGCCGGGATGGGCCGCCGCTAACCGCCGGTGCGGCCCGCTCTGCCGAGCAGCCAGTCGCCGGACGGGCGCGCCGCCGGCACCAGCATCACCCCGGCCACCGCGGCGACCATGCCGCCGATGATGTAGACGTACCCGGCGACCGTGCCGGGGACGGCGAGGTCGCCCTCGGCGCGGCGCATCGACATCACGAACGCCGTCACGCCCCACATCACGGCGGGCACCGCGGCGCCGAGCCGCCCGCCCATCCCGAGCCCGGCCAGCCGGACCACGCAGAACACGAGCACCGAGAGCACGATCGCCGCGACCGGGACGGGGCCGAAGGTCCAGTTCTGGACGAACGAGCCGAACACCGCGAACACGACGCCGAGCAGGGCGAGGACGGCGTACGCGGCGCCGGCCACGACCGCGTCGACCGGGGTCTCGCCGCCCGGGTGCTCCGGCGCGGGCACGGCCGTGGCACCGACCGCATCCCCGCCGGGCGCATCCCCGCCGGGCGCGGGCGCCCCGTCCGCTCCGGCGAGAGCGCCGGGGCGGCCGTCCTTCGCCAGGCTCACCCGGGTCTCGTCGTCCTCGTCCACGCCCGCCAGGGTACCGGGGACGCCGGGGCGTTCCCCCCGGAGGGGACGAGCCTCAGCCGGACGGCTCGACCGGACGCCTCAGCCGGGCGGGCTCGGCCGGGCGGGCTCAGCCGGGCGGGTCGGCCAGGCCGGCGAACAGGTCCCGCTCGCGGCGGCCGGGGCCGAGCGGCCCCAGCTCCCCCGCCTGCAGGATGTAGTACTCGGTACCGAACGCCTGCTGGCCGAGGTTGTTCGACAGCGCGTAGAACGGGCCGACCTCGTCCGGCGCCACGGCGATCTGGGTGCGGTGGGCGCGCAGGGCGGCGATCTTGGCGGGCAGGTGGGCGCGGGCGTCCACCGCCGAGGTGACCTGGCCGTCCGGAACACCGGAGCCCAGCTCGTCCAGCCCGGCGACGCGGGCGAACGGCAGCTTCGCCTCCCGCATCACCGCGATCGCGCGGGCGAGGACGGTGCGGGGGGTGGCGTAGGCGTAGACCTTGGAAACCCGCCACGGCTCGGCGCCGTCCTCGTGGGCGGGGTCGGCCGCCAGCTCGTACGCCCGCCACGTGACGCGGTGCGCCTGGATGTGGTCGGGGTGCCCGTAGTTGCCGCGCTCGTCGTAGGTGACGATCACGTGCGGGCGGACCTCCCGGATCACGGGGACGAGGTCCAGCGCGGCCGTGTCGGGGTCGGCGCGCCAGAAGCAGCGGGGGTGGTCGTTGGTGGCCGCCCCCATCATGCCCGAGTCGCGCCAGCGCCCCGGGCCGCCGAGGAAGCGGTGGTCGCGGACGCCGAGCGCCGCGCACGCCTCCGCCAGCTCCCCGATCCGGTACTCGCCCAGCCGGTCCTCCTTGTCGGAGGCCAGGTGGCGCAGGTCCTCGGGGATGACCTCGCCCTCCTCACCCAGGGTGCAGGTGACGAGACAGACGTGGGCGCCCTCGGCGGCGTACTTGGCCATGGTCGCCCCGGTCCCGATGGACTCGTCGTCCGGATGGGCGTGGACGAACAGGATCCGCGGCTCCTTCATAGGTATTGAGCCTACTCAGCGCGCGGCGCCGCGGCGATGACCGCCCTCGCTCAGCCGCCTCCGCCGGTGCCGGCCCCGCCGCCACCGGTGCCGCCGCCACCGCCGCCGCCGGTCCCGCCGCCGCCCGTGCCGCCGCCGGTGCCGCCGTCATCGTCGTCGTCCCCGCCGGTGGGCGGGTCGGTCGGCGCGCTGGTGGTCGGGTCCTGCGTCGGGATGTTCGGGGTCGTCGGCACCCGCGTCGGGATCTGCGTCCGCGGGGGCGCCGAGGTCTCGGGCCGCCGGGTGGGGAGCTCGGTCGGCTCGTCGTCCTCCTCCTCGGTGGGCGTCTCCTCGACCGAGGAGGAGTCGGTCACCGAGGGGGTGAGCGGCGTGTCCGGGGAGTCGTTCCCCCGGGTCGCCATGAACAGGCCGACGACCAGCGCCAGCGCCGCGATCGCCGCGACGGCCGCGAAGATCGGCAGCTTCGACTTGCGCTCGGGCTCCCAGTCGTCGTAGCGGCCGCGGCCGGGGCCGGTGGGCCCGCCGCCGTAGGGGGGCCGCGCGGGCGGGATGTTCCCGGTGTAGTCGGCGGGCGACACCCGGCGGGTCGCGCCGCCGGGCGGGCCCGCCATCATCCCGGCGGCGGCGCCGCCGGCGGCGAGGGTCGAGCCCTCGGCGAGCATCGTGGTCGCCTGCGCGGGGTCGTCCATGCGGGTCTGCCCGGCGCCGCCCGGCCCGCTGCCGATCAGCGCCATCATGAGCTGCTGCGCGGTCGGCCGCCGCTCCGGCTCCTTGACCAGGCAGGACGAGATCAGCCCGAGCAGGTTCTCCGGGACGCCCTCCAGCGACGGCGGCTCGTGCATCACCCGGTTGATCACCGCGACGACGGTGTCGTCGCCGAACGGCGGCCGCCCGGTCGCGGCGAACACCATCGTCGTCGCCCACGCCCACACGTCCACGGCCTCGGTGAGCGCGGCGCCCGCCACCTGCTCGGGCGCCATGTAGGAGGGGGTGCCGATCGCCTTGGTCGCGGAGGTCTGCCCGGCGTCCAGCGCCCGCGCGATGCCGAAGTCGATCACCCGGGGGCCGTCCGGCGCCATGATGACGTTGTGCGGCTTGAAGTCGCGGTGCACGATGCCGGCCTGGTGGATCGCGACGAGCGCGGTCGCGGTGCCGATGGCGAGCCGGTCCAGCGCCGCGCCGGTGATCGGGCCGGTCTCGGTGATCTGCTTGTACAGCGACGGGCCCGGCACGTACTCGCTGGCGATGTAGGGCTGGTCGCCCGCGACGTCGGCCTCCAGGACCTGCGCGGTGCAGAACCGGGCCACCTGCTTGGCGGCCTGCGCCTCCCGGACGAAGCGGGTGCGCGCCATCGTGTCGCCGGCGAGGTCCGCGCGGAGCAGTTTGATGGCGGCCCTGTTCCCGGAGGCGTCGACACCCGCGTAGACGACGCCCTGGCCGCCCTCACCGAGCCGTTCGACGATCTCGTACGAGCCAAGCCGCCGGGGATCTCCCGGCTGCAGCTCCGGCATTGACCACTCCTCAGCCCGCGACGAAATAAGTGTTTGGGGAAGCCTTGAGCTTACGCGAGCGCAGACCCGGGCAGGGGTCTTTCCCCCGTCCCCCATGCGACGCCCGCGATCATAGGGCCCGGGAGGCCGCCATGCGCGACTTCGCCAGCGAAACCGGACTGGCAGACTCGGATGCCATGAGCATCAGCTATCCGCGGCAGAGCGCCCGCACGCGAAGGTTCAGCCTGGGCGTCCCGCGCGCCTTCCAGATCGCCCCGGACGAGTCCCGCGTCGCGTTCCTGCGCACGCGGGCCGGCGACGACCCGGTGACCTGCCTGTGGACGCTCGACACCGCCACCGGCGAGGAGCGCTGCGTGGCCGACCCGGCGGCGCTGGACGTCCCGGGCGAGGAGAACCTGCCCGCCGAGGAGCGGGCGCGGCGCGAGCGCGCCCGCGAGCAGGCGGGCGGCATCGTCGGGTACGCCACCGACCGGTCGATGCGGCAGGCGGTCTTCACTTTGGCCGGGCGGCTGTACGTCGCCGACCTCGACACCGCGCTCGTCCGGGAGCTGCCCGCGCGGGCGCCGGTCTTCGACCCGCGTCCCGACCCGGCCGGGCGGCGCGTCGCCTACGTGTCGGACCGGACGCTGCGGCTGATCGAGATCGACGGCACCGGCGACCGGGCGCTGGTGCAGCCGGAGTCGGACCAGATCTCCTACGGGCTCGCCGAGTTCGTCGCGGCCGAGGAGATGGGCCGGATGCGCGGGCACTGGTGGTCGCCGGACGGCGGGACGCTGCTGGCCGCGCGGGTCGACGAGACGCCGGTGCAGCGCTGGCACATCGCCGACCCCGCCAACCCGGACGCGGCGCCGGCCGAGATCGCCTATCCGGCCGCCGGGACGCCGAACGCGATGGTGTCGCTGGTGCTGCTCAAGGTCGACGGCGGCCGGGTCGACGTCGACTGGGACCGCGGCATGTTCCCCTACGTCGTCACCGCGGCGTGGGACCGGCACGGCCTGCTGATCGTCGTGCAGCCGCGCGACCAGCGGGTGACGCGGGTACTGCGGGTCGACCCGTCCAACGGGGACACGTCCCTCGTGCACAACGAGCACGACCCGGTGTGGACGGAGATCGTCCCCGGGCTGCCGGTCCGGACGGCCGGCGGCGACCTCGTCTGGGTCACCGAGGACCACGCGGCGGACACGCGCCGGCTCACCGTCGCGGGGACGCCCGTGACGCCCCCGGGGATGCAGATCCGGTCGGTGCTGGGGGTGGACGGCGACGCGATCCTGTTCACCGCGTCCGAGGAGCCCACCGAGGTCCACCTCTACTCCCGCGACGCGTCCGGCGTGACGAAGATCACTGAGGGGCGGGGCGTCTTCGCCGGCACCCGGTCCGGCGGGACCACCGTGGTCACCGGCTCCCGGCTGGACCGGCCCGGCGTGGAGGTCGAGGTGCGCGCCCCGTCCGGCGTCCACCCGGTCGCCTCGCTGGCCGAGACCCCGGTGATCACGCCGCGGGTCGAGCTGCTGCGCACCGGCGACCGCGAGCTCCGCACCGCCGTGCTGCTGCCCGCCGGCTGGAAGCCGGGCGACGGCAGGCTGCCCGTCCTCATGGACCCCTACGGCGGCCCGCACGCGCAGCGCGTCCTGGCCGTCCAGCGGGCGTACTGCGAGCCGCAGTGGCTCGCCGACCAGGGGTTCGCCGTGGTGATCGCCGACGGCCGCGGCACCCCGGCCCGCGGGCCCGCGTGGGAGCGCGCCGTGCACGGCGACTTCGCGGAACCGGTCCTGGAGGACCAGATCACCGCGCTGATCGAGGCGGCGCGGCGGCACCCCGACGCGTTCGACCTGGACCGGGTCGGCATCCGCGGCTGGTCGTTCGGCGGCTGGCTCGCGGGCCTGGCGGTGCTGCGCCGCCCGGACGTGTTCCACGCGGGCATCGCGGGGGCCCCGGTCACCGACTGGCGGCTGTACGACACCCACTACACCGAGCGCTACCTGGGCCACCCCGACGAGGACCCCGAGCACTACGCCGCCAACTCCCTCATCGAGATGGCGGGCGAGCTGAAACGCCCGCTCATGATCATCCACGGTCTCGCGGACGACAACGTCGTGGCGGCCCACACGCTCCGCCTGTCGTCCGCCCTATTGGCCGCCGGCCGCCCCCACACCGTCCTGCCCCTGTCGGGCGTGACCCACATGACCCCGCAAGAGGTAGTGGCGGAAAACCTCCTCCACCTCCAGGTCGACTACCTCAAACAG
Organism: Actinomadura sp. GC306; assembly: GCF_004348665.1. GTDB lineage: Bacteria > Actinomycetota > Actinomycetes > Streptosporangiales > Streptosporangiaceae > Spirillospora. The sequence continues at coordinate 17,771 of NZ_SMKM01000075.1, read as the reverse complement.
TCCCTGAACCGCGGCTAGCACCTGCGTTGACTTGCGGCGTGTCGCCCTTATGGGCATGCCGGAAAGGGCAACACGCCGCAAGTCAACGCCGGGTCGGGCGGGCCGGCTAGGAGCTCCAGCTTCGCCACAGGGCGGCGTAGGGGCCGTTGGCGGCCACTAGTTCTTCGTGGGTGCCCAGCTCGGTGATGCGGCCGTTCTCCATCACGGCCACGCGGTCGGCGTCGTGGGCGGTGTGGAGGCGGTGCGCGATCGCCACGACGGTCCGGCCGTCCAGGACCGCGGCGAGCGAGCGCTCCAGGCGGCGGGCGGCGCGCGGGTCGAGGAGCGAGGTCGCCTCGTCTAGGACGAGGGTGTGCGGGTCGGCGAGGACGAGCCGGGCCAGTGCGAGCTGCTGTGCCTGCGCGGGCGTCAGGGCCTCGCCGCCGGAGCCGGTGCCCGCGTCCAGGCCGGGGCCGTCCCAGTCGACCGCGGCGAGGACCCGCTCCAGCTCGGCGTCGGACGCGTCCGGCCGGGCCATCACGAGGTTGTCGCGGATCGTCCCGCGGAACACGTGGTGCTCCTGGGTGACCAGGGCGACGTGGCCGCGCAGCTCGTCCAGCGGCAGCTCGACCAGCGGCACGCCGCCGAGGGTGACCGAGCCGGAGCGCGGGCCGTCGACGCCGGCGAGCAGGCGACCCAAGGTCGATTTGCCCGCGCCGCTCGGCCCGACCACGGCGAGGCGTTCACCGGGTCTGAGGTCGAGGTCCACGCCGTGCAGCACGTCCGCGCCGGAGCGGTAGGAGTAGCGGACGTCGCGTGCCGTGAGCCGCTCACCGGACGGGCGGCGGCCGTTCGGCGAGCGGTCGGGCGGGATGTCGCCCACGCCGAGCAGGCGGGCCAGGGACGCGCCGCCGAGCTGCAGCTCGTCCAGCCAGGACAGCATCGTGTCGACCGGGGCGATGAGCTGCTGCGCGTACAGGGTCGCGGCGGTCACCTGCGCGAGGGAGGCCATGCCGTTGATGTAGAGGAGGCCGCCGACCAGCAGCGTCGCCGCGACGGGCAGCATGAAGCCCAGCTCCGCGACCGGGAACAGGACCATGCGCAGGCGCAGGGTGTACCGCTCCGCCTTGTAGGACGCCGCGATGTCGGCGTCGCCGCGGGCGTGCCGGCGGTCCGCCAGGCCGAGCGCCTCGACTGTCCGGGCGCCCTGGACGGTCTCGGTCAGCCCGTCGGCGATCCGCGACCAGGCGGCGTTCTCCCGCAGGTACCCGCCGTGCGCGCGCGGCAGGTACCAGCGCATCACCGTCCACAGCAGCGGGACGCCGACCAGGGCGGGCAGCGCGACGAGCGGGCCGTTCAGCAGCAGCGCGCCGGCCGTCAGCGCGCAGACGACGACGGCGACGAGCGTCTCCGGCATCGCGTAGCGGACGGACGTGCTCAGCGTGTCCACGTCCCGGGACGCGCGGGTGACCAGGTCGCCGGTGCCAGCGCGCTCGACCCGCGCCAGCGGCAGCCCCAGGACGCGGTCGACGAATTCCTCGCGCAGGCCGGCCAGCACCCGCTCCCCGAGCCGCGCGGACGCGAAGTACGCGTAGCGGGTCAGGATGCCCTGGACGATGACGAACCCGGCGATGGCCAGGCCGGTCGTGTCGACGTCGGCGCTGCCGTCGCCAACGCCTTCGACCAGGGCGCCGAGCAGGCGCGGCGTCACCAGGCCCGTCACGGCGGCGAGCCCGTGCAGGGCGAGGACGACTGCGAGGTCACGGGGATGGCGCATGACGAGGCGCCGCGCGTACGCGCGCACCTGCGCGGGCGTCGCCACCGGCAGTGTCTCGGCCGGGAGAGCCTCGGTGCTCACGTTCCCGCCCTCTCCGCGGTCCTGTCCGTCTCCGCGGTCCTGTCCGTCTCCGGTCTGGCCGGGGTGGTCTCTTGCCTGGTCACCGTGGCCGCGTAGCGCGGGTCGGCGTCGAGGAGGTCGCGGTGCGTCCCCTCCGCGACGACCCGGCCGTCCTGGACGAAGGCCACGTGGTCGGCCCGGTCCAGCATCAGGGGGCTCGTTGTGCAGACGACGGTGATGCGTCCCGCGCGCGCTTGGCCGAGGCGGTCGGCGATGCGCGCTTCGGTGTGCGCGTCCACCGCACTGGTCGGTTCCACCAGGACCAGGACGTCGGGATCGGCGACGAGAGCCCGCGCCAGGCGGAGGCGCTGCTGCTGCCCGCCGGAGAACTCCCGCCCGGCCTCGGCCACATGCGCGTCCAGGCCGACGGAGTCGACGATGTCCTCGGCGCAGGCGGCGTGAACGGCCCTGCGCAGCGCCGCTTCGTCGCCCTCTGGGGCGAGGCTCTCGGCGAGGCGGCCGGAGAACAGGCGGTCCTCGTTGAGCGCGACGAGGACCCGCCGCCGGACGTCCGCGACGGTGTGCAGCGGGACGCCGCCGAAGTCCACCACGCCCGGCGCGTACCGGCCGAGCCGGTCGGCGATGGCCTGCGCGTCGCGCGGATCCGCCGCCGCGATCGCGGTGACCCGGCCGTCGCGCACGACGAGCCCCGACTCGATGTCGGTCACGTGAAGGGGCCCGTCCGGGCGCGCGGTCCCGGAGTGCGTCATCTCCGGCTCCATGGCCAGCAGCATCGTGACCCGCCCCGCCGCGACCAGCGCCTGGGTGATCTTGCCGGCGGCCTCCCCCACGGTCTTCAGCGGGATGATCAGGAACACGGCGTAGCCGTAGAACGTGACCAGCTCGCCCACGCCGATCGTCCCCTGTACGGCGAAGCGGGCGCCGACCCACGTAACGAGCGCGATCAGCAGGCCGGGCAGCAGCACCTCGGCGCCGCTCAGCCGCGTCTCGGCCCGCGCGACCGCGACCCCGGCCCGCCGCACCCGCTGGGACTCGGCGCGGTAGCGGCCGGAGAACATCGCCTCGCCGCCGATGCCGCGCAGCACCCGCAGGCCCGCGACGAGGTCGGTGGCGTGCGTGCTCAGCTCGCCGACCAGCTCGCGGTGCTCCTGCTCCCGGTCCCGGTAGGGGCGCAGCAGCGGCGCGGCCAAGGCCAGGATGACCGGCACGCCCACCAGGACGATCAAGCCGAGCACCGGCGAGGTGGCCAGCAGGATGCCCGCGACGGCCATGATGGCGACGACGGCGCCGGTCCCCCGGGAGACGATGTCCAGCGCTCCGCCGATGTGGACGACGTCGGACAGGCCGATGCTCACCATCTCGCCCGTGCTCAGCCGTTTCGGGAGCGTCCCGCCGAGCCGGGTGGCCTGCCGGGTGACGAGCTGGACGGTCCGGTACGAGGCCGCCAGCCAGTTGAACACCGCCAGCCGGTGCCGGAACGCGCCCGTCCCCGCCTGGAGGACGCCCAAGGCGAGCAGGACCCCGGCCCAGGTCAGCAGCGCACGTTCGTCCTTGGCCGCGACGCCGTCGCCCAGGGCGCGGCCGATCGCGGCGGGCATGAGCGCCTGGCTGAGCATCCAGACCACGCCGAGGACGGCGCCCGCGGCGCACGTCCGCCACTGGAGGCGCAGCAGCCACAGCAGGTAGCGGGCGGGAGTGATCTCCACGGAGGCGGTGTCGGGGACGGTGCCGGAGGCGGGCGTCCCGTCTCGGACGACACGGCCGGGCGTGCCAGGATCTTTTTCCGGCAGCGGCTTCACGGACGAAGGTTATGCAGCGGGGCCGCGAAAGTTCGACTGGTTTTCCGGGTGGTCCGGACGGGTTACGGCTCACCCGAAACCCCGCCGGACAGCGTCCAGGGGTGCCGCACAAGGTCAGGACGCGCTAAGGTCGAAGCACGGGGCGATGCTTCCTCCGCTCCTTGAGCCGGGACTCCGGCGGCTAGGCCAATGCCGCTCCCCCGGCGCGGTGCGCCACTCCCCGTGCCCACGGGGTGCCACGCGGAACGCCGTGACCGCTGCCAGTCGCCAGCCCGACTTTTCGGAAGCCTTTGTGAGCACCATCAGTCACCAGACGCATTCCCTCATGCCGGGGGCCGGGGACAGGGTCGACCTGCTCCTCATCGACGACGACCCCGGCGACGTCCTCATGGTCGAGAAGATGCTCGCCGAGAGCGGCATGGACGTCGAGATCAACGTGGTCGGCGACCTCGACTCCGCCGGGCGGGCGCTGACGCGGCGCACCCAGTGCATCATCGTCGACCTGTCCACCCCCGGCATCGACCGGATCGACGGGCTGCGGCAGGTCCTGGCCCTGTCCGGGTCCGCGGCCGTGGTCGTGCTGACCGGCCTCGACGACGCGCACCTCGGCGTGCGGGCGGTCGCCGCCGGCGCCGAGGACTACCTGGTCAAGCAGGAGGTCGACGCGCCGCTGCTGGCCCGCGCCATCCGCTACGCCATCGAGCGCAAGCGCTCGGAGGAGACCGAGCGGCGGCTGGTCGAGGCCCGGATCGTCGGCCGGGAGAACGCCCGGCTGGAGCGCGGCCTGCTGCCCGTCCCGCTGATCGACGACCCGGCGCTGCGGCACCACACCCGCTACCGGCCCGGCCGCCGGCGGGCCCTGCTCGGCGGCGACTTCTACGACACCGTGCAGACCGAGGGCGGCGCGGTCCACCTCGTCATCGGCGACGTGTGCGGGCACGGGCCCGACGAGGCCGCCCTCGGCGTCCAGCTCCGGATGGCGTGGCGGACGCTCGTGCTAGCCGGCCACACCGGCGAGCAGCTCCTCGGCACCCTCGACAGCGTCCTCGGCCACGAGCGGCGCAGCGAGGAGATCTTCACGACGCTCTGCATGATCACGATCGCGCCGTCGCGGCGGACCGCCCGGATGCACCTGGCGGGCCACCCCGCGCCGCTGCTGTTCCGCGGCACGCCCGGGGACGCCGGGTTCGAGGTGTCGGCGCTGCCCGATTACGCGCACGGCCCGGCGCTCGGCCTGGTGCCCGGCGCCGAGTGGCCGACCACCGAGATCGACCTCGGCGAGTCGTGGGCGGTGATGCTCTACACCGACGGCCTCATCGAGGGGAAGGTCGGCCCGGGGTCGGACCGGCTCGGCACCGAGGGGCTCGTCGAGCTGGCGCACCGGGCCCGCGGCGGCGGCGCCACGGGACGGTCCCTCATCGACGCGCTCGTCAGCGAGGTCGAGACGCTCAACGGCGACGCCCTGACCGACGACCTGGCCGTGCTGCTGCTGTCGCGGCAGCCCGACCACGACGGCGCGGCGCGTCCTTCGCGCTACTGACACACCGGCCCTGACCTCGTCAATGTTCGTTGGATCACCGATCCGGCGGGTTCCAAAACGTCCTGTGAAGTCACTCACCGGCCGGTCTATCACGGAATGGGCACAACGTCCGTTCTGCTTGGCTCGATAGCCGGCGGCTATCGAAACCAGTGCGCTGATGACTTGGAACTCTCAGCGCAGGTCCACATAGCGTCGGCACGTGGCTGTAGCGATTCCTGCGATCTACCGGTCGACCGTCGGCAAGAAGGCCGTGATGGCGGTGACCGGCGCCGTCCTCGTGCTCTTCCTGATCACGCACATGATCGGGAACCTGAAGATCTTCTTCGGCGCGGAGAGTTTCAACGACTACGCGCACTGGCTGCGCACGCTGGGCGAGCCGGCACTGCCGTACCGGACGGTGCTGACGCTCCTCGAAGTCGTGCTGCTGGTGGCGGTCGTCCTGCACATGTGGTCGGCGGTGTCGCTCGCCCGGCGCGCGTCGGCCGCGCGGCCGGTGAAGTACCAGGCCAAGAAGAAGTCGCAGGCCCAGGGCTACGCCGCGCGCACGATGCGGTACGGCGGCGTCATCATCGCGTTCTACGTCGTCTGGCACCTGCTGGACATGACGTTCTTCGTCCTCAACCCGCTGGGCGGTGACGCGACCCCCTACCAGCGGATGGTCGCCGACTTCGACCCGTCCCGCTGGTACATCACCGTCTGGTACGTCGTCGCGATCCTGTTCGTCGGCGTGCACCTCCGCCACGGCATCTGGAGCGCGTTCCAGACCCTCGGGCTGCGCACCCCGCGCACGGAGCGGCTGCTCCGGGGCCTCGCCGGAGCGACCGCGGCGGTCGTGACGCTCGGGTTCGTCGCCGTCCCCGTCTCCATCACGTTCGGATGGGTGAGCTGACACCATGATCGACGGTTTCTACAAGTCCGGCGAGCCGATCGCCGACGCCAAGGCGCCCGCGGGCCCCATCGAGGAGCGCTGGACGACCCGCAAGTTCGAGGCCAGGCAGGTCAACCCCGCCAACAAGCGCAAGAAGAAGATCATCATCATCGGGACGGGGCTGGCCGGCGGCTCGGCGGGCGCCACCCTCGGCGAGGCCGGGTACCACGTCCAGCAGTTCTGCTTCCAGGACTCCCCGCGCCGCGCCCACTCGATCGCCGCGCAGGGCGGCATCAACGCCGCCAAGAACTACCGCAACGACGGCGACAGCGTGCACCGGCTGTTCTACGAGACGGTGAAGGGCGGCGACTTCCGCTCCCGCGAGTCGAACGTGCACCGGCTCGCCGACATCTCCCGGAACATCATCGACCAGTGCGTCGCGCAGGGCGTCCCGTTCGCCCGCGAGTACGGCGGCCTGCTCGACAACCGCTCGTTCGGCGGGACGCAGGTCTCCCGCACCTTCTACGCGCGCGGGCAGACGGGCCAGCAACTCCTGCTCGGCGCGTACCAGGCGCTGATGCGGCAGGTCGACGCGGGCAACGTCGAGCTGTACCCGCGGCACGAGATGCTCGACCTGATCATGGAGGACGGGCGGGCGCGCGGCGTCGTCGTCCGCAACCTGATCAACGGCGAGATCAAGCACTACACCGCCGACGCGGTCGTGCTGGCGTCCGGCGGCTACGGCAACGTGTACTTCCTGTCCACGAACGCGATGGGCTCGAACGTCACCGCGACGTGGCGCGCCCACCGGCACGGCGCCCTGTTCGCCAACCCGTGCTTCACCCAGATCCACCCGACGTGCATCCCGGTCAGCGGCGACCACCAGTCCAAGCTGACGCTGATGTCGGAGTCGCTGCGCAACGACGGGCGGGTGTGGGTGCCGAAGAAGGCCGGCGACACGCGCAGGCCCGCCGACATCCCCGACGACGAGCGCGACTACTACCTGGAGCGCATCTACCCGTCCTTCGGCAACCTCGTCCCGCGCGACATCGCGTCCCGCGCCGCCAAGAACGTCTGCGACGAGGGACGCGGCGTCGGCCCCGGCGGCCTCGGCGTCTACCTCGACTTCGCCGACGCCATCGGGCGCCTGGGCCGGGACAAGGTCGAGGCCAAGTACGGCAACCTCTTCCAGATGTACGAGCGCATCACCGGCGAGAACCCGTACGAGACCCCGATGCGCATCTACCCCGCCGTCCACTACACGATGGGCGGGCTGTGGGTGGACTACGACCTGGAGTCCACCATCCCCGGCCTGTTCGTCATCGGCGAGGCGAACTTCTCCGACCACGGCGCGAACCGCCTCGGCGCGTCCGCGCTGATGCAGGGCCTCGCGGACGGCTACTTCGTCCTGCCGAACACCATCGGCGACTACATCGCCCGCAACGAGCTCGGGCCGGTCGGCGGCGCCGCGGTCACCGAGGCCGAGGAGCGCGTGAAGTCGCAGATCGACAGGCTGCTGTCGATCGACGGGGACCGCTCCGTCGACTCCTTCCACCGCGAGCTCGGCCACATCATGTGGGAGTACTGCGGGATGGAGCGCACCGAGGAGGGCCTGCGCAAGGCGCTCGACCTCATCCCGGAGCTGCGCAAGGAGTTCTGGGAGCGCGTCCGGGTCACCGGGAAGGGCGAGGAGCTCAACCAGCAGCTGGAGAAGGCGGGCCGCGTCGCCGACTTCTTCGAGCTCGCCGAGCTGATGGTCGTCGACGCGCTGCACCGCACCGAGTCCTGCGGCGGCCACTTCCGGGCCGAGAGCCAGGACGAGGACGGCGAGGCCAAGCGCGACGACGTCAACTTCTCCTACGTCGCCGCCTGGGCGTGGGCCGGGGAGGGCGGGCAGCCGATCCTCCACAAGGAGGCCCTGAACTTCGAATACGTCAAGCCGACCCAGAGGTCTTACAAGTGACCATGAAGCTCACATTGCGCGTCTGGCGCCAGAGCGGCCCCGATGACAAGGGGAGGATGGTCGAGTACGAGCTCGACGGCGTCTCCCCGGACGCCTCCTTCCTGGAGATGCTCGACGTCCTCAACGAGCGGCTGATCGCCGAGGGCGAGGAGCCGGTCGCGTTCGACCACGACTGCCGCGAGGGCATCTGCGGCATGTGCTCGCTCGTCATCAACGGCACCCCGCACGGTCCCGAACGGGCCACCACCACGTGCCAGCTGCACATGCGCAAGTTCAAGGACGGCGAGGTCATCGACATCGAGCCGTGGCGCGCGGCGGCGTTCCCGGTCGTCAAGGACCTGGTCGTGGACCGCTCGGCGTTCGACCGGATGATCCAGGCCGGCGGCTACATCTCCGCGCCGACCGGCACCGCGCCCGAGGCGCACGCCGTGCCCGTCCCGAAGCCGGACGCCGACCGCGCGTTCGAGGCCGCCGAGTGCATCGGCTGCGGCGCCTGCGTCGCGGCCTGCCCGAACGGCTCGGCCGCGCTGTTCCTCGGCGCCAAGGTCACCCACCTCGGCCTGATGCCGCAGGGGCAGCCGGAACGCTGGGACCGCGTCGTGTCGATGCTCGACACCCACGACGCGGAGGGCTTCGGCGGCTGCACCAACACCGGCGAGTGCACCGCCGCCTGCCCCAAGGGCATCCCCCTGGACGTCATCGGCCGGCTGAACCACGACTACCTGAAGGCCAGCGCGGGCGGCAAGAAGCGCTGACCCGGTACGGCACCCCTTGGACCGACCCCGCCCGGAGTACCGGGCGGGGTCATTCAGTCACGGGGACCGTTCATGGGCGCCGCTACCGTGGACCCATGACGATCACGCTGGTTCCCTACCACCTGGACGAACGGCTCCCCGACTCGTCCTTCCCCCTGCCCACCGCCGGTTTCATCCCGGTGACGCGGGAGCTGCCCGCCGAAGGCGACGTCTGGACACGCCTCGGCGCGCTGTACGAACTCGTCTCCGCCGAGGTCGCCGACCAGGTCGCCGGCGGGACGAGGCCGACCGTGGTGTCGGGCGACTGCCTGGTCTCCACGGCGGTCCTCGCGGGCGTCCAGCGGGCGGGCGTGGACGCCTCGGTCGTCTGGTTCGACGGACACGGCGACGTCCACTCCCTGGAGAGCTCCACGTCCGGCTACATCGGCGGGATGCCGCTGCGGCAGATCATCGGCGACCATCCCGAGCTGCTCACCGGCCCGCTGGGGATGCGCCCGCTGCCGGAGGACCGCGCCGTCCTGGTGGACGCCCGCGACCTCGACCCCGCCGAGGCGGAGTTCCTCGCGACCTCGAAGGTGCGGCACTGCCCGGTGGACGACGTCGTCCTGCCCGACGGGCCGCTCGTCCTGCACGTCGACCTGGACGTGATCGACAAGGACGACCTGCCGGGCCTGCGGTTCCCGGTCGGCGACGGCCCGTCGCGCGACGCGGTGCTCGCGTCCTACCGCCGCGTCATGGCCACCGGCCGGGTCGCCGCCCTGGACCTCGCCTGCCCCTGGCACCTCCCGGAGAACGACGACACCGCCATCCGCACCCGCCTCCTGGCCGAGATTCTGGGCTGGACCGAGGGCGCCTGATCCGGCCACTCGCACATGCGCGAAGACCCCTGACCAGACCGTGATCTTGCAGGAGCGGCTGGCCGGCTCCTCCCCGGAGATTCGACCTGACCGCCGCCGTCCACTGCGACGCCGTCGACGACCGGCACGGCATCGACGACCGGCGCGGCATCGCCGGACGGCGCGGCCGAAGTCGTAGCGCTCTCCGCTGCGCCTATTCGGTGAGGAGGGTTTCGACGCCCGGGGGGAGGCTGCCGGCCAGGCCCGCCTCGACGAGGAACGTCTGCAGGGTGTCCTGGAAGGCGCGGGCCGCGTGGGTGAGCTCGACGTCCTTGCGGTGGGCGAGGGCGATGGTGCGGAGGAGGCCGGGGCCCTGCCGTCCGCGGCGCGCCTCCTCGTCGGGGAGGACGAGCGGCGTTCCGCGCAGGCCGGGCCGTCCCGCGAGGACCATGCTCGGCACGACCGCCACGCCCAGGCCGACCTCCACGAAGCGCAGGACGGCGTCCATCTCGCCCCCCTCGACCGCGAACCGGGGCTCGAAACCGGCGGCACGGCACGCGCTGATGGTCGCCTCGCGCAGGTCGTACCCCGGGCGGAACATCACGAGCGGCCGGTTCCGGAGATCCTCGATGCGCAGATACGAGCGGCGAGGCAGTTGCGCGGCCTTCAGGGAACGCTCGGGCAGGCCCGTCTCCGCACCGGTCGGCGACGCCACCACCAGGAACTCGCGCAGGATCGGCGTCGTGTCCAGCGGCGGGTCGCCCTGGAGCGGGAGGATGACCAGCGCCATGTCCAGCGAACCGCGGGTCAGTTCCCGCACGAGGTCACGGGAGCCGCCCTCCTCCACCAGGAGCTGGATCCCCGGGTAGGCGTCGTGGAAGCGGCGCAGCACGTCCGCCAGCAGGCCCGCGCAGAGCGACGGTGTTGCGCCGAGCCGCACCCGGCCGCGCTTGAGACCCGCGAGTTCCTGCACCTCCAGGCGCGCCGTGTCGACGTCGGCGAGGATGCGCTTGGCCAGCGGCAGCAGGGCCTCGCCCGCGGGCGTCAGGGTGATGTTCCCCCTGGCCCGGCTGAACAGGGACACGTTCAGCTCCGACTCCAGCGCGCGGATCTGCTTCGACAGCGACGGCTGCGCCACCCGCAGGAGCTCCGCGGCCTGCGTGAAGTGGCGCACCTCCGCCACCGCGACGAAATAGGCGAGCTGCTGCAACTGCATCCTGCACAGGGTACGGGTCGCGTCCCGCCCCGCCCGCACGCGGTCCGCGGGTCAGCGGGCGTGGCGGCGGAGTGCCTGCAGGTCATGGACGATGAGGCGGCGCCGCCCCGTCTCGATCCAGCCGTGCGCGCGCAGCGTCCGCAACGCCTTGCTGACCGCCTCGCGGGACGCGCCGACCCAGCCCGCCAGCTCCTCCTGCGACAGGTTCAGCGTGATGCGGACGCTCTGCCCGTCCCCCTCGCCCGTCCGGTACGGGACGCCGAACCGCTCGGCCAGCTCGACGAGGCGCTGCGCGACCCGCCCGGTCGCGTCGAACATGCCGAACTCGGCGCGCTTGCGGTCGGCGTCGCGCCAGCGCTGGCACAGCACCCGCATGATGATGATCGAGACGCGGCCGTGGGCCTGGAGGAACGCCATGAACTCGTCCGCCGGGACCGCCAGGGCCCGTACCGGCTCCAGCGCGGCGACCGACGCCGACCGCGGCTGCCCGTCGATCGCGGCGACCTCGCCGAGCAGCGCCCCCGGCCCGCGCACGGCCAGCAGCGCCTCCCCGCCCTGCTCACGGTAGGAGAACGCCTTCACGCGGCCCCGCAGCAGGACGGCGACCCAGCCCGGGGCCTCCCCCTCGGTGAAGAGCGTGTCCCCCCGCGCGAAGTCGCGGACGCGGCCGCGGGACTCCAGGTCCGCGCGCTCCGCCTGAGTGAGTTCGGCGAAGAACGAGCCCGGTTCGAGGGCGCTCATGGCCCCCACGCTAGAGGGCGCCGGGCTTGCCGCGGCCCGGGAAGAGAATCACGAATCCACAACGCGTTGTGTGCACAAATCCCTACTCGAACGGCCGGGGGTGGGACAGGGTGGTCGTGGCGTGTGCGGTTGGCAGGCCGTCCAGCGTCCACGGCGTTCATGGGGAACGGCGTAACGGCGGGCGGCGGCCCGGGGGCACGCCGCCCGCCGTGTCACGGGAGCGCCGCATGCCAGGGCGTCGCTGCCGGGCGGGAACGCGAACGTCCCCCGTCGCGCGGGGCGGCGGGGGACGCTCGCGAAAGGCCGGAGCACCGGGACCGTCACGCGGACGGGGTGTCCTGCCCCTTCTTGACGATGCCGAGCTTGGTGCCGAGCCACACGACCGGGTCGTACTTGCGGCCCACCACCCGCTCCTTCATCGGGATCAGCGCGTTGTCGGTGATCTTGATGTGCTCGGGGCAGACCTCGGTGCAGCACTTGGTGATGTTGCAGAAGCCGAGGCCGTGGTCGTCCTGCGCGATGTTGCGCCGGTCGGCCTGGTCCGCCGGGTGCATCTCCAGCTCGCCGATCCGCATCAGGAAGCGCGGGCCGGAGAACTTCTCCTTGTTCTGCTCGTGGTCACGGATGACGTGGCACACGTCCTGGCACAGGAAGCACTCGATGCACTTGCGGAACTCCTGCGAGCGCTCGACGTCCACCTGCTGCATCCGCAGCTCGCCCGGCTTGGCGTCGCCCGGGTCGAACGACGGGACCTGCCGCGCCTTCTCGTAGTTGTACGACACGTCCGTGACCAGGTCGCGGATCACCGGGAACGTGTTGACCGGCGTCACCGTGACCGTCTCGTCCGGGTCGAACGTCGACATCCGCGTCATGCACAGCAGCCGCGGCATGCCGTTGATCTCCGCGGAGCACGAGCCGCACTTGCCCGCCTTGCAGTTCCACCGGACGGCGAGGTCGGGCGCCTGCGTCGCCTGCAGCCGGTGGATGATGTCGAGGACGACCTCGCCCTCGTTCACCTCGACCGTGTAGTCGACCAGCTCGCCGTCGCCGTCGTCGCCGCGCCAGACCTTGAACTTGGCCTCGTAGCTCATCGGTCGCCCTCCTCGTCCTTGCCGTCGGCGGACGCGGCGGTCGCACCGGACCCGGCCGCGGCCTCCGCCTCCGCCGTCCCGACTTCCGCGGCCAGGGCGGCCGGCAGTTCCTCGGCGGTCAGGTACTTCTTCAGCTCGTCGTTCTCGAACAGGCCCAGCAGGTCGTCCCGCATGGGCGAGAGCGGCTGCCTGGTCAGCTCGACGTGCGGGTCGGCCGGGTCGCCGGCCAGCGAGCACACCAGGTTGACCTTCCGCCACTCCGCCGACATCTGCGGGTAGTCGTCGCGGGTGTGGCCGCCGCGGCTCTCCTGCCGCGCCAGCGCCGCCTTGGCGACCGCCTCCGACACCAGCAGCATGTTCCGCAGGTCCAGCGCGAGGTGCCAGCCCGGGTGGTAGCCGCGCCCGTCGTTCACCGCGACCGGGTCGACCTTGACGTTCGCGACCCGCTCGCGGAGCTTGCCGAGCGACTCCAGCGCCTGCTGCAGCTCCTCTTCCTTGCGGATGATGCCGACCAGCTCGTTCATCGTCTGCTGCAGCTCGGCGTGGACGGCGTAGGGGTTCTCGCCGTCCGCCCGCTCGAACGGCGCGAGCGCCTCGGTCGTCGCCGCCGCGACCTCCTGCTCCGGGACGGCGGGACGCGCCGGCAGCGCGTCGACGTACTCGGCCGCGCCGAGCCCGGCCCGGCGGCCGAAGACCAGCAGGTCCGACAGCGAGTTGCCGCCGAGCCGGTTGGAGCCGTGCATGCCGCCGGAGACCTCGCCCGCGGCGAACAGCCCGGGGACCTTCGCGGCGCCGGTGTCGGGGTCGACCTCCACCCCGCCCATCACGTAGTGGCAGGTCGGGCCGACCTCCATGGCCTCCTTGGTGATGTCGACGTCCGCCAGCTCCTTGAACTGGTGGTACATCGACGGGAGCCGCTTGACGATCTCGGCGGCGCCGCCGGGCATCCGGTCGACGACGGTGAGGAAGACCCCGCCGTGCGGCGATCCGCGCCCGGCCTTGACCTCGGAGTTGATCGCGCGGGCCACCTCGTCGCGCGGCAGCAGCTCGGGGGGCCGCCGGTTGTTCTCCGGGTCGTCGTACCAGCGGTCCGCCTCCTCCTCCGAGGTGGCGTACTGCTCCTTGAACACCTCGGGGATGTAGTCGAACATGAACCGCTTGCCCTCGGAGTTCCGCAGGACGCCGCGGTCGCCGCGCACCGACTCGGTCACGAGGATGCCCTTGACGGACGGCGGCCAGACCATGCCGGTCGGGTGGAACTGCACGAACTCCATGTTCAGCAGCGTCCCGCCGGCGAGCATCGCCAGCGCGTGGCCGTCCCCGGTGTACTCCCAGGAGTTCGACGTGACCTTGAACGCCTTGCCGATGCCGCCGGTCGCCAGCACCACCGCCGGCGCCTCGAACACCACGAACTTGCCGGTCTCGCGGACGTAGCCGAACGCCCCGCAGATCTTGCCGTCGCCGTCCTTCAGCAGCCGCGTCACCGTCGTCTCGGCCCAGACCTTCAGCCTGGCCTCGTAGTCGCCGTGCTCGGCGTGGTCCTCCTGCTGGAGGGCGACGACCTTCTGCTGCGCGGTGCGGATCAGCTCCAGGCCCGTCCGGTCACCGACGTGCGCCAGCCGCGGGTACTCGTGCCCGCCGAAGTTGCGCTGGCTGATCTTGCCGTCCTTGGTGCGGTCGAACAGCGCGCCCCACAGCTCCAGCTCCCAGATGCGGTCCGGGGACTCCTTGGCGTGCAGCTCCGCCATCCGCCAGCTGTTCATGAACTTGCCGCCGCGCATCGTGTCGCGGAAGTGGACCTGCCAGTTGTCCTTCGCGTTGACGTTGCCCATCGCGGCGGCGGCCCCGCCCTCCGCCATCACCGTGTGCGCCTTGCCGAACAGCGACTTGGAGATGATCGCGGTCTTCTTGCCCTGGAGGCGCGCCTCGATCGCCGCGCGCAGCCCGGCGCCGCCGGCGCCGATCACCACGACGTCGTACGAGTGCCTCTCGATCTCAGTCATGATCCCTTGGCCTCAGTTGAAGAAACGCAGGTCGGAGATGGTCTCGCTGGCGACCAGCATGATGTAGAAGTCGGCCACCACCAGCGAGCCCAACGTGATCAGGGCGTACGTGCCGTGCCGCTCGTTGATCTTGGACACCCAGCCCCACATCCGGTACCGGACGGGGTTCTTGGAGAAGTTCTTCAGCCGTCCGCCGATGATGTGCCGGCAGGAGTGGCACGAGAGGGTGTACAGCCAGAGCAGGATCACGTTGCCGACCAGGATGACGGTGCCGAGCCCGATCCCGAAGCCGCCGTCCTTGCCGTGGAAGGCGAGGAGCGCGTCGTAGGTGTTGATGAGGGAGATCAGCACGGCCGCCATGAAGAAGTAGCGGTGCAGGTTCTGCCCGATCAGCGGGAAGCGCCGCTCCCCGGTGTAGTTCTCACGCGGCTCGCGCACCGCGCACGCGGCGGGCGACAGCCAGAACGAGCGGTAGTACGCCTTGCGGTAGTAGTAGCAGGTCAGCCGGAACAGCAGCAGGAACGGCAGCGAGATCGCCGCGAACGGGATCCAGCCGCGGGTGCCCTCGGGCAGGAACGTCCCGAACATCGCCGCGCTGCCGGTGTGGCCGTTCACCGTGACGCTGTTGCAGATCTCGTTGAAGCACGGCGAGTAGAACGGCGTCAGGTAGTGGAACTCCGGCACGTAGAAGGCGGCGCCCCAGAAGGCCCGGACGGTCGCGTACGCCACCCAGGCGGTGAAGATCACGAAGATCGACACCGGATACAGCCGCCAGTTGTCCTTCCGGAGCGTGCGTTCCTTGATCTGGGCGCGCGATTTCGCGGGCGCCTCCACAGTGCTCATCGTTCGGCTCTCCTGAGCTCGGGTCTTCGTGTCCCCGGTACCACGGTCTGAGCGCACCCTGCGGCCGTCGCGCCCCGGCCTCGGCCCGTGCGTCCGAGCCGTCGGCCATGCGCCCCGGCCGGTTCGCGGTCGCGACCGGCTGCCGAGTCGCATGCGGGCGGTGACGCCTCGTGTGCGCTTCCAGCGAAGCGACCTTACGCCACCCGCCGGGAGCTGTGACATACACAACAGGCAGACCCGCATGTGAGTCTGACCACAGACTTTAGCCTCCGGACGACACCCGCACACGGCCCGCCTTCCATAACCAGTTGTTATGGCTGAACGGAATGGAGACGAGTGCACCCGGGCATGGCCGCCGGGCCGTCCAGCAGGTGGGACGCCCCTCCCCGCACTCGGTCACGGACGGTGAGCGGACCCCGGACGCCTACTCCGACCGCACGTGGTTGACGATCTTGCGGATGAAATGGGCCTCGGCCTCGCTCGCCCGTCCGGTGCCGTACACGCGCAGCACCTCGGCGAGGTCGGGGAAGCGGTCGGCGAGCAGTTCGGCGGCGGCCTCGATCTCCGAGGCGGAGGCGACCTCGCGCAGGACGGTCTGGACGAGGCGGGCCGACTCGGCGGGCCCCCGCCCGGCCGGCGCGTCGTCCCGCCCCTCCGCGGCGACGCGCACGTTCGAGGTGGTGGCCGCCGTCTCGGCCCGGATCCGCGCCAGCCGGTCCTTGATCTCGGCGGCGGTCAGCGCGTCGAACCCGGGCCCGCCGACGAGCTCCTCGACCGCCAGCAGCCGGTGCAGGACGGCCGGATTGCTGATCTTCGCCCGCTGCCCGGACATCAGCTGCGACAGCATCGGCGCGGACAGGCCGAGCACCCCCGCCAGCCCGGACTGGGAGAGCCCGAGCCGGTCGAGGAGCGGGCGGACGCGGTCGCCGAGCGGCTCGCCGTACCACTCGGTCTGCAGCGCCCGATTGCGGGCCACCGTGTCCTCGGCGACGGCCAACCGAACCACCCCTTGACGATTCGCAAATGCAAACGCTATATTCGCGGACGCACACAAGCCCATGGCGCCTCTTGCCATGGTGCCATGTGACACCTCGTTTGCATATGCGACAAACCCGGAAGGATCGACCATGCGCCCGTCACTTCGCCTGGCCACCGCCACGGCGGCGCTGCTGCTCGCCACCGGCTGCTCCCTGGTGCCGAACTCGTCCTCCGGGGAACGCTCCGGCGGCACGGCCGGCGGAGCCGTCGCGGAGGGCGAACCCGGCTTCGACGACGTCGGCGAGCCGATCACCAAGGCCACGTTCGACTCCCTCATCGAGCCGGGGGCCAAGGTCGACATCGCGATCATGGGCCTCCGAGTCCGGGGCCGGCTCGCCACCCTCCTCACCCAGTTCACCCCGCGCATCCCCCCGGGCGGCGAGGACAAGCCCTCCCCCTACGAGCTGAACGGCAGGGACGGCCTCGGCACCTCGCTGATCGACCCGGTCAACCTCAAGCGGTACGTCGTCGTCAAGGACTTCCGCGGCAAGGAACTGGAGACGAACGACATCACCACCCGCATCCCCAACAACCAGACCGGCAACTTCTCCTTCACGTTCGCCGCGCCGCCGGACAACGTGAAGGCGGTGGACGTGCAGATCGGCTCCTGGCCGACCTTCCGCGACATCCCGGTGGAACGGTGACCGGCATGCGGCTCCTACTCGCGGCGGCCGTCCTCGGCGCGCTCCTGGCCGTCCCGTCGGTGGCCGGCGCGGCCTCGGACGTCCCCGAGGCCAACATCGCCGAATCCATCCGCAACATCGAGACGGCCGAATCCGTCCGCAACATCGACCTCTCCAGGGCGGTCATCCCACTGGAGACCGAGGAGAACAACGGCGAGCAGGTCACAGTACGCATATCGGCCGACGTCCTGTTCGACTTCAACAAGGCCACCCTCACCGATGCCGCCGAACGCCGCATCGCCGAACTCGCCAAACGCCTCCGCGACGTCCGCGGAACCATCGAGGTCTCCGGCCACACCGACTCCGTAGGCCCTGACGACTACAACCTGGACCTCTCGAAACAACGCGCCGAAGCAGTGAAAACCGAACTGCAGCGCTCCCTGCAGAACACGAGCCTGCGCATCACGGCCGAAGGCTACGGCGAAAGAAAACCCGTAGCCCCAAACGAGAACGCCAACGAGGACTCCCCAGAGGGCCGCGCCAAGAACCGCCGCGTAGACATAACCTACGAGAGGAACTGACCGCCCCCGTCCCCCGAAGGGTCGGCCGGGGTGGGAT
>NZ_SMKM01000074.1 GCF_004348665.1 Actinomadura sp. GC306 | reverse complement strand
GTGTTGCCCTTATGGAGCGCTCCATAAGGGCAACACGCCGCAAGTCAACGGACCCGGTGGGGGCGGGTTAGGCGGCGGTCAGGGATTTTCCGGCCGGCCAGCGTCTCGGGTCGCGGAGGCCGAACAGGCCGCGGCTCAGGTCGTAGCCCTCGGCGGCCAGCCGCTGCCGGGTGCGCTCCAGCATGTCGCGGGTGGGCTTGGCGAAGGCGTAGTCGTGCACCCGCTCCGGCACCGCGTTCATCGCCAGGCGGAACGACTTCAGCGCCGCCGTCACCGCCGGCTGCGGCACCTCGGGCAGCGCCCCGTACATCGAGCGGGCCCAGTCGGGCAGCGCGTAGTAGCAGAGCGCCCCGAACGGGAAGTAACCCGGCTTGCCGGGCGCGAGGAACTTCAGGTTCTCCGGCATCGTCGGCCACATCAGGAACCGGACGGTCTCCGCCGCCTCCTCCGTGACCCGCAGCCGGGGCCGCATCTCGGCGAAGTACGCCTCCATGTCGGCGACGGTGCCGGGGACGTCCTCGGCGTGCAGCCCGACGAGCTCGGCCGACTTGCGCTGCTCGTCCAGGTACCGGTCGGCCATGGCGTCGGTAAGCGGCAGACCGGCCCGCCGGGCGACCTCCAGGTACGAGTACACCTCGGCGCAGTGCACCCACAGCAGCAGCTCGGGCTGGTCGAGCCGTTCCCTCTTGCCGGTGTCGTGGTTGAGGATGCGCAGGCTCCGGTGGATCTCCCGGACGCGGTAGGCCGCCTGCTCCACCTCCTCCGGGCTGCCGAACGTCCCCAGGCCGACGAAGTCGGAGGTCCGCTGCAGCCGCCCGAAGGGGTCCTCACGGAAGTTGGAGTTCTGCCAGACGCCCCACATCGCCATCGGATGCAGTGCTTGCAGCATCAGGCTGCGCACCCCGCCGACCCACATGGTCCGGTCGAGGTGGACGCGCCAGGTGACGCTTTCGGGCGGCTGGATCGTCGCGGGCATGACACCTCCATGAGACAAACTCCTGTAAGTGTGTCATTACCTTCTCGTGCCCGTGACACCACCCCCGCCCGAACCGCGCGTCACCGCGACTCGGCGAGGACCTTCCGGAGGTGGGCGGCGAAGGGCTCCGGGTCGTCGGCGAAGCCGGTGTGCCCGCCGGGGAACAGCGTCGGCTCGACACTCAGCTCCTCGGCGAGCGCCCGGGAGGCGCGGTCGCACAACTCGCCCGCTGAGTCCGCGCCGATGCCGACCACGATGCGGGACGCGACCGCGCGCAGGGCCGCGAGGTCGGGCTTCCAGTGGACGGTCTCGCGCAGCTCGTGCTCGAACCAGCGGCGCTCGTCGGCGACGTCCTGCGCGGAGCGGTCGCCGCCGAACATGTGCTCCAGCGCCCCCTCCGGGAGGTGGATGTCGCTCAGCTCCATGAACTCGCGCCACGCGCCCATCACGTCGCCGCCCAGGTAGGTGGCGATCATCTCGTCCGTCCGCTTGAAGAGCTCGTCGCGGTCGTCCAGCAGCGTGTCGAGCGGCGGCTCATGGGCGATGACCCTGCGGGCCTGCCCGGGGTGCGCCTGCGCGAACGCGAGGACGGTGCAGGCGCCGCCGCTGGAGCCGAGGACCACGGCCGGCCCGGCGTCCACCTCCGCGATGAGGCGTGACAGGTCGCCGGCCCGCAGCGGCGGGGTCGAGTCCTGCTCCGGGTCGTCGACCGGGCTGCGGCCGATGCCCCGCGGGTCGGTCGTGAGGACGGTGTGGTCGCTCGCGAGCAGGTCGGCGAGCGGCTCGAACGCCCCCGCGCCCATCGGCGCCCCGACCAGCGCCACGAGCGGGCCCCGCCCGCGGACCTCGTAGTGCAGCCGCGCGTCCGGGACGCGAAGGGTCTTGGTGACCGTCATGACTTCCTCCAGGTGCAGTGGATCCGGTCGGGTAGACCCGCCGCCCTGGAAGAAGTCATCGCCGCCCGGGGATCAGCTCGGGGACAGCCCCTTGTAGTACTCGGCCTGCCCCGGGTAGTAGTCGTCGAAGCTCGGTGCGGGCGCGTCCGTCATCGAGGCGACGAGCCGGTCCAGGTAGTACTCCCACCCGGGCCCGGTGGTGGCCGCGTCGGTGTCGGGCTCCAGGTGGTGCAGGAAGGTCAGGGTGGTCACGCCCCCGGCCTCGGCCAGGCGCGCCTCCAGATGCCACCGCCCGTACTCGTCGACGGTCTCGACCTCCAGCCGCCGCGGCGGCTCGCACGCGATGATCGTCATGTCGCTCTCCGGCTGGCCCTCCTCCAGGACGAGCCGGAGGCGCACCTTCGCGCCCGGCCGACCCTCGCCCGACCAGTGGGCGAACCATCGGGCCGTCCGCTCGGGCTCGGTGATGCTCGCCCAGACGTCCTCGATCGGCGCCTTGAACTCGCGCGTCAGTTCCAGATCCGTGCCGGTCGCCGCGGCGATCAGCCTGCCGGTGGGTGTGGGCGTCATCCCGTCCTCCTCGATTCCCTGGGCTCGTCGCCCGTGCCACGCGCGCGGTCGCGTCGCGTGCGGTGGACCTCGGTCTCCAACGCGTCGAGGCGCTGCTCCCAGCCCCGCCGCCGGGCGGCGGCCAGCCACTGCTCGATCTCCCGGAGGGGAGCGTGCTCGACCCGGTAGTGCCGCTCCCGGCCGACGAGCTCGGCCTCGACCAGCCCCGCCTCGCGGAGCACCCGCAGGTGCCGGCTCACGGCCGGGCGGCTGATCTCGGGGAACGCGGCCGCCAGTGCCCCGGCGGTCCGCGGCCCGTCACCGAGCAGCACCACGATCCGCCGCCGCACCGGATCCGCCACGGCATCGAAGACGTCCACGGGAACATGTAACCATCGTGTTACGCGTCTGTCCAGGGCTGGCGCCGATGAGTCATCGAATAGGTCACGCTGCGCTTCAGGGGCCTCTCTCGGTAACGGGTTCGACGGTACGACCGTCGGACACCGCGGAACCCATCGTGCGCCGCGAAACTGATGAAGCCCGGTACGCCTATGGGGCGGGAGCCCGGTAGACCCGGCCGATCAGGGTCGTTCGCCGGCCAGGCCGACGTGAGCGCCGACATCGTCGCCGCGGGCGGCGTTGAGGAGAGCGTCCAGCAGGCCCGGGAACCGGGTCTCGAGGTCGGCGCGGCGCAGCTCGACGTAGCAGCGGGTGCCTTCCTGGCGGGTCCGGGTGACCCCCGCATCGCGCAGGACGCGCAGGTGGTGGCTCAGGGTCGACTTGGCCACCGGCGCGCGGAGCTCGCCCCACCCGCGTTCAGTCCCGTCCGCCAGCACGCGCACCAGGCCGACGCGGATCGGGTCGCTGAGCGCCGCCATCACCGCGATGAGCCCGATCTCGCCGGGTTCGGGATGGCGCGCCTGTCTCATGGCGCCATGCTACCTTGTTCGATGTTCGCCGAACATCGAACAAGGACGGGTATGGATTTCACGGGCAGGACCGTCATCGTCACCGGTGCCGGATCGGGCATCGGGCGCGCCACCGCGCGCCTTTTCGCGGACGCGGGAGCCCGCGTCCTGGGCGTCGGACGGCGCGCGGACGCCCTCAAAGAGACCGCCGCCGGCCACCCCGCGATCGCGGTGCATCCCGGCGACCTGCGCGTCCCCGGTACGGCGCGTGAAGTGACCGACATGGCGATCAGCCGGTGGGGACGTCTCGACGTGCTGGTCAACAACGCCGGAGCCACCAAGATGATGCCCTTGGCGGAGACCACGGCCGAAGGCATCGCGGACCTCTTCGACCTGAACGTCACGGCTCCGAGTCTGCTTTCCAGTGCCGCACTGCCTCACCTACGCCAGGCCAAAGGCACGATCGTCAACGTCTCCAGCACCTACGGCCACCGCCCGCTGCCCGGAGCCGCGCACTACGCCGCCTCTAAGGCCGCGCTCGAACACCTCACCCGGACCTGGGCCGTCGAACTCGCGGCCGAAGGCGTCCGCGTGAACGCCCTGGCCCCCGGCCCGACGGAAAGCGAGGCTCTGACGGCGGCCGGGCTCCCGCAGTCCGCCGTCGACCAGATCAAGCGGGACGAGGCGTCCCGCATCCCCCTCGGCCGCCGAGGCACCCCGGAAGAGGCGGCGACCTGGATCCTCCGTCTCGCCGACCCCGGCACCACCTGGCTGACCGGCCAGATCCTGACTCTCGACGGCGGCCTCGAACTGACCTGACGCACGTCAGGCGCACGATGAGCTACCGGCGACGCCGCGTCGCCCCGCGGCGCGGCCGGGTCACATCGGTTCGTCGCGGATGACGTCCAGGTGCTGCCCCTATCGGACGCTCTGCTGCTCGTCCTTGAGCATGCCGCGGATCTCTTCGCGCAGCTCCGGGTCGTCGGTGTGCCCGTGCACCGATGCCGCGTGCTCAGCGGCGGCGCGGACGACCTCGTCCTCCTCGCCGCTGATGGTCAGCGTGCATCCGGACTCGCTCGGCATCTCCCGGCAGTCGGCCACTTTGCGCATCGTGACTCCCCTCACCGTCACATCGCCAGAAGTGGCCCTTCCATCGTGACATGTGCCCAGGTCAGAGAGAAGCGCGGCGGCCGCCCCCCGGTTAAAGTCCGGTCAAACCGCCTGGCTGCGAGCTTCGACGGTCGAGGGCGCCCTGGTAGTCGAGGAACAGCCAGGCTCGGAAGAACCGGGGGCTAGCGCACTACGCGGTAGCGGAGGTAGGCGACCTTCGAGTTGAACGTGCGGGATTCGAGCAGCTCCAGGTTCACGTGGCGCTTCCGGTGGTCGAAGAAGGGGGTGCCGCCGCCGACCAGCACCGGGGAGACCCTGATCCGGTACTCGTCGATCAGGTCCAGTTCGGCCGCCTCGGCGGCGAGGGTGGCGCCGCCGATCGCGATGTCGCCCTCGCCCGGCTCGGCCCGCAGCCGCTCGATCTCCTCCGCCAGCCCGCCGGACGCCAGGCGGGCGTTGCCCTGCAGCGTCGACAGCGTGGAGGAGAAGACCACCTTCGGCAGCGGGTTCCAGACTTCGATCCACTCGCGCGTCAGGTCGTCGAGTGCCGGCTCCTGCGCGGCGGTCTCCCAGTACAGCATCGTCTCGTAGAGGTGACGGCCCATCAGGTGGACGTCGACCCCCCGGACCTCGTCCATGGCGAGCCGGAAGACCTCCTCGCTCGGCTCCCCCCAATCGAACCCGCCGTCCGGCCCCTTGATGTAGCCGTCGAGCGACATGGTCATCGAATAGGTCACGCTGCGCATCAGGGCCCCTCTCGGTGATGGTCTCGACGGTACGACCGCCGCACACCGCGAAACTCATCGCGACCGGGGTGTTCGGATCTCTAATGCAACCAATGGTTGCGCGGGAAGGCGGCAGGCGTTAGCGTTTCGCGCAACCAAATGTTGCGTATAGCGCAGGGAGAAGACATGGAGTTCGGGAGCATCGAGCGCGAGATCTACGTGGACGCGTCGCCCGAGGTGGTCTTCGAGGTCGTCAGCCGCCCGGAGCACGTCGCGCAGTGGTGGGCGGACGACGCCGACTTCGAAGCCGAGCCCGGCGCCGTGGGGGAGCTCGTCTGGGGCGACAGGGCGGCGGTGCAGCCGATCAGCGTGGTGAAGGCCGATCCGCCGCGGCTGTTCTCGTTCCGCTGGTGTCACTTCGACGGCGAGGTCGACGACTCCGCGGACGCGCTCCTGGTGACCTTCGAGCTGACTCCGTCCGGCACGGGCACGACGATCCGGCTCACCGAGACGGGGTTCCGGGAGATGGGCTGGGAGGCCGCCAAGCTGGAGGAGATGTACCGCGAGCACGTCGCCGGCTGGGACACCTTCGTCCCCCGGCTCGGGGAGTACGTCGCGCGGCTGGTGGCCACGCCGTGACGGCCGACCTCGACGACGACCTGTGGTCCGCGGTCGGGGACCCGACCCGCCGGCGGATGCTCGACCTGCTCCTGGCGGACGGCACCGGTACCGCCACCAGCCTCAGCGAGCGGCTGCCCGTGACGCGGCAGGCCGTCGCGAAGCACCTCGGGGTCCTCGACCGCGTCGGCCTGGTGCACGCGTCGCCCGCCGGACGGGAGAGGAGGTACCGGGTGGACGAGGCGCAACTCGCCCGCGCGGTCGCCCAGCTGTCATCGGTGGGGGCGGCATGGGACGCCAGGCTGCAGCGCATCAAGCGGATCGCCGAGTCGATCCAGCGCACCAGGGATCAGCACGGAGCACAACAGTGAGAAGAGGGAGCTGAAATGGCGGACATTCTGCACAGGGTGGGGATCAGGTCGTCGGCCGGCGAGGTCTACCGGGCCTTGACCGGCGTCGATGGGCTCGCCGACTGGTGGACGGCCGACACGCGAGGCGAGGGTGACGAGGTCGGTGGCGTACTCCGGTTCCGCTTCGGAGCCGGCGGGTTCGACATGAAGGTCCTCGAACTGGTCCCGGGCAAGCGCGTGCTCTGGGAGGTCGTCGACGGACCCGAGGAATGGCTGGGCACCCACGTCGCCTGGGACCTCAGCGAGGCCGAGGAGTACACCGTCGTCCTGTTCAGGCACGAAGGCTGGAAGGAGCCGGTGGAGTTCATGCACCACTGCAGCACCAAGTGGGCGGTCTACCTGCTGAGCCTCAAGTCGCTGATCGAGACCGGCAAGGGCGCGCCGGACCCCCACGACATCAAGATCGACAACTGGAACTGACGCCCACCGGACCCCGCCGCCCCGCGGTGGGCCGCCGCTTTCAGGCGGGGGTCTGCTCCGTCTCGTGCCAGAAGGTGCGGAGGGCGGCGGCGGTGGTCTCCGGGGCCTCCCATGCGGGGGAGTGGGCGGCGCCGGGGATGACGACCTTGGACGCGTTGAGCCGCTCGGCCATCGCGGCCTGGGCGTCGGGCTGCCAGGCGTCGTCGTCCTCGCCGTAGAGGACGAGGACGCGCAGGTTCGCGCCGGCGCAGTGCTTGGCGAGGTCGTCGACGCGGTCCGGGGCGGTGAGGATCTCGTTGGCCATGCAGACCAGGCCCGTCTCGGAGTTGCCGAGGGTGCGGGCCTTGATGAAGGCGATGATCTCCGCCTGGATGCCCTTGCCGGTGTAGTCGGGTTCGAGCGCGATCTGCCAGATGGTCTCCATCCCGAGTTCGGGGATGGCGTCGCGCAGGGCCTTGGCGCGGTCGGCGGTCGGGCCGGTGACGGCGGCGGGACCCGAGCTCATCAGTGTGAACGACGCGGGGCGGACGCGGCCGGCGAGCACGGCCTCGCGGCAGACCAGGCCGCCGAACGAGTGGGCGACGAGATGCGCCGGGTCGGGGCCGAGGGCCTCCAGCAGGGACGTGATGTCCTCGCCGAGCGCGGCCCGGGTGTAGGCGGACGGGTCGTCCGGGCCGATGGACTCGTACTGGCCGCGCATGTCGATCGACACGACCCGGCGGCCGGACGCGGCGAGCGTCTGCAGGACCGCGAGGAAGTCCTCCTTGCTGCCGGTGAGGCCGGGCACGAGGAGGGCGGGCGGTCGTTCCGGCACACCGGACCCCGGCAGGGCCTCCAGGGCGGCGAACGAGCCTCGGGAGGTCTCGATGTTCGTCCGGCGGACGCCGGGGGGCAAGGTCAGGAACCGGGGCGTGCTCACAGGGGACCACCATACTAAATCGGCGACAACGGACACCCGTGAAAAACCTTCGGTGTTGACGCGCTCCCCGGCGTGAATGCCGGAGATTCGGCCTGTGCCGCGTCTTTCGGGGCGGCACTTCCGTGGCTTCCTGCTTCACCGGGCTGTGCCCCTTTGACCGGAGTCGGGGGTCTTACCTGCCCTCCACAGGCGTTTAGGGTCTCCGCCTCCCCCAGGCACCCCGGGGGTTTCCGTCCAGCGGCGACCAGGAGGCCTCACCCGGGGGCGATGCGGCGTCCCTCGGTCAGGATGTTGCGGGCGGCGTTGACGTCGCGGTCATGCTCGGCCCCGCACTCGGTGCAGGTCCAGGCGCGGACGTGCAGGGGTTTGGGGCCGTCGCTGTGCCCGCACCCCGAGCACAGCTGCGAGGACGGGAACGCCCGGCCCACCCGCGCGAACCTCCGCCCGTACCTGGCCGTCTTGTACTCCAGCATCGCGGTGAACGCCGACCAGCCCGCGTCGTGCACCGACTTGGCCAGGCGGGTGCGCGCCAGTCCCTTCACGTTCAGCGTCTCCACGTAAACCGCTTGGTTTTCGCGGACCAGCATGGTGGAGAGCTGGTGGTGGAACTCGCGGCGCGCGTCGGCGACCCCGGCGTGGGCGCGGGCGAGGTTCAGGCGTGCCTTGTCACGGTTGGTCGATCCCCTCTGCTTGCGCGACAGCGCCTGCTGCGCTTTGCGGAGCTTTTTTTCGGCGCGGCGCAGGAACCTGGGTGAGGTGATCTTGCGTCCGTCGGAGGTGACGGCGAAGTGCTCCAGCCCCAGGTCGATCCCCACCTCGGCCGTGGTGTCGGGCGGGTCCTGGACATCGCCGGTCTCCACGACGAACGAGGCGAAGTACCGCCCGGCGGTGTCCCTGACCACGGTCACGGTGGACGGCGTGCACGGCAGCCGCCGCGACCACTTCACCTTCACCTCGCCGATCTTGGGCAGTGCGAGCTTTCCGCCTTCGGTGATCTGCCAGCGGGCGTTGGCGGTGAACCGGATCGATTGGCGGGCGTCCTTGCGGGACTTGAACCGCGGCGCCCCCATCCGGGGGCGTTTACCGGCCAGGCCGTCGAAGAACGCCCGGTAGGCGCCCTCCAGATCGCGCAGCGACTGCTGCAAGACCACCGCCGACACCTCACCCAACCACGCACGCTCGGGCGTCTTCTTCGCCGCCGTCATCGCCGCCGACAGCTCGGCCGCCTTGACGAACGGCAGACCTGCCTGGTGGGCGGCCTGCCGCGCCGCCAGGGCGTCGTTGAACACCACCCGCGCGCACCCGAACGCCCGGGCGAGGGACTGGTGCTGCCCGGCGGTGGGGTAAACGCGGAAGGAGTACCTGAGCTGCACCCGCGAAATCTAGCATTGGTGTATGGCCGAGTATGGGGATATCAGGACAGGCAGGCACTGCGTTTTCGTGCTCCACGCACATTTGGTTTTTGTGACCAAGTTTCGGCATCGGGTCTTCACCGGCCCGCCTGAAACCGGTGAACGCCTGACCGCCCGAGAGGCGATCCGGCTATCCCTGTCCCGCTCCGCAGGAGGTCGGCTTCACCCCACCCTGAAGGACCGGAGCACTGCCGACGAAACTGGTAGCGTCGGCAGGGTGCGTCCGAAGCCTGCCATCTCCGCGCACCGCCGGGACGAGGCCGGGCTGACCGGCCTGTCCATGGCCGTCGAGTCCGGTGCGGAGTACGTGGAAATCGACATCCGGCGGACGGGCGACGGCCGCCTCGTCGTCCACCACGACGCCGACCTCGCCGGGCTGCCGCTGAACCGGCTCACCTACGACCGGGTGCAGGAGCTCGCGCCGCGGCCCGTCCCGCTCGCCGGCGAGGCCATGAAGATCATCGGGGAGCGGGCGCAGGGGCACCTCGACCTCAAGGAGCGCGGCGCCGAGCTGGAGACGGTCGAGCTGGCCGTCGAGGCGTTCGGGCCCGAGCGCTTCGTCGTCACCACCCGCGAGGTGCTGTCGCTTGTGCAGATCAAGCGGGCCTTCCCCGAGGTGCGGACGGCGCTGTCGGTGGGGCGCAACCTGTGGGAGCGCGGCGTCGCGCACGACTTCGCGCCGCTGCGCCTGATCCGCAAGGCGGGCGCCGACATGGTCGCCGTCAACCACCGGCTGGCCCGCGTCGGCGTGCTGCGCCAGTGCGGGCGCGCGGGGATCCCCGCCATGGTGTGGACGGTCAACGCCGAACCGGTGATGCGGCGGTTCCTCGACGACCCGCGCGTGGCGGTCCTGGTCACCGACCACCCCGACGTCGCGTTGCGGCTCCGGGACGGCCGGTCCTGACCGACCGCGACTCGACCGCGAGACCGGCGGGAGGCCCCGCGGTTCGAGTCGGATGTGAACTAGGCGCTCTGTGACGCCTCGGTCGTGCCCGCGGCCGGCTTGCCGGCGCGGGTGCGGCGCCGGTTCCGGCTGCGCTTGCGCTCGGTCGCCACGGCGTCGACGACGTTGTCGTCCGCGCCGCCGCTCCCGGCCGCCGGAGCGCCGCCCTTGGCCTCGCCCGCCTCGACGGGCTTGCCGCCGCGGGTGCGGGTGCGGTCGCGCTTGCGGCGGCGCGGCCGGGGACGCTCCCGGTCGTGGCCGCGGTCGCGGTCACCGCCGCGGTCGCCGCTGCGGTTGCGTCCGGTCTCGCCGATGTCCTCCAGCTCCTCGGCGGCCAGCCCGGCGCGGTCGTGCCGCTTGTCCTTCGGCAGCCGGCCCTTCGTGCCCTCGGGGATGCCGAGGACGGAGAAGAAGTGCGGGGACGTGGAGTAGGTCTCCTCCGGCGCGGCGAACGGCAGATCGAGCGTGCTGTTGATCAGCTTCCACCGGGTCAGGTCGTTCCAGTCGACGAACGTGACCGCGACGCCCTCCTTGCCCGCGCGCCCGGTCCGGCCGATGCGGTGGACGTAGGTGTCGGCGCTGTCGGGGCACTCGTAGTTGACGACGTGCGTGACGTCGTCGACGTCGAGGCCGCGGGCGGCGACGTCGGTGGCGACGAGGACGCCGATCTTGCCGCTGCGGAACGCGCGCAGCGCCCGCTCGCGCTGGCTCTGCCCGAGATCGCCGTGGACGGCGGCCGCGTCGAAGCCCCGCTGCACCAGGTCGGCGGCGACCCGGTCGCAGGCCCGCTTGGTCTGGCAGAAGATCATCGTCAGCCCGCGTCCCTCGGCCTGCAGGAGACGCGCCACCATTTCGGGCTTGTCCATCTGGTGGGCCTGGAACACGTGCTGGACGACCTGCGGCGTCGCGTCCGACTCGGTGTGCGACTCGGCCCGGACGTTGGTCGGCCGGGTCAGGTAGGCGCGCGACAGCGCGACGATCTCGCCCGGCATGGTCGCGGAGAACATCATCGTCTGCCGCTTGGCCGGGATCCGCTCGATGATCCGCTCGATGTCCGGCAGGAAGCCGAGGTCGAGCATCCGGTCGGCCTCGTCCAGCACCAGGATCTCGATCTGCGAGAGGTCGAGGTGCTTCTGCTTGACGAGGTCGAGGAGGCGGCCCGGGGTGCCGACGACGACGTCGACGCCCTCCCGGAGCGCGTCGATCTGCGGCTCGTACGCCCGGCCGCCGTAGACGGACAGCACGCGGCTGCCGAGCTTGCCGCCGGCGACCAGCAGGTCGTCGGTCACCTGGAGGGCCAGCTCCCGGGTCGGCGCCACGACGAGCGCGCGCGGAGCGCGGCCGCCGTGCTCGATGCGCTGCAGCAGCGCCGCACCGAACGCGAGTGTCTTGCCGGTGCCCGTGCGGGCCTGGCCGATGATGTCGTGGCCGCCCAGCGCGATCGGCAGGGCGAGCTCCTGGATGGGGAACGCTTCTACGATGCCCTCTGCTTCAAGGGCGTCTGCTATCTCGGGGACGACCCCGAGTTCACGAAAGGTAGTCAGGGCTTTCAGCCTCCAATATGCGGGGTCTCCGCTCCCAGGTGCGGCGCCATGCGGCGGGCGCCACCGCGGGGGATGCCCGCCCAGCGTCTGCCATGGCCGCGCGCTCGCGCGGGAGGGACCAGCCGTTGCTCAAAATTCGTCGGCGACCGCAGTCAGGGGTTGAAAGCAGTCACACATCGTGGCTGCGTGCGGTCACACTCCGCGACGCAGTGTACCGACCGTCCGTTGCATACACCAATAGCCGATCACGGGATCCAACGCGACCGCTGTTCCCGTTATTCCGCGGCCCGCCGGCCAGCGGGCGCCGAATGTCCGCCGCGCCGGGGCGGAGCGGCCCGGCCGTCCCGCCGAAGGGGATACCGGCACGGCCACATCCGGACAATCCCGCGGCGGGGACGCGGGAAGCCCCCGCCCGTGCGGGCGGGGGCTTCCTGCCGTTCATGTCGCCGTGCTCCTCAGGGGGTCAGTAGGAGCGGCGGCCGGTGCGGCGTCCGCTGCCGCCCCGCGAGTTCAGCGTGGTGAGCGCCACCACCCCGATGGCCGCGATCACCAGCGCGAACACGATGGCGACGAGGGTGCCCGCGCCGAGGGCGTCCGCGATGACCCCGCCGAGGACGGCGCCCGCGATCCCGACGAGGATCGTGAGCAGAATGCCGATCGGATTGCGGCCGGGGACGAGCAGCCGCGCCAGGGCTCCGACGACGGCACCGACGACGATGAACCAGAGAATCGTCGTGAGCATATCGATCATCCATTCCTTTCGTGGGCCGGGGGCCCGTGGTCGGAAAGCGATATGCCCTTCCTGCCGGTTTCAAACAAAATGCAGGTCAAATCTTGCCGCGCGGCCCCGGCGGGCGGTCACGCGTACTGCGAGCCGAACCCCACATTGCGCTGCTCGTCCTCGGAGATCTCCAGGTAGCCGACGCGTTCGGCGGGAACGACGACCCGCCCGGCGCGGCGGTCCTGGAGGGCGAGGATGCCGCCCGGCCGGGACAGCGCGTCCGCCAGCGCGTCCTGGATCTCGTCGGCGGACTGCGCGGTGTCGACCACGAGCTCCTTCGCCACGTTCTGCACACCGATGCGCACCTGCACGCGATGCTCCCGTCGTCGGTCACGTCCCGCCGCCGGCCGGCGGGCCCTCCCACGATGGTCGCACGGAGATCACCGGCACCGCCCGCACTCCCGGTTCACCCAGCGTGAAACGGGAGTGCGGGCGCCGTGACCGGCGGGCGCGTCAGCCGGGCTCGCCGCTCATCGGGAAGCCGGAGATGCCGCGCCAGGCGAGCCGGGCGATGATCTTCTCGGCGGTGTCCTTGGGGATGGCCCGGTGCTGCGACAGCCAGTAGCGGGCGCTGACCTCCGCCATGCCGACGAGGCCCATCCCGAGCAGGTACGCCTCGTCGCCGGGGGCGTTGGTGTCCTCGGCGATGACCTGGGCGATCATCTCGGCGCACTGCTGGTTGGCGCGGTCGACGCGCGCCCGCACGGGCGCGACGTTGCGCAGGTCGGACTCGAAGACGAGGCGGTACGCCTCGCCGTCGCCGGCCACGAAGGTGTAGAACGCCTGCATGCTCGCCTGCACGCGCATCTTGTTGTCCGTGGTGGACTCGAGGGCCTCGCGGACGATCTTCACGAGGGCCTCGGCGTGCTCGTCCAGCAGGGCCAGGTACAGCTCCAGCTTGCCCGGGAAGTGCTGGTAGAGCACGGGCTTGCTGACGCCTGCGCGCTCGGCGATCTCGTCCATCGCCGCCGCGTGGTACCCCTGCGCGACGAACACCTCCTGGGCCGCGCCGAGCAGTTGCCTGCGGCGCGCCAGTCGCGGCAGCCTCGTGCCGCGGGGGCGTGCGTCCGGGGTCGCGGTCACCACACTCTCCGATCAACGATCGTTGCGGCGGACGGGCTCCCCTCCGCCGCGCGGGAACAATCTCATCATCCTACGCGCGAGTAACTCCGCCGGTCACGGCCGAAGCACGCGGACGTGCCCTCAGGCGGGCCTTCACGCAGGTCAGTGTATTTAGGGCTGGGACGCCGGGCACCCTCATCGGGCCGCCCGGCGGGGTGTCACCGGTAGTCGTCCTCGTCGAGCGGCACCTCGACCCGCTGCTCGACGGCGTCCGCCTCGTTGACGTCGTCCGGGACCCGGGCGGACCAGTCCCGCGCGCCCTCCTCGTCGCCGACCGCGGTGCGCTGCTCGGCGGCGTCGGCCTCACTGGCCTCGGTCACCTCGCCGCCCGCGTCGTCGTCGCCGGGGCCGGTGAGCGCCGGGTCGAGGTCGTCGGTCTCGCTCATCACACGTCCTCCTCATCGGGCCCGCCTCGCGGGGGGCCTGCTCACAGGTGCGCCGCCAGTTCGCGGAGCGGCTTCTCGACGGACTCGCCGTAGGTCGGGAACGCGTGGACGACGTCGGTGAGCACGCTCAGCGGCGTCTCCGCGCGGATGGCCAGCGTGATCTCGCCCATCCACTCCCCGGCGTCGAGACCGGCCGCGGCGGCGCCGACCAGCAGGCCCCGCGACCGGTCGGCGTACAGTTCGACGCGGCCCCGTTCGTCGGCCTCGACCGCCGCCCGGACCGTCGCGGCGAGGTCGTACCCGGCGGTGTGCAGGTCTATGCCGAGTTCCCCGGCCCGCCTGGGCGACACGCCGACCGCGTAGACGGCGGGCGTGGTGTGGACGACGCGGGGGATCGCGCGGTAGTCGGTCTCCCGGCGCCGCCCGAGGAGGTTGGCCAGCACCACCCGCGCCTGGTAGCGCGCCGCGTGCGCGGTGGAGGCGATCCCGGTGACGTCCCCGGCGGCCCAGACCCCGCCGGTCCAGCCGTCGGTCCGGCTGCCGGTCCGGCCGTCGTCCGGCTCGCACGGGACCCGGCACGTCTCGTCCACCGGGAGCCCGCCGCCCGGGGTGATCGCGACGCAGAGGTTCTCCAGGCCGAGGCCGGCCACCCGGGGGCGGCGCCCGGCGGCGACGAGGACGCGGTCGGCGTCGACCGTCCCGCCGTCCGACAGCCACAGCCGCAGCCCGGGGTCCTTGCGCCCGGCGTGCCCGACGGCGGCGCCGAGCCGCAGGTCGACGCCCGTCCGGCGCAGCGCGTCGGCGAGCACCTCCCCGGCGAACGGCGCCTCGGCGGCCAGCAGCCGCCCGGACGCCTCGACGAGCGACACCTGCGAGCCGAACGACGCGTACACCTGCGCCAGCTCGCAGCCGGCCGGGCCGCCGCCGAGGATCGCCAGCCGGCGGGGCAGGTCGGGCACCGACAGGGCCTCGTCGGTCGTCCACAGCGGGACGTCGGCGAGGCCGTCGACGTCCGGGACGACCGGCTCGCCGCCGGTGCAGACGACGAGGTCGGTGAAGCCGTACGCGGTGCCGTCGACCTCGATCCGCCCCGGCTCGGTGACCTGGCCCCGGCCGCGCAGGACGGTCACGCCCGCCTCGGCCAGCCGTGCGACGGCGGGGTCGTCGCGG
Organism: Actinomadura sp. GC306; assembly: GCF_004348665.1. GTDB lineage: Bacteria > Actinomycetota > Actinomycetes > Streptosporangiales > Streptosporangiaceae > Spirillospora. The sequence continues at coordinate 10,694 of NZ_SMKM01000074.1, read as the reverse complement.
CGGTGCCCGGCGAGCGCGTCGCGCCGGGCGAGCGCCGCCTCCCATGTCTCGCCGCGCCGTGCCGACTGCAGCAGCGACTTCGACGGTACGCACGCGACGTACGGTGACGCCCCGCCGACCAGGTGCTTCTCGACGAGCGCGACGTCGCGGCCCGCGCGGGCGAGCCCGGACGCCACCAGCTCGCCCGCGGTCCCCCCGCCCAGCACCACGGCGTCGTAGTGGTGGTTGTGCGCCAACTCCCCGGCCTCCCGCCCCGTGTGGTGTCCCCTGGACCATGGTGACGGAATCCGGCGCCGGAGAGTGCCGAATCGAACACATAGGGCATGCGAGATGCCCGCGAGATCAGGGGAGGGGAGGCCGGTCCTCCGCCAGCAGGGGCTTCAGGAGGTCGCCGTGCTCCGTGACTCGGGCGAGGACGTCGTCCGGCCCGAACACCAGGGCGGCGGCGTCGTCGCAGGACTCCAGCTCGTCCCAGGTGATGGGCGTGGACACCGACGGGCGCTCCGCCGCGCGCAGCGAGTACGGGGCGACGGTCGTCTTTGCGGGGTTGTTCTGGCTCCAGTCCACGAAGATCTTGCCCTTGCGCAGCCGCTTCTCCATCTTCGCCACGACCAGCTTCGGATGCTCCTCGGCGAGGCGCTGCGCGGCGGCCTTGGCGTACTCGGACGTCCGTTCGGCCTTGCCCGGCTCCTTGATCGGGACGTACAGGTGCAGCCCCTTCTTGCCGCTCGTCTTGGGGTACGACTCCAGGCCGTCCTCGGCGAGCACGTCGCGCAGCAGCGCCGCGACCTCGCACGCCTCCACGATCGTGGCGGGCGGGCCGGGGTCCAGGTCGAAGACGACGAGGTCGGGGGTGTGCACCTTGCCGCGCGGCCCGACCTTCCACTGCGGGATGTGCAGCTCCAGCGCGGCGAGGTTGGCGCACCACACGAGCGTGGGCAGGTCGTCCACGACGACGAAGTCGAGGGTGTCGCGCCCGGTGGAGCTGCCGGGGGTGGGGATCGTGGCCGTCCGCACCCAGTCCGGCGTGTGGGACGGCGCGTTCTTCTCGAAGAACCTGCCGCCGTCCACGCCGTCCGGCCACCGGATGCGGGTCGCGGCGCGGTCCTGCAGGTGCGGGAGCATCACGGGGGCTATGCGGGCGTAGTAGTCGATGACCTCGCCCTTGGTGAACTCGGGGAAGAGGTTCTTGCCGAGGTTGGAGAGCGACACCTGCCGGCCGTCGACGTCGACGGTCGTCCGTTCACTCGCCACGGGTGCTCCAGGGCTCACTGCTCACTGGTGACCTCCAGGGGGTCCTTGTCGTCGCGGAGGCCGCGCCAGGACGGAAAGCGGAGGCGGCCGTCCCGGGTGCGGGCGCTGTAGGCGACCTCCCCGACCAGCCGGGGCTCAACCCATTGGGCGTCACGGGCGAACTCGCGCGGGACGGGGTCGTCGTAAGGGCTGGTGGGGCGGCGCAGCGGCCACAGGATGTCGTACAGCTCGTCGAGGGCGCGGTCGCTGAAGCCGGTGCCGACGTGGCCCACGAAACCCAGGAGGCCCTTGACGTCGTACTCGCCGAGCAGCAGCGACCCCACGCCGCCTTCCCGCCGTCCCTTGCCGGGCTTCCAGCCGCAGATGACGACCTCGCGCGTCATGAAGTTCTTGACCTTGAGCCAGTAGTCGACGCGGCGGCCCGGACGGTAGGGCGAGTCGAGCCGCTTGGCGAGCAGCCCCTCAAGGTGCTGCTCGCGGGTGAAGGCGAGCAGTTCGTCCACCTGCGCGGTGTCGCCGCCGTGCAGGTATGGGGGCACCTCCACGGGGCCGGTCCCGGCCAGGTCGAGGTCGTCGAGGAGTGTGCGGCGTTCCACGTACGGCATGTCGTACAGGACGTGCCCGTCGAGGAACAGGACGTCGAAGCACACGTACCGGACGGGCACCTCACGGATCAGCCTGGGGTCGGGGTGCGCGACGTGCATGCGGCGCTGCAGTCGTTCGAAGCTGGGCCGCCCGTCCTGGAAGGCGACGACCTCCCCGTCCAGGACGACGTCGTGGCTGGGGAGGAGGTCGGCCAGGGCGGACAGTTCGGGGTAGCGGCTCGTCACCTCGCCGCCGCGCCGCCCGGTGGCGCGGACGCCGTCGGCGGAGACGTGCGCCAGGACGCGGACGCCGTCCCACTTCAGCTCCAGCCCCCACTGCTCGCCGTCGGAGGGGAGTTCCCCGGTGGCGGCCATCATCGGCTCAACGGGCCACGGCATGGTCATAACGCCGTCCTACCCGGTCCCGCGCCGCAGCAAAGGATCACGATCGCGTTCTGGCGCGAATCCGCTGGTGTTGCGACGCTGGGAGCGTGGTACGTGCTGGGTCGCGATCTGGTGGGTAAGGACTGGTCATGCGCAGTATCTGGAAGGGCGCCATCTCGTTCGGGCTGGTGACGATCCCCGTGAAGCTGTACTCGGCGACCGAGCAGCGAGATGTCCGCTTCCACCAGGTGCACCGCGAGGACGGCGGGCGCATCAAGTACAAGCGGGTCTGCACCGTCGACGGCGAGGAGGTCCCGTACGCGGACATCGCCAAGGGGTACGAGCTGCCGAGCGGCGAGATGGTCATCCTGACCGACGAGGACTTCGCCGACCTGCCGCTGTCGTCCAGCCGGCGCATCGACGTCCTGCAGTTCGTGGAGGCGGCGGAGGTCGACCCGATCTACTTCGCCAAGTCCTACTACCTGGAGCCCGACGCGCAGGGCGCCAAGCCGTACGTGCTGCTGCGCGACGCGCTGGAGAGCTCCGGCCAGGTCGCCATCGTCAAGATCGCGATCCGGCAGCGGGAGTCGCTGGCGACGCTGCGGGTCCGGGAGGGCGTGTTCGTCCTGGAGACGATGCTGTGGCCGGACGAGGTCCGCACCCCCGACTTCCCGTTCCTGGACGAGGACATCGAGGTCCGCAAGCAGGAGCTGACGATGGCGACGTCGCTGATCGAGTCGATGGAGGCGGAGTTCGACCCGGACGAGCACAAGGACGCCTACCGGGAGGCGCTGCAGGCGGTCATCGACGCGAAGGTGGAGGGCCGCGAGGTGGCGCGGCCCCCCGAGGAGGCCGACGAGGAGCCCGCCGCCGACCTGCTCAGCGCGCTGCGCGCGAGCGTCGAGGCCGCCAAGAAGAGCCGGGGCGAGAAGGACGGCAAGGCCGCGTCCGGGAAGGGCGCGGCGGACAAGAAGCCCGCCTCGCGCAAGTCGTCGTCCGCGAAGTCGGGCCAGAAGAAGGAGCCGGCGAAGAGCCGGACCCGCAAGTCCGCCTGAGCCCCGCCGGCCGCGGCCGGGCCGCCGGTCACCGGCATGGTGCGCCACCGGCGGAACGGCGCTGTGCGCCCGGTCGAATGACGTTCGGTCTTCCGGTGGGCGAGGGAGGTCACAAGCGGTTCGCCTGCATTGGGGGCACCGTTTCGGCCGCCGTCCGGACCGCGGGGGAGGGGCGGCCCTCGCGGACGCCGTACCGGCGGTAGAGCCCGGCGAGCGGCCCCGGCGCCCACCAGTTCGCCCGGCCCATCAGGCGCATCATGGCCGGGACGAGCAGCGCGCGGACGATCGTCGCGTCCAGCAGGATCGCGATGGCCATCCCCGCCCCGACCATCTTGATCGAGGTGATGCCGGACGTGGCGAACGCGCCGATGACGACGATGAACAGCAGCGCGGCGCTGGTGATGACGGCGCCGGTGCGCTCGACGCCCGCGGCGACGGCCGCGGTGTTGTCGCCGGTCAGGTCGTACTCCTCGCGGACGCGCGACAGCAGGAACACCTCGTAGTCCATCGAGATGCCGAACAGGATGACGAGCATGAGGATCGGCATGGCCGGGGCGATGGAGCCCGTCGGGGTGAAGTCGAGCAGGCCGGACAGGTGCCCGTCCTGGAAGATCAGCACGACGGCGCCGAACGTGGCCGACAGCGACAGCATGTTCATCACGATCGCCTTCAGCGGCAGGAGCACCGACCCGAACGCCAGGAACAGCAGCACGAACGTCGCGGTCCCGACGAGCAGCGCGAGCCAGGGCAGCGTGCTCCCGAGGCCGGCCACCTCGTCCACGAGCCCGGCGGTGGGGCCGCCGACGTGGACCTGCGCGCCCGCGGGCGGCGGGACGTCCCGGACGTCCCGCACCAGGTCGCGGGCCGTGCCGGAGTACGGGTCGGCGTCGAAGCGGAGCGCGATGCGGGTCGTGTCGCCCTCGGCGCCGGTCACGGCCGCGTCGGCGGCGCCGGGGAGCGCGGCGAGGCGGTCCCCGTACGCGCCGATCGCGGCGCGGTCGGACGTGCCGGTGACGACCGCCTCGATCGGGCCCGTGGCGTTGCGCGCGAACCGGGTGTCGAGGGCCTCGGCGACGGACCGGGCCTCGGCGCCCTCCGGCAGCGCCGTGGCGTCGATCGCGCCCCACTCGATGCGCAGGAACGGGGCGCCGAGCGCGAGCAGCAGCGCCACGGTGGCGGTCGCGTAGAGGACGGGACGGCGCATGACGCTGCGGGCGACGCGGCCCCACCAGCCGCGGGACGGCCGGCGTCCGCGCCGCCGGATCGGCAGGGCGTTCACCTTCGGCCCGAGCGCGCCGAGCAGCGCGGGCAGGACGGTCAGCGCCCCCGCCATGCAGACGAGCACGGTCGCGATGCCGCCGTAGCCCATGGAGACGAGGAACTGCTGGTCGAACAGCAGGAGCCCGGACAGCGAGACCGCGACCGTGATCCCGGAGACGGCGACGGTCCGGCCGGCGGTGGCCATCGTCACGGCCACGGCGTCCTCGATGGAGGTGCCGTCCCGGCCGAGTTCCTCGCGGAAGCGGCTGACCACGAACAGGCCGTAGTCGATCGCGAGCCCGAGGCCGAGGAAGGACGAGATGTTCACCGCGAAGCCGGACACGTCGGTCGCGTAGGTGAGCGCGTGCAGGGCGGTGAACGAGCCGAGGATCGCCAGCCCGCCGACGAGCAGCGGCAGCGTCGCCGCGACCAGGCCACCGAAGATCAGCACGAGCAGGACGAGCAGCACCGGGATCGCGATGGCCTCGGCGCGCACGATGTCCGAGGCCACGCGGTCGTCGATGGCCGCCGCGGTGCCGACCGGCCCGCCGACCTCGGCGGTGAGCCCGCCGCCCACGCCGGTCAGCGCGCCGCGGACCGCCCGGTAGGACTCCTTCTTCGCGGCCTCCCCGGACCCGGCGAGTTCGAGGACGGCATAGGTGGCGGTGCGGTCCTCGCTGACGAACTGCGGCGCCCGCGTGGTCCAGTAGGTGCTGGACGCGGTGACCCTGTCGGGCGGGAGGGCGGCGAGCGCCTGCTCGACCGAGGCGCGGTAGGCGGGATCGTCGACGGTGGTGCCGCCCTCGTAGAGGACCACGACGTCCGCCGCGTCCCGTCCGAGGTCGCGCTCGGCGATCTGCGCGGCCTGTGCGCTCTCGCTGCCGGGCGTGTCGAAGCCGCCGGCCGAGGACAGCGCCCCGAACACGCCCGTGCCCCACACGCCGGCGAAGACGAGCGCGGCCCCCGCGGCCGCGAGGACCCAGCGCCGCCGCCGGTGCACCCACCGGCCCCACCGATCGAGCATCGTCGTCGTCCCCCGCCCGCCACGACTCTCTCAAATGGCCATCTAGCAGGGTAAATTACGCAGAGTGCTGGTTTGTGTATGAAGCAGGCTCCGGGTCCTGTCGCGCGGGGGAGTCGCCCTCGCGGATCCCGTACCGGCGGTAGAGGCCGGCGAGCGGCCCCGGCGCCCACCAGTTCGCCCGGCCCATCAGGCGCATCATGGCCGGGACGAGCAGCCCCCGGACGACCGTCGCGTCCAGCACGATCGCGATGACCATGCCGACGCCGACCATCTTGATGAACGAGATCCCGGACGTGGCGAACGCGCCGATGACGACGATGAACAGCAGCGCGGCGCTGGTGATGATCGCCCCGGTGCGCTGCACGCCGGCCGCGACCGCGGCCGTGTTGTCGCCGGTCAGGTCGTACTGCTCGCGGACGCGCGACAGCAGGAACACCTCGTAGTCCATCGAGATCCCGAACAGCATCGCCAGCATCAGGATCGGCATGGCGGGCGCGATCGAGCCGGTGGCGGTGAAGCCGAGCAGGCCCGACAGGTGCCCGTCCTGGAAGATCAGCACGACGGCGCCGAACGTGGCCGACAGCGACAGCATGTTCATCACGATCGCCTTCAGCGGCAGCAGGACCGAGCCGAAGGCCAGGAACAGCAGCACGAACGTCGCGCCGCCGACGAGGAGCGCCAGCCAGGGCATCGTGGCGCCGATGTCGTCCAGCGAGTCGACGACCTCGGCGGTGGGGCCGCCGACGTGGACCTGCGCGCCCGCGGGCGGCGGGACGTCGCGGACCGCCCGGACGAGGTCGCGTGCGGTCCCGGAGTTCGGGTCGGCCCCGTAGGTCAGCGCGATCCGGGCCGTGGTGCCCGCGGCGCCGGTGACGGTCGCGTCCGCCGCGCCGGGCAGCGAGGCCAGGCGGTCCCCGTACGCCTGGATCGCGGCCCGGTCGGACGTGCCGGTCACGACCGCCTCGATCGGGCTCGTCGCGTTGCCCGGGAAGCGGGCCTCCAGCGTCTCGGCGACGACCCTGGCCTCTGCGCCCTCCGGCATGACCTTGGCGTCCATGCCGCCCCAGTTGATGCCGAGGAAGGGGGCGCCGAGCGCGAGCAGGAGCGCCACGGTGGCGGTCGCGTAGAGGACCGGGCGGCGCATGACGCTGCGGGCGACGCGTCCCCACCAGCCGCGGGACGGCCGGCGTCCGCGCCGCCGGATCGGCAGGGCGTTCACCTTCGGGCCGAGGACGGCGAGCAGCGCGGGCAGGACGGTCAGCGCCCCCACCATGCAGACGAGCACGGTCGCGATGCCGCCGTACCCCATGGACACGAGGAACTGCTGGTCGAAGAGCAGGAGTCCGGACAGCGAGACCGCGACCGTGACGCCGGAGACGGCGACGGTCCGCCCGGCGGTGGCCATCGTCGCCGCCAGGGCGTCCTCGGTCGACCGGCCGTCCCGCGCCAGCTCCTCGCGGAACCGGCTGACCATGAACAACCCGTAGTCGATCGCGAGTCCGAGACCCAGGAACGTCGTGATATTCACCGCGAAGATCGACACGTCCGTCACGTACGTCAGCGCGTGCAGGGCGGTGAACGAGCCGAGGATCGCCAGCCCGCCGACGAGCAGCGGCATGCTCGCCGACACCAGGCCCCCGAAGATCAGCACGAGCAGGACGAGCAGCACCGGGATCGCCATGGCCTCGGCCCGGCCGATGTCGGCGGAGACCCGCCCGTTGACCGCGGTCTCCGTGCCGACCGGCCCGCCGACCTTGGCGGTGAGGCCGCCGCCGACCCGGCTCAGGTCGTCCTCGACGGCCTCGTAGGCGGCCTGCCGGGCGTCCTGGTCGGCGCCCGCGAGTTCGAGGACCGCGTAGGTCGCCCGGCGGTCGTCGCTGATCAGCCGGGGTGCCCGGGTCGTCCAGTACGTGGTGACCTCGGCGACCTTGTCCCGCGGAAGAGCGGTAAGCGCCTGCTCGACCGCCGTCCGGTAGGCGGGGTCCTCGACGGTCATGGCGCCTTCGTAGAGGATCACCACGTCCGCCGCGTCCCGTCCCAGGTCGCGTTCGGCGATCTCCGTCGCCTTGGCGCTCTCGCTGCCCGGTGTGTCGAAACCGCCGGCCGAGGACAGCGCCCCGAACACGCCCGTGCCCCACACGCCGGCGAAGACGAGCGCGGCCGCCGCGACCGCGAGCACCCACGTGCGCCGCCGGTGCACCCACCGGCCCCACCGATCCAACATGGTCGTCTCCCTGCTCGGTAACGTCCACTAACTTCAGTGAACGCCGTTAACTGCGAACAGCGTTAACTATGCATACGGTGTTAGCTTCCGTCAAGGGGGTATATCGGGAATCATGCGGGGACGGCCCGCATGCGACCGGGCCCCGGACGGGACCCCGAACCGGGAGGAGGGCGGCGAAGTGCAGACACGGCGCGAGCGGCTGCGCGCGGCGACGGTCCGGGAGATCTCCGAGACCGCCCGCCGGATCCTCGTCGAGGAGGGGCCGGAGGCGGTGACGCTCCGCGCCATCGCCCGGGAGATGGGGATGACCGCGCCGGCCCTCTACCGCTACTTCGGCAGCCACGGCGAGCTGCTGCGGCACCTGGTCGGCGACCTGTTCACGGAGCTGACCGACGAGCTGTACGCCGCGGCCGGGACAGTCGCGCCCGGCGACCTCAGCGGCAGGTTCCTGGTGGTGGCCCGCCGGTTCCGCCGCTGGGCCCTGGCGAACCCCCGCGAGTACGGCCTGCTGTTCGGCTCGCCCGTGCGCGGCCGCCACGAGCACGAGGACATCGACTTCGCCGAGGAGGCCGCCCGCAGGTTCGGCGGGACCTTCATGGCCCTGTTCCTGGAGTTGTGGAACAGGCAGCCGTTCCCCGTCGTGCCCGACGACGAGATCGACCCCGCCCTGCGCTCGCAACTGGCGCGGTACCGTGCCGAGGTCGGCGTGGACCTCCCGCTGGGGGTGATCCAGACGTACCTCAAGTGCTGGGTCAGGCTTCAGGGCGGCGTCAGCCTGGACGTCTTCGGCCACCTGGAGTTCGCGCTGACCGACGCCGAGCCCCTGTTCGAGCTGATGCTCTCCGAACTGGCCCCCGAGATCGGCCTGACCTACACCCCGCCGCGCCGCGACGCCTGACCGACCGGGAGTACTTCGTGATCACCTGGCGCCGAGTCACCGAGGACGACTTTCCGCTGCTCGGCCAATGGCTGCGGCAGCCGCACGTGGCTCGCTGGTGGAACCACGAGACCTCGCCCGAGGCCGTCGCCCGCGACTTCGGCCCCGCCGCCCGCCGCGAGGAGCCCTCCGAGGACTGGCTGGCCCTGCTGGACGGGCGGCCGTTCGGCCTCGTCCAGCGCTGCCGCCTGGCCGACTATCCCGAGTACATCGCCGAGCTGTCCGCCGTGCTGACGGTCCCGCCCGGCGCGGCGACCATCGACTACCTGATCGGCGATCCGGACCTGACCGGGCAGGGCCTCGGGCCGCGCATGATCCGGGCCATGGTCGACCGGACCTGGCAGGACTACCCGGACGCGACCTGCGTCATCGTCCCGGTCGTGGCGGCGAACCGCGCGTCGTGGCGGGCCTTGGAGAAGGCCGGCCTGACCCGCGTGGCCGAAGGCGACCTGGAGCCGGACAACCCGGTCGACGACCCCGCCCACGTCGTCTACCGCGTCGACCGGCCATGACGAAGGCCCCCGGAGATCCAGGGGCCTTCGGTCGTCTTCGGGTGGGTTCGGCGGGTCAGTAGGACGGCTGGCTGGGGTCGATCTGCTTGACCCAGGCCAGGACGCCGCCGCCCACGTGGACCGCGTCGGCGAAGCCGGCGTTCTTCACGACGGCCAGGGCCTCGGCGGAGCGCACCCCGGACTTGCAGTGCAGGACGATCTTCTTGTCCTGCGGCAGCTTCTCCAGGGCGGAGCCGTTGAGGAACTCGCCCTTCGGGATCAGCGTCGCGCCCGGGATCGAGACGATCTCGTACTCGTTGGGCTCGCGGACGTCCACCAGGAAGATGTCGTCGCCGCCGTCCTGCATGGACTTGAGGTCGGTGACGGTGATGGTGGAGTCCTGGGCGGCCTCGGCGGCCTCGTCGGAGACCGCGCCGCAGAACGCCTCGTAGTCGTCCAGCAGCTCGGTCTGCGTCGGGTTCTTGCCGCACAGCGGGCACTCGGGGTCCTTGCGGACCTTGACCGAGCGGTACGTCATCTCCAGCGCGTCGTAGATCATCAGGCGGCCGACGAGCGGCTCGCCGATGCCGGTGAGCAGCTTGATGGCCTCGTTCACCTGGATCGAGCCGATCGAGGAGCACAGCACGCCGAGGACGCCGCCCTCCGCGCAGGACGGGACCATGCCGGGCGGCGGGGGCTCGGGGTAGAGGCAGCGGTAGCAGGGGCCGTGCTCGGCCCAGAAGACCGACGCCTGGCCGTCGAAGCGGTAGATGGACCCCCACACGTACGGCTTGCCCAGCAGGACGGCCGCGTCGTTCACCATGTAGCGGGTCGCGAAGTTGTCGGTGCCGTCGAGGATCAGGTCGTAGCCGGAGAAGATCTCCATGACGTTGTCGTTGTCGAGCGCGGTGTCGTGCACGACCACGTCGATCAGCGGGTTGATCTCGCGGACGGTCTCCGCGGCGGACTCGACCTTCGGCTTGCCGAGCGACGACTGCCGGTGGATGATCTGCCGCTGCAGGTTCGACTCGTCGACGACGTCGAAGTCGATGACGCCGAGGGTGCCGACGCCCGCGGCGGCGAGGTACAGCAGGGCGGGGGAGCCGAGCCCGCCGGCCCCCACGACCAGGACCTTGGAGTTCTTCAGTCGCTTCTGCCCGGACATGCCCACGTCGGGGATGATCAGGTGTCGCGAGTAGCGGTTGACCTCGTCGCGGGTGAGCTCCGCTGCGGGCTCGACCAGAGGTGGCAACGACACGGTGGGTGCTCCTGTGCTGACGTACGGCTGAGGTAGGGCGGGGACGTCATCGTCCTCATCCCGCACAACCTTGCCATGTGCCGCCGCATTCCCGGGCGGCGGCGCCGCCGCTGGACGCGGGTAGAGGCCCTCCTCACCCCGATGTAAGGCGGAATGTCGCGAAGCACAGTTAATCTTGGCTGTTGTGGCATTCCTGCCTCCCTCCCAGCATCCGCCCCCGCCG
>NZ_SMKM01000073.1 GCF_004348665.1 Actinomadura sp. GC306 | reverse complement strand
GTCTTCGGTCGAGGGTTTGGTGACGAGTTCGAATTCGCCGCGGTGGCGTTCGGTGCCGGCCACCACGGCCTCCTCCAGAACCTCGGCGCCCTTGTGCTGGAGTTGCATCATCGGATCGCTCCGGACGTCCTTGGCCAGCGAGAAGCAGAGCACGATCAGGACGAGGGTGAACGGCAGCGCGCCGATGAAGGTGATGTTCTGGATGCCGGTCAACGCCTCGTCGCCGCCGATCACGAGCATGATCGCGGCGACGGCGCCGGTCATGGCGCCCCAGAAGATGACGATCCAGCGGGACGGGTTCGTCGAGCCGTGCTGGGAGAGGGTGCCCATCACGACCGACGCGGCGTCGGCGCCGGACACGAAGAAGATGGCGACCAGGAGCATCACCAGGATCGCGGTGATCGCCGCCCAGGGGAGGTTGCCCAGCATGTTGAAGGTGATCTCCTCCTCGGAGCCCGAGCCGTAGGGGTCGCGGCCCTCGCGCTGCTGGGAGATCGCGGCGCCGCCGAAGATCGCGAACCAGACCAGGCTGACCACGCTCGGGACGATGATCACGCCGGCGACGAACTGGCGGATGGTGCGGCCGCGGCTGATCCGGGCCAGGAACATGCCCACGAACGGCGACCAGGAGATCCACCACGCCCAGTAGAAGATCGTCCAGCTCGACAGGTAGGTGTCCATCTCCTCGCCGCCGGTGGCGCCCGAGCGGGAGGCCATCTCGCCGAAGTCCTGGATGTAGACGCCGATCGAGGTCGGCAGCAGTTCGAGGATGAACACGGTCGGGCCCGCCACGAACACGAACAGGGCGAGCACGGCCGCCAGCACCATGTTCGTGTTGGACAGCCACTGGATGCCGCGGGCGATGCCGGAGACGGCGGAGGCGATGAAGCAGATCGTCAGGACCACGATGATGAGCACGAGGACCGTGGTGCCGAGGGTCTCGATCCAGCCCGCCTCCTGCATGCCGGTGCGAATCTGTAGGGCGCCGATGCCGAGGGACGCGGCCGAGCCGAACAGGGTCGCGAACAGCGCCAGGCTGTCGATGAGCTTGCCGGCCGGGCCCTCGGCGCGGCGGCGGCCGAACAGCGGGGCGAACGCGGCGCTGACGAGCTGGGTGCGGCCGCGGCGGTAGTGCCCGTACCCGATCGCCAGCCCGAGGACGGCGTAGATCGACCACGGGTGCAGCGTCCAGTGGAACATGGTGGTCGCCATCGCGGTCTCGATCGCGGGCTCGCTCTGCGCCGGGTCGGTGCCGGGGGGCGGCTCGACGTAGTGCATCAGGGGCTCGGCGGCGCCGAAGAACATCAGCCCGATGCCCATGCCCGCGCTGAACATCATCGCGACCCAGGACACGGTGCGGAACTCGGGCTCGTCCTCGTCGCGGCCGAGCGGGATGCGGCCGTACTTGCTGAACGCCAGCCACAGCGAGAAGATCACGAATCCGGTCGCGGCGAGGACGAGGAGCCAGCCCACGTTCGCGAGGAGCCAGTCCAGCGCGGACTGCGCCGTCGAGCTGAGGTTGTCGGTCCAGACGGTGCCCCAGACGACGAAGGCGACGGTCAGCAGCGCGGTGCAGCCGTAGACGATCCAGTCGGTGCGCGCCCGTCCCTTCCGCTTGTCCGTGGTGACCGGGAAACCGCCGTCATCGGTCCCGCCTGGCGGGGACTTGATCTCCTCCATGACCCTAGATCGTGCCCAAAGAACCACATGTCACATCCACGCGGGAGTAATTCGTTCTCGACCGGCGGTTACAGCGCACGACTCGCCGGTGGCCCGGGTTTCGGTCGGGTGGGCCGGGGTGGCGTCGAGGGGCCGAAACCGGGAAGAGCGGAGGGTGTGGCCTCGGTTACATTGGTCGCTTCTGTGTAGTTGTGTCACTACTAGAACAGAGATGTTCCCTTTCAGCCACTATTGCCGCATATAGGGTTTCGTGTTCCTCTGATTAAGGCAATGTCCGGTTGCGGATCGCTGCGGGCCGGCCGCACCTGACCGAAACACCGTTCACCGACCCAGGCCACCTACCACGACGCACGCCACCTACGACGACGCACGCAGCGAAAGCGGAGGTCCGGATGCGCAAGGAGATGCTGGAGAGCTTCGTCCTGGGGGACGTTCTCCGGTCGCAGGCGCAGGCTCACCGAAGGCAGACGTTTCTCAAGTTCCGGGACGGCGAGGTCACCTACGGCGAGGTCGACGCCGCCGCCGACCGGATGGCGCGCAGGCTGGCCGGCGCCGGGATCGGGCGCGGCGACCACGTGGGGCTGATGCTGCCCAACTGCGCCGACTTCGTGCATCTCGTGTTCGCGCTGGCGCGGCTCGGCGCGGTCGCCGTGCCGATCAACATCGCCTACCGGGGAGAGCTGCTCCGGCACGTCCTGGACAGCTCCGACTCGAACTGGCTCCTCATCGACGGTCCCTACGCGGAGCGGCTCACCGAGATCGCGGACCGGCTGCCGAAGCTGGGCGGGGTCGTCGTGCGGGACGCCGCCGAACACGGGATCCTGCTCGACCGGCTCGGCAAGCCCGCGCGGGAGCTGTCGGCCCTGCCGGAGGACGGCGACGGGCGCGTCGAGGTCCCGGTGCGGTTCTCCGACATGCAGGCGATCATGTACACGTCCGGGACGACCGGGCCGTCCAAGGGCGCGATGGTCCCGCACGCGCTGGCGCTGACCTGCGCCTACGACTCGCTGGACTTCCTCGACCGGTGGGGCAAGACGATCTACTGCCCGCTGCCGCTGTTCCACGCCGCCGCGCTGTGGGACGGGATGCTCTCCGCGCTCCTCGGCGGCGGCTCGATCGCGATCGTGGAGCGGTTCAGCGCGTCCCGGTTCTGGGACGACGTGCGCCGCTTCGACGCCCAGGTCTGCATGAGCGTGTTCTCGATGATCCCGATCCTGCTGAACCGGCCGCCGACGCCGCGGGACCGCGACCACCGGCTGGAGACGTTCTACATGGGCAAGTCCAGCCTGGACGAGCCGCTGCGGGAGCGTTTCGGGGTCCGGTCGGTGGAGACCTATACGAGCACCGAGGCGGGCATCGCGACGGGCAGCCCGTACGGGGAGTGGCGGACGGGTTCGTGCGGCCGGGCCCACGAGGAGCGGTTCCAGGTCGCGGTGGTGGACGAGTACGACCGGGAGGTGGGCCCGGGGGAGCCGGGCGAGCTGGTGCTGCGGCCGAAGCAGCCGTTCGTCCTGACGACCGGGTACTACGGCAACTGGGAGGCGACCACCCGCTGCTTCCGGAACATGTGGTTCCACACCGGAGACCGGGTATGGCGCGATGACGACGGCTACTTCTACTTCCTTGACCGGATGAAGGACGCGATCCGCCGGCGTGGTGAGAACATCTCGGCCTTCGACCTGGAGACCGAGATCAACCAGCATCCGGCGGTGCTGGAGTGCGCCGCCATCGGCGTGCCCTCGGAGCTGGAGGACGAGGACATCAAGGTGTCGATCGTGGTGCAGCCGGACACCGGCATGGAACCCGCGGAGCTGATCGCCTACTGCGAGGAGCGGCTGCCGCGCTCGATGGTGCCGCGCTACGTCGAGTTCATCGACGCGCTGCCGCGCACGCCGACCGACAAGGTCGCCAAGTACAAGCTGCGGGCACAGGGCGACAACGGCATCACCGACACCACCTGGGACCGGGAGGCGGAGGGCCGGTGAACTGGGACGACACGCCCGAGGAGGCCGCGTTCCGGGCGGAGGCGCGGGCGTTCATCGAGGAGCGGTTCCCCGCGTCGTACCGTCCGGCGGGCGAGGAGGAGCAGAGCCTGGAACCGGAGGACGTCGCGGGCTACAACTGGCCCGTCGACCGCGTCGCCGGCGACCCGGGGCGCCGCGAGGGCGCGCGGGCGTGGGCGGCGGCCCTGGCCGAGCGGGGCTGGATCGCGCCGCACTGGCCGCGCGAGTACGGCGGCGCGGGCCTGTCGGCCATGGAGGAGTTCATCCTGCACGAGGAGATGATGCGGGCGCGGGTGCCGACGGTGAACGGCATCGGCGCGTTCCTCCTCGGCCCGACGCTGCTGGTGCACGGCACGGAGGAGCAGAAGGCCAGGCACCTGCCCGCCATCGCCAAGGGCGAGGCGACGTGGGCGCAGGGGTTCTCCGAGCCGGGCTCCGGCTCCGACCTGGCGTCGCTGCGGACCCGCGCCGTGCGCGACGGCGACGAGTACGTGGTGGACGGCCAGAAGGTGTGGACGTCCCTCGGCCAGTACGCCGACTGGCTGTTCGTCCTAGTGCGCACCGACCCCGATGCCGAGCGGCCGCACCGCGGGATCACCTTCCTGCTGATCCCGTCGGACGCGCCGGGGGTGACGGTCCGTCCCATCACCGACATCCGGGGCGCGGAGCCGTTCTGCGAGATCTTCTTCGAGGGCGTCCGGGTGCCGGTGGCGGACCGCGTCGGCGAGGAGAACCGCGGCTGGTACGTCGCGATGTCCGCGCTCGGCTTCGAGCGGGCCGGGATCGGCGCCACGATCAAGTACGAGCAGGCGCTCGCCGAACTGGTCGGCTACCTGCGGTCGCCGGAGGGCGCGCGGTTCGCCCGGACGAGCCCGGCGCTGCGCCAGGAGATCGCGCGCCGGCGGACCGAGATCCGCGTGCTGTACAACCTGGCGCGCTACACGGTGTCGCGGCAGGCGGCGGGCGAGGAGCCCGACTTCGAGGCGTCCATCAACCAGCTGTTCGGCGCCGAGCTGCACCAGCGGATCGCGCGGACCGGCGCGCGGGCGTTCGGGCGGTCCGCCGCCCTGTGGGAGCGCGCGGACGCGCCGCTCGGCGCCCTGTTCACGCACATGCGCCGGGACTCGGTGGCCTCCACCTTCCTCGGCGGCACCACCGAGATCCAGCGCAACGTCATCGCCACCCGGGGGCTGCACCTGCCCCGCGGCTGAACCCGGACCCGTCCGACCGAGGAGGAGCGAATCCGTATGCCCGACGAGAACGCCTACGAGACCGTCGACCTGCGAATCGAGGAGAGGGTCGCCTGGCTGACGCTGAACCGGCCGGACAAGCTCAACGCGCTGACGCCGACGACGATGGCGGAGCTGCGCGACATCTTCACCCGCGTCGACGACGACGAGGACGTCTGCGTCGTGGTGCTGCGCGGCGCCGGCGAGCGCGCGTTCTGCGCCGGGATGGACCTGGCCTGGTCGGAGAAGCTGACGCCGCGCGAGCGGGTCGAGCAGGGCCGGCTGGGCGAGAAGACGTTCGCGATGATGGAGCGGACGTCGGTCCCGGTGATCGCGGCCGTGCACGGCTACGCGGTCGGCGGGGGCCTGGAGCTGGCGCTCGCCGCCGACTTCATCGTGGCCTCGGACAACGCGAAGATGGGGCTCGTCGAGATCACCCTGTCGGCGCGTCCGCCGTACCGGCCGAAGATGACCGAGGACGGCGACCCCGACCAGCCCGAGTTCGGCGGGTCCGCGCCCGGCTGGGGCGGGGTGAAGCGGCTGCCGGAGCGGATCGGCAAGGCCCGCGCGAAGGAGCTGCTGTTCACCGGCGCCCGCATCGACGCCGACCGGGCGCTGCGGCTCGGCCTGGTCAACGACGTGTACCCGGCGGACGAGTTCGACAAGCGGGTCGGTGAGCTGGCCGAGCGGATCGCGGCGATGAACCGCTACAACCTGCGCCTCGTCAAGGAACTCGTCACCTACGGCTACGACTGGATCGAGCCCCACCCGAGCTAGGAGGACCCGTGCAGATCTACCGCATCGATCATGTCGCGCAGGTGGCGACCGACCTCGACGCGCAGGTCGGGCTGCTGGAGGGGCTGTTCGGGTTCCGGCGCGTCCGGAGCTGGGACAACCCCGCCGAGGGCGTGCGCGGCGCCCGGCTGGAGATCCCCGGGAGCCGGGGGCAGGCGTGGGAGGTGGTCGCGCCGTCCGGCGACGGCTCGCCGCTGCAGACCTGGCTGGACGAGCACAACGGCCGTCCCGGGCTGCACCACGTCGGCGCCGAGGTCCCCGACCTGGGGGCGGCGCGGGCCGAGCTGGAGTCGCGCGGCATCAAGCCCGCCGAGGGGCCGGGCGGAGCCTGGCTGGAGGCGTCGCTGAGCCCGCCCGAGCACGGCCCCGGCGTCCTGTTCCGGCTGCGCGGCCCCGGCAGCCTGGACATGTGCGGCGACTCGGGCGACAACGCCGTGGAACCGTCCGATTCGGAAGGCCCGTCCTCCAGCCCCCACCCACCGCCATTCAACGGACGAGCTGCGCTCGACGGCTCCTCGCTCGGGATCGTGGCGCTCGACCACGTCTGCCAGGCGTTCCACGACCGCGACGAGCTGGCCCGCTGGTACCGCGACCTCGCCGGGTTCGTGCAGGTGTGGCGGACGCCCGACGACGAGCACCCCGACATGGCCGACCTGGTGCTGAACATCCCCGGCTCGTCGATCTGCTGGGAGGTCATCACCGGCCGCGGGGAGGACTCGTTCATCGACCGGTTCCTGGAGCGCAGCGGCCCCGGCGCCCACCACGTCACGTTCGAGGTGGCCGACTGGGACGCGGCGCTCGCGGCGTGCGAGCGGCACGAGATCCCGACGTTCGACGACGAGGAGGGCGTCACCGACGGCGCCGCCTGGAAGCACACGTTCATCCATCCGAAGCACACCGGCGGCGTGCTCGTCCAGCTGTTCTGGGAGGAGCGGCCGGGCGTGTGGGTCCGCTCCGACAAGATCCCGCCGCAGTCATGAACCTGGGGCGTACCGAGGATCAGGAGCTCATCGCCGATACCGCGCGCGAGCTGCTGGAGGCGCGGGGGCCGGTGGCCGGGGCGCGGGCGATGGACGGCGACCCCGCCGGCCACTCGCCCGCGCTGTGGAAGGAGATGGTCGAGCTCGGCTGGCCGGGCCTGGCGTTCCCCGAGGAGCACGGCGGTGTCGGCGGCGACTTCCTGGACGTGGCGCTACTGTTCGAGCAGCTCGGCTACGCGCAGGTCCCGAGCCCGCTGCTGACGTCGGTCGCGGCCTGCGGGATGCCGGTGGCGCGGTTCGGCACGCCCGCGCAGAAGGAGCGGTGGCTCGCCGCGATCTCCGAGGGCCGGATCGTGACCGCCGCGCCCCTGCCCTGGGACCGTCCCGGGGAGGGGCCGGTGGCCGCCCGCGACGGCAACGGCTACGTCCTGAACGGCACCGCGACGTTCGTGCCGTTCGCCGCTTCGGCCGAGCACATCCTCGTGGCGGCGGATCTGGACGGCGAGCCCCGCGCGTTCTGGGTGGACGCCTCGGCGGCGACGCTCGACCCGCTGGGCACCGTCGGCTGGGACCGGCCCTGCCATGTCGGGCTGGCGGACGTCCGCGTCCCGGCCGAGGCCGCCCTGAGCCCGGACGCCGCCCGCGCCATCTCGCTGTTCGGCGCGGCGGCGACCTGCGCCGAGATGGTGGGCGCGGCGCAGCGCGTCCTCGACATGACGGTGGAGTACGCGACGGAACGGGAGCAGTTCGGCAGGCCGATCGGGTCGTTCCAGGCGGTGCAGCACCACTGCGCCGACATGTCGATCGACGTGCTCGGCTCCCGCTTCATCGCCTACGAGGCCATCTGGCTCCTGTCGGTGGACCGCGAGGCGACCGAGGAGGTGTCGATGGCGAAGGCGTGGGTGAGCGAGGCGTACGAGCGGGTGTGCGCGCTCGGCCACCAGGTGCACGGCGCGATCGGCTTCACCCACGAGCACGACCTGCACCTGTTCTCGCGCCACGCGATGGCCGCGTCACTGGCCTACGGCGACGGCGACCTCCACTACGACGCGCTGGCCGAGGAGTTGAAGCTGCCCTGACGTCATGAGGCGCGCTCGCCGTCGCCCCGGCGGGCGCGCCCGGACGCTCACTCCGCTGCGGCGGTCTCCGCGGTCTCCGTGGTGATCCGGCCGGCCACGATCTGGTCGGCGAGCGGCAGGACGATGGCGGCGATCTCGCCGATGATCTCCTTGGGGACGCCCGCCGCGAGGAGGGCCTCCCCGAGGTGGTCCGCGACCCGGTCGAAGTGGTCCTGCTCGATGCCGAGCCCGAGGTGGACGTCCTTCATCGCCCGGCCCTGGTAGACCATCGGCCCGCCCAGCGCCTGGCCGAAGAACTCGACCTGGCGCCCCTTCACCTTGTTGACGTTGAGGCCGACGAAGTAGGGGTTCAGTACGTCGTCGGCGAGGATTCGCCGGTAGAGGTCGTCCACCACAACCGTCAGGGCCTCTTCTCCACCGATCGACTCGTAGATGCTCATCCCGGTCCTCCTCGCGCGACACTATTGGCGCTACGCCAATAACTTCGCGGCCAGGGTACGACTCCCCGCCCGAGGACGCCAGGGTCAGAAGGGTGCGGATCCCTGCGGCCGGGCGAAATTCGTCGCCTTCCGGGCACCCCGCTGTCACCCACGTCCACTCGCGGTGATCAAAGTGCGCCCGGGAGAGTTCGTTGACTTGCGGCGTGTTGTTGTTATGGAAGGCCGGATAACAACAACACGCCGCAAGTCAACGGATCCGGTCAGGGGCGGACGGCGTAGACCATGCGCTTGCCGGGGTGCTCGGCCACCGTCCAGAACTGGCCCAGGCCGGGGTTCGACGCGTCCGTGCCGGACTGCCAGTGCGCCAGGTCCTCAGGGCCGATGCTGAGCTGCTGCGAGCTCGCGACCTGGAGCGTCGTGGTGGACGACGTCGCCGGCTCGGTCGTGTAGAACGTCCCGGCGGTCGAGGTGCCGCGGCTGCGGCTCAGGTACCACCGGCCGTTGAACCGGGTCGCGCCCTGGACGTTGCTGACCGGCAGCCGGTGGGCGGCGTCGGCGTTCCACCGGTAGGACGGGTCGGTGACCAGCTCGCCGTTCGCGGTGAACGCGCCGGCGATGGGCCACGCGGCGACGCGGCCGTTGACGGCCTCGTCCCCGGCGCAGTACTCGCCGGAGACCAGGTGGTCGGTGCCGCTGCGGTCGAGGGAGACGTGCGAGAACTGCGGCGACCCGTCCGAGGAGGTGCACTTGGTGCCGGTCGCGGCGGTCCGGGTCCACGAGCCGACCTGCGGCATCACGTAGCGGTACCCGTAGCCGTGGTACGTGCCGCCGTGCAGGCCGACCTTGTCCGCGCCGCCGGTCGTGCCGTTCTCGGACGCGCCCAGGTCGAAGATGCGCCGCATGTCGAACATGCGGAAGCCGCGCGCGGTGTCGGCGACGAACAGGTGGTTGCCATACCAGAGGATCCCGCCCGCGTGGAGCGAGGTGTTGTAGCTGCTGTTCGACGAGTCCTGCGAGACCCGGACGGTGTCGTAGTCGCCGTTGGCATTCGGGTACACCAGCAGGACGTGCCGGTAGGCGCCGCTGTAGGGGTTCATGAAGCTGATGCGGACGCCCTTGACCATCCCGTCCGCGGTGTCGTTGTGGTCGTACCAGCTGACCAGGACGGGCTTGTACCCGTCGCCCCACTCCTGGTCGGCCTGCATGTCGGCGACCGTGGTGACGCCCTGCGGGTACCACTGGGCGGTGCCGTTGTCGCCGTCGTTGAAGCAGACGCTCCGGGCGAGGTCCACGGAGCTGCCGGACTGCACGGCGGCCGGCTCGCACGCCCCGTTGACGGTGACCGGAGTGTCGTCGTCCTGCCGGTTCAGGTCGTTCATGATGCCGGTGACGGTCGCCTTCACCAGCGGAAGGGCGTCGGCGCGGTCGCGCAGATCGGTGCCGTAGGAATTCGGGCGGAGCCGGAAGTTCGACAGGGACAGTTCGTCGGCGGCGGCGGGGGACTGGATCGCGACGGCGAGCGGTAGGGCGAGGCCCACGGCGGTCAGGACGGCCAGGCTTCGGCGGCGCATGCACACTCCTCACGGCCGGGCCCGCCTGGCGGGCCGGACGCCGCGCGCCCGGCCCGGCACCGGGATCGGCCCGGGGGGAGCGGTGGGCCGGCGGCCAAGATCGTGGTGTCGGTCCGACTAAAATGACATGATCATGACCTTCCCGCCAAATCGGACATGTACTGAGGTGTACTTACCTTTTGGTCCGGTGATCGGCATAAATTTGCGGAATGAACGTCGTCATCGCCGTTGCCGTGACCTTGCTGGTGACCTGGATTCCGGCGCTCGTGTGGTGGCGGCGGCAGCAGGGGCGGGGCGGTGACCTCGGCGGGCCCGCGCGGCGGGCGACGTTCGAGACCCTGCACACCGCGTCCCGCGCCGCCCCGGCGTTCCGGGCGGGGCTGACCGAGCAGGACGCGCAGAAGGCCGCCCGGCACCTGCGGGCGCTGCTGGACTGCCCCGCGCTCGCGATCACCGACGGGGAGCGGCTGCTGGCCTGGGACGGGGAGCACGAGCACCACGCGGAGGCGGCGCTGGAGCACGCCGAGGTGACGCTGGAGAACGGCCGCACCCAGGTGCACGACGTCGGCTGCGACCTGCTCGACTGCCCGATCCGGCGGGTCGTGGTCGTGCCGCTCGCCACCGACGACCGCGTCGTCGGGTCGCTCGCCGCCTACGGGGACGACACCCCCGCCGGGCTGATCCGCGCCGCCGAGGAGGTCGCCCAGTGGGTGGACGCGCAGCTCGAACTGGCCGAGCTCGACCATTCGCGGACGCTGCTGATGGAGGCGGAGATGCGGGCGCTGCGGGCGCAGATCTCGCCGCACTTCATCTACAACTCGCTGACCACCATCGCGTCTTTCGTCCGGTCCGATCCCGAGCGGGCGCGGGAGCTGCTGCTGGAGTTCGCCGGGTTCACCCGCTACTCGTTCCGGCGGCACGGCGACTTCACGACGCTCGCCGAGGAGCTGCGGTCCATCGACCGGTACCTGCTGCTCCAGCGGGCGCGGTTCGGCGAGCAGCTGCGGGTCACGCTGCGGATCGCGCCCGAGGTGCTGCCGGTCGCCGTGCCGTTCCTGTGCCTGCAGCCGCTGGTGGAGAACGCCGTCCGGCACGGGCTGCAGGACCGGTCGGAGCCCGGCCTGATCACGATCGTCGCCGAGGACGCCGGGTCCGACTGCGTGATCAGCGTGGAGGACGACGGGATCGGCATGGACCCCGAGGAGGTCCGCCGGCTGCTCGCCGGCGACGTGCGCCCGCTGACCGACGACGGCGACTCGGCGGGGATCGGGCTCGCCAACGTGGACGACCGCCTGCGCCAGGTGTACGGGCCGGAGTACGGTCTCGCCGTGGAGACCGGCCCGGGCGCGGGCACGAAGGTGATCGTGCGTGTTCCGAAGTACCGGCCGGGGGTGACCGCTTCATAACCCTTGACTGGTAGGCGTCCTTTGACTGAAATGTCCGTGCGACGTGGGAAAGGACGATGTGGTGGGCCTACGTGTCCTCGCGGTGGACGACGAGCCGCCCGCGCTGGACGACCTCGTCCACCTGCTGCACGCCCATCCGCGGATCGGCGAGATCCACACCGCGCGGGACGGCGCCGCGGCACTGCGCAAGCTCGACCGGGCGCTCGCCGACGGACGGCCCATCGCCGCGGTCTTCCTCGACATCCGGATGCCGGGCCTGGACGGCACCGTGCTCGGCCGCGTCCTCGCGCAGTTCGCCCGCGCACCGCAGATCGTCTTCGTCACCGCGTACGAGAACCACGCCGTGGACGCGTTCGAGATCAAGGCGACCGACTACATCCTCAAGCCGGTGCGGCCGGAGCGGCTGAACGAGGCGATCCGGCGCGTCATCGAGGCCACCGACGAGCCCGAGGACGACGAGGCCGACCCCGCCGAGCCGGAGCCGATGCCCGTCGAGCTCGGCGGCGTGACCCGGTTCGTCACCCCTGCCGAGGTGCAGTACGTCGAGGCGCAGGGCGACTACGCGCGGCTGCACACGGCGTCCGGCAGCCACCTGGTCCGCATCCCGCTGGCCGCGCTGAGCGAGCGCTGGACCGGTGCCGGGTTCGTCCGGGTGCACCGCAGCCACCTGGTCGCGCTGTCGGCGATCAAGGAGCTGCGGCTGGACTCGGGCCGCTGCACCGTCCTGGTCGGCGACACCGAGCTGCCGGTGAGCCGCAGGCACGTGCGCGAGCTGCGCGACCTGCTCGTGCGGAGGGCGAGGCGGTCGCCCTGAGCCCCGGCCATCCGAGCGCCGACGAACCCGCGGGCGCCGGTCCCGACCCAGGCCCCGCCGACGCGCCGCCATCCGGCGGCCCCAGCGACCGGCCGCGCGGCATCGCACCCGGCCGGGTCCTGGTGACCGGGCCGCGGACCCGCGCCGTCCGCCGGCCCAGCTACCCCGTCACGCGGGAGATCGACGAGCAGACCGGGCTCGGCGAGGCGTACATGCGGTCGCTGCTGCGCGCCCAGCTGCGGCTCGCGGTCGGACTGTGCCTCGTGCTGGCCGCGGTGGTGATCGGGCTGCCGCTGCTGTTCGCGGTGTTCCCCGAGGTCAGCGAGAAGGCCGTGCTCGGCATCCCGCTGCCGTGGGTGGTGCTCGGCGGGCTGATCTACCCGTGGTTCGTCACCTGCGGGTGGTGGTACGTCCGGCAGGCCGAGCGCAACGAGGACGACTTCGCCGAGCTCGTCGACCGGCCCCCGTCCGACGACGCCCCATGAACACCGCGTACGGGCTCGCCGGGGTGCTCCTGGTCGTCGTCGCCACCGTCCTCATCGGCGTGATCGGGCGGATCTCGCGCACCACCTCCGACTTCTACGTGGCGTCCCGCACGGTGACGCCGCTGCGCAACGCGTCGGCGATCGGCGGCGAGTACCTGTCGGCCGCGTCGTTCCTCGGCATCGCCGGGCTGATCCTCGCCTACGGCGCCGACATGCTGTGGCTGCCCGTCGGCTGGACGGGCGGCTACCTCATCCTGCTCGTGCTCGTGTCGGCGCCGCTGCGCCGCTCCGGCGCGTACACGCTGCCCGACTTCGCCGAGGCGCGGCTGGAGTCGATGGCGGTGCGCCGCGTCGCCAGCATCCTCGTCGTGCTGATCAGCTGGCTGTACCTGCTGCCGCAGTTCCAGTCGGCCGGGCTCGTGCTGCGGACGGTGACGGGCGCGCCGGTGTGGACGGGCGGCGTCCTCGTCGCCGTCGTCGTCGCGGTGAACGTGCTGGTCGGCGGCATGCGCAGCGTCACGCTCGTCCAGGCGTTCCAGTACTGGATGAAGCTCACCGCGCTCGCCGTCCCGCTGGTGTTCCTGCTGCTGGCCTGGCGCTACGACGGCGCGCCGGGCCTGGCCGAGGACGCGCCGCCGCAGTTCGCCGACCGCACCACCGTCTCCGTCGGCCTCGGCGTCACCGTCGACGTCGCCGACCCCGTCCAGGTCGTCGTGGACGGGCGGGTGGACGGCCAGACCTACGCCGGCTCCACGGTCGTCCTGGGCCCCGGGCGGCACCACATCGCGCAGAACACGTCCGTCACCTTCCCGGCCGGGGCGGACGTGCCGCACGTCAGCGACCGGCCCGCCAGCACCGACCGCCAGTGGGCGATGCCGCTGGACGGCCACCCCCACTCCCTCTACGCCACGTACTCGCTGATCCTCGCGACGTTCCTCGGGACGATGGGGCTCCCGCACGTCCTCGTCCGCTTCTACACCAACCCCGACGGGCGGGCCGCGCGGCGCACCACCGTGCTGGTGCTGTCGCTGCTCGGCGCCTTCTACCTGCTCCCGGCCGTGTACGGGGCGCTCGGCCGCCTCTACACGCCCGAGCTGCTGATGACCGGGCGGGCCGACGCCGTCGTGCTCACCCTGCCCGGCCGCCTCATCGGCGGGGTCGGCGGGGACCTGCTCGGCGCGCTGGTGACCGGCGGCGCGGTCGCGGCGTTCCTGTCCACCTCGTCCGGGATCACCGTGTCCGTCGCCGGGGTGATCGCGCAGGACATCCTGCGCGGCGGGGTGCGCTCGTTCCGGGCCGGGACGCTGCTCGCCCTCGTCGTCCCGCTGGCGCTGGCCATCGCGGCCCGCGCGCTGCCCGTCGCGGACGTCGTCGGGCTCGCGTTCGCCGTCGCGGCGTCCACGTTCTGCCCGCTGCTCGTCCTCGGCGTCTGGTGGCGGCGGCTGACCGTCCCGGGCGCGCTCGCCGGGCTCATCGCCGGCGGGACGCTGGCGGGCACCGCGGTGATCGTGACGATCGCCGCCGGGCCGCCGGCGGGGCTCGCGGGGGCGCTGCTCGCCGAACCCGCCGCGTGGACGGTCCCGATCGCGTTCGCCACCATGATCGTCGTGTCGCTGTGCACGCCGGGCCGGGTGCCGCGCGGCGTCGCGCGGATGATGGTGCGCCTGCACACCCCGGAGTCGCTCGCCGTCGACCGCGGGACCTGGCGGCCGAAGCGGGTGTGACCGTTCATCGCGCCAGATGAACCGCTCACCGACGACGCGCGCAGACCGCCGACGATGAACGGCGGCTGACCGCAGCCCCGCGCCTGTCCCCTCGCTCGGTCCTCGGGACGTTCATACGGTGGCGCGTGACCGGCGTCACAACAGAGGAGGGGCGGTCGTGTCCATAGATGAGAACGCCTCCGGCACCGTCTACCAACGGTTCCAGGGCACAGCGGAGTTCCAGGAACTCCGCCGCAGATTCCGCAGATTCGCATTCCCGATGACCGTCGCGTTCCTCGCCTGGTACCTGCTGTACGTCGTGCTGTCGGG
This sequence comes from Actinomadura sp. GC306, assembly GCF_004348665.1. GTDB lineage: Bacteria > Actinomycetota > Actinomycetes > Streptosporangiales > Streptosporangiaceae > Spirillospora. The sequence continues at coordinate 11,587 of NZ_SMKM01000073.1, read as the reverse complement.
GTGGGCGCGCGGCTTCATGGGCACCGAGCTGTTCGGCGCGATCAACGTTGCGCTCGTCTTCGGGCTGCTGCAGTTCGTGACCACGTTCGGCATCGCGTACCTGTACTCGCGGCACGCCGAGCGCCGCCTCGACCCGCTCGCCGACAAGATCCGCGGCGACATCGAGGCGGAGGAGGCGCAGGGCGCCGGGACCGCGGAGGACGGCCGATGAGCAACGAGACCCTGTCGATCCTGCTGTTCCTCGCCTTCGTGGCGGCCACGCTGGCCGTCACCGTGTGGGCGAGCCGCAACACCAAGAACGCCACCGACTTCTACGCCGGCGGCCGGTCCTTCTCCGGCGTGCAGAACGGCCTCGCGATCGGCGGCGACTACATGTCCGCCGCGTCGTTCCTCGGCATCGCCGGGCTGATCGCCCTGTACGGCTACGACGGTTTCCTGTACTCCATCGGGTTCCTGGTCGCGTGGCTCGTCGCGCTGCTGCTGGTCGCCGAGCTGCTGCGGAACTCGGGCCGGTTCACGATGGCGGACGTGCTGGCGTTCCGGATGAGCCCGCGCCCGGTCCGCACCGCCGCCGGCGTCTCCACCATCACCGTCTCGATCTTCTACCTGCTGGCGCAGATGGTCGGCGCGGGCGCCCTGGTGGCGCTGCTGTTCGGCTTCACCAGCGAGTTCGCGAAGGGCGCCACGATCGCGCTGGTCGGCGTCCTGATGATCGTCTACGTGGTGTTCGGCGGGATGAAGGGCACCACCTGGGTGCAGATCATCAAGGCCGTGCTGCTGATGACCGGCGCCGCGCTGGTCACGCTGCTGGTGCTGACCGAGTTCGGCTTCAACCTGTCCAGCCTGCTGAACGAGGCCGCGCAGGAGAGCGGCAAGAGCGACAAGTTCCTGGAGCCCGGGCTGCGCTACGGCACCGAGGAGCAGGGGCTCAGCGGCAAGCTCGACCTGATCAGCCTCGGCCTCGCGCTCGTGCTCGGCACCGCGGGACTGCCGCACATCCTGATCCGCTTCTACACCGTCCCGACGGCCCGCGATGCCCGCAAGTCCGTCATGTGGGGCATCGGGCTCATCGGCACCTTCTACCTGTTCACCCTCGTGCTCGGCTTCGGCGCCGCCGCGCTGGTCGGCAGCGAGGAGATCTCGCGGGTCAACGAGGCGGGCAACACCGCGGCACCGCAGCTCGCCGAGAAGATCGGGCAGATCATGTTCGGCGACGCGGGCGGCACGATCCTGCTGGCGGTGATCGCCGCGGTCGCGTTCGCCACCATCCTGGCGGTCGTGGCGGGCCTCACGCTGGCCTCGTCGTCCTCGTTCGCCCACGACCTGTACGCCCACGTGTTCCGCAAGGGCAAGGCCACCGAGCGGGACGAGGTCCGCGTCGCCCGCATCTCCGCCCTGGTCATCGGCGCCGTGTCGATCGTCCTCGGCATCTACGCCCAGCGGCTCAACGTGGCGTTCCTGGTCGCGCTGGCGTTCGCGGTCGCCGCGTCCGGCAACCTGCCCGCGATCCTGTACAGCCTGTTCTGGAAGCGGTTCAACACCACGGGCGCCGTCTCGGCCATCTACGGCGGCCTCGGCGCGGCGCTGTTCCTGGTCATCTTCTCCCCGGTCGTCTCCGGTTCCGAGAAGGCCCTGTTCACCGACTCCGACTGGAGCTGGTTCCCGCTGCAGAACCCGGGCCTCATCTCCATCCCGGTCGGCTTCCTGTGCGGCTTCATCGGCACCGTGCTCAGCAAGGAGTACAACGCGGAGAAGTACGCCGAGATCGAGGTCCGCTCCCTCACCGGGGCGGGCGCCGAGAAGGCGGTGAAGCACTGATTCCGCCCGTCCCCGGTGGACCACAGGGCCGCCGGGGACGGGCGTTCCACCCGGACCCGCCGCGCGGGTGACCGTCGCCCGGTCCCGCGCGGTCCGCGGCCCCGCCCCCCGCCCCGGGGCGGGGCCGCCCCTTTTTCCGGCGCGCGACCGTCCGTATCCCGGCACCCGGTACGGAAGAGCCGCCGGGCGTGCATGATGAATTCATGAGCGAAGAGCGGCAGGTACGGAAGAGCGACCCGGACCGGTGGCGGACGCTGCCGCCCCGCACCCCTCTGGAAGACCTGGTGGCCGAGCAGGAGGTCCCGCCCAAAGCGCAGGTGATCGCCGACCCCGGGAGCACGGAGGTCGACGAGGCCACGCGGTACCCCGTCTGAGCCTCCGGGGAACGTACGGGCGCCCGGCCTCGCCTCCCGGTGGACGCCGCACGTGCCCGGCCCGCACCGGTGACGTCCGATGGGTGCAAGATCTTCTTGTGCCGCGGCGACGTCGGTAACGTGGACCCCTACGGACGGCGGACGCCGACGGGGGGAGGCGCATGGTGCGCAGGTACGGCCGACATGCCACGCGCGGGGCGCTGGCCGTCCTCGGCGGATGTGTGCTGCTGACGGGGGTCGCGCTGCTGGTCCTGCCCGGCCCGGGGATGCTGCTCGTCCTGTCGGGCCTGCTGATCCTCGCCCGCGCGCTGCCGGCCGTGGAGCGGTTCGTCGAGCCGGTGCGGGTGCGGGCGATCCAGGCGGCCGAGGAGAGCGTGACCTCGTGGTGGCGCCTCACCGGCTCGGTGCTCACCGGCCTGGTGCTGCTCGGCGCGGGCGTCCTGTGGATCGTGGAGCGGCGCCTGCCGCTCAGCGGGTGGAGCACCGGCCTCGGCCTCATCCTCTCGGGCCTCATCCTGTTCGCCCTCCTGGGCTGGAGCCACCGCCGGGTCCGGGCCCGGCGGCCCGGTTGACCGGATCCGGAGAAAATCCGCCGCGCTTTGATCCGTGGAGCGGGTATGGCCGTGCCATGGGTATGGGCATTGTTCTTCGACTACTCGTCGCCGCGGGACTCGCGGTGGACGCCGTCATCCACTGGCGTTTCGCGCCTGACATGGCGCCGGGACCCAACTCCCCGAGCGGCACCATCGCCGGGGACGACCTCTTCTACGCGCAGGCGATCGCGGCCGCGGTCGCGGCGGTCCTCGTACTGGTGTGGGCGCGCAGGTGGACGTACGCGCTGGCGTTCCTGGTCGCCGCGAGCGCGGCCGGCGCCGTGCTGCTCTACTACTTCGTCGACTTCGGGCAGCTCGGCCCGATCCCGCGGATGTACGACCCGTCGTGGTACGCGGACAAGACGATCAGCCTGGCCGGGGAGCTCGTCGCCGCCGTCGCCGCGCTGATCGGGTTCTTCACCGTGCGGCGGTCGCGCGACAGCGAGCACGAGGCCGACGACGTCTACTCCTAGCGGCCCGCGTCTCCGGCGGAGGCCGGTATCCGATGGGACCTTCATCCTGCGTTCTGTCCGCCGGCGGGGTGGCGGACGTTCCCGCGGCGGTCCCGGCTCGGTCAAGGGAGCCGGGACGGCCGCACCGGGCCGTTTCGCCTGAACACGCGGGCCGCAATGGGCCGTTTCGGTATTGTGGTGGAGCGGTGTTCCGGCTGGGGATACTGTGACATTTCCCTTCCGGGATCACGGAGCTGTCGTGCAACTCAACCTGGACACCGGCGTCCCGAACATCGCTCGGATCTATGACGCCATGCTCGGCGGCAAGGACAATTTCGCCGCCGACCGGGAGGCCGCCGCCCGGCTGACCGAGGTGGAGCCGCTGTCGCCGCTCTACGCGCGCAACCACCGCGAGTACATCGGGCGCGCCGTGCGGCTCGTGGCCGGGCTCGGGATACGCCAGTTCCTCGACGTCGGCACCGGCCTCCCCACGATGGAGAACGTCCACCAGATCGCCCACCGGCACACACCGGGCTCGCGCGTGGTGTACGTCGACAACGACCCCACGGTCTGCGCCCACGCCCGCGCGCTGCTCACCGACGACCCCGGCGCGGTCGCGGTCGTCCCGGAGGACCTGCGGCACCCGGAGCGCATCCTGGCGCACCACGAGACCCGCCGCCTGATCGACCTCGACGAGCCGCTGTGCGTGCTCGTCACCGGCGTCCTGCATTTCATTCCCGACGACGACGATCCGCACGCGGCGGTGCGCGTGCTCACCGACGCGATGTGCCCCGGCAGCCATCTCGTCATTTCCCACATCACCGACGAAGAGGTGCGGCGGACCAGGCCCGAGGACAACCGCTTGGGAATGGACGTCTACGCGAAGAGCAATGCTCCGATGCACCCGAGGACCCGTCGCGACATCGAACGGTTCTTTGAAGGCATGGAACTCGTGGAACCGGGGCTGGCGTGCATTTCGGAATGGCACGCGCCGAAACCCTCGCGCATCCGCGAGGATCTGCGCAACGTCTGGCTCGCCGCGGTGGCCCGCAAACCCTGACCGGCGCCCCCGTCAGCGGGGCGTGACCGTCATGGGCAGGGACGCGAACCCCCGGACGTAGATGGACCGCCGGCGCGATCCGGCCGCCGGGTCCAGGTCGTAGCCGGCCACCCGCTCCACCAGCTCCGCCAGCACCGTCCGCGCTTCGAGCCGGGCCAGCGCGGCGCCGAGGCAGAAGTGCGGGCCGCTGCCGAAGCTCACCAGCTCACTGGTGTCGCGGCCCAGGTCGTACTCCTCCGGCCGGTCGAAGACCCGCGGGTCCCGGTTGGCCGCGCCGGGCAGCAGCATGACCCGCGCGCCGGCCGGCATGCGCGTCCCGTGCAGCTCGACGTCCTCGGTGAGGGTGCGCAGCTGGACCGGCGCCGCGGTGTCGTAGCGCTGCGTCTCCTCGACCCACTCGGCGATCCGGCCCCCGAAGGCCGCGGCCCGCTGCGCCGGGTGCCGCCACGCCCAGTAGACGGCGTTGCCGATGAGGTTGGTGGTCGTCTCGTTGCCCGCCCCGACCAGCAGGTGCAGGAACGCGATGATCTCCTCGTCGGTCAGCGGCTCCTCGTCGACGGCGGCGTCGAGCAGCGCGGACGTGAGGTCGTCGCGCCGCCGCCGGCGCCGGTCGGCCACGAGCTCCGCGAAGTGCCCGACGAGCTCCAGGACCGCGGTGGCGCCCTCCTGGCTGATCTCCTGCGTCCCCGGCTCCCGGTGCATGGCGGCGTCGCCGAGCCGGCGCAGCTCGGCGCGGTCGGCCTCCGGGACGCCGGCCAGCTCGGAGATGACGTCGGTGGGCACCGGCGCGGCGACGTCGGCGATCAGGTCGAACTCCGCGCGCTCCAGCGCCGCCGAGACGTGCCGCCGGGCGATCTCGCGGATGCGGCCCTCCAGCTCCGCGATCCGCCGGGGCGTGAACGCGCGGGACACCAGCCGGCGCATCCGGGTGTGCTCGGGCGGGTCCATCGCGATGAACGACATGGCCTTGCGCGCCTGCGGCCCCCAGGACCGCTGCTCCAGCAGCGGCCCGTTGGCGCTGGAGAACCGGGCCGCGTCGCGGAACGCGGCGAGGACGTCGGCGTGCCTGGACAGCGCCCAGAAGTCCATGTCCTCGTTGCGGTGGACCGGTGCCTCCTCGCGCAGCCGCGCGTACACCGGGTACGGGTCCGCGTCGACCTCGTGAAAGTCGTAGGGGTTGAACGTCACGCCCATCTCCGGCCTCCTGCCGCCTGAAACGCCCTAGGCTGCCCTACTCGTCCCCACCGCCGCCCGCTCATGATCGTCCAAGACCGGTAGCGGCCACCGGCGCACCGCCCACGAAGGCCCACCCGTTGACTTGCGGCGTGTTGTTGTTATGGGAGCCCGGATAACAACAACACGCCGCAAGTCAACGGGTTGTCGGTCCGGTGGTGGTCGCCGTGCTGGGTGGTTCGTCGGCCGGGGGGTTCAGGGGCGGCAGGGCCCGCTTCAGGATCTTGCCGGTGGGGGTGGTCGGCAGCTCGTCCACGAACCGGACCCGCCGCGGGTACTTGTACGCGGCCACGCGCCCGCGCACCCACAGCCGTAACTCGTCCTCGCTCGCCGGGGCGCGCAGTGCCACCACCGCCGCGATCTCCTCGCCGACCTCGGGGTGCGGGAACCCGACGACGGCGGCCTGGCGCACCGCGGGATGCTCGTACAGGACCTCCTCGACCTCCCGCGGGTACACCGTGTACCCCGCCCGGATGATCACGTCGCGGCTGCGGCCGACCAGGTGGAAGAACCCGTCGGCGTCCACGCGGCCGAGGTCGCCGGTGTGGAACCAGCCGTCCCGGATCGCGTCCGCGGTCGCCTCCGGGTCGTTCCAGTACCCCTTCATGACATTGGGCCCGCGCACGACGATCTCGCCGATCTCGCCGCGCGGCGACTCGCGGCCGTCCTCGCCGACGACCCGCATCTCGACCCCCTGGACCGGCCGCCCGATCGACCCGGGCCGGCGGCCGGCGCCGCCCCGGTTGGACGCCGCCAGCGGCGACGTCTCCGACAGCCCGTAGCCCTCGATGATCCGGCAGCCGTACCGCGTCTCGTAGGCGCGCAGGACGTCCAGCGGCAGCGCCGCGCCGCCCGACACGCACACCCGCAGCAGCGACAGGTCCGACACGCCGGGCTGGTCGAGCAGCGCGATGTACATCGCCGGGACGCCCGGGAACACCGTCACGCCGTCCCGCCGGACGACCTCCAGCGCGCGGCCGGCCTCGAACCGCGGCAGCAGGGTGAGCCGCGCGCCCGCGTGGACGGTGGCGTTCAGCGCGCACGTCTGGCCGAACGCGTGGTAGAGCGGCAGGGCCCCGAGGACGACGTCGTCCACCCCGAGCGCGAGCATCCGCGCCGTCGTCTCCGCGTTGCCGCCGAGGTTGGCGTGGGTCAGCTCGATGCCCTTGGCCCGGCCCGTCGTCCCGGCGCTGTAGAGGATCACCGCGGTGTCGTCCGCGGCCCGGCCGGCGAGGGCGTGGTCGGGCTGGAACGTGCGCAGCAGCCTGCGGAACTCGCCGGGCACCACGAACATGTAGTCGGCGCGCGTGCCGGCCGTCCCCGCCTCGACGGTCTCGGCGTACGCGTGCCAGGCGATCACCAGCCGGGCCGCGCTGTCGTCGAGGTAGGCGGCGATCTCGCGCTGCTTCAGCAGCGGGTCGAGGGGGACGACCACCGCGCCGATCCGCAGCACGCCGTAGTAGACGACGGCGAACTCGGGCACGTTCGGCAGCAGCACCGCGACCCGGTCGCCCGGCCGGATCCCGCGCCGCCGCAGCAGCGTGCCCAGCCGCGCGCTCAGCATCTCCAGCGCCCGGAAGCTGAGCTCCTCCCGGTCGAGCGTCAGAACCGTCCGCCCGCCGAGCCTTCCGGCGGCCGCGGCGTGGAGCCGCTCAGCGAGGTTCATGGGCCGACGGTACGTCGGCGGCCCCGTCCCGCTCATTGGTCGCGGGGACCAGTCTTTCCCGCCCGGGATTGGTGGGCGGTGGCAACACGTCCTGGAGGGCGATCGCGACCAGCAGGTCCACGAGATCGGTGAAGTGCCGGAGGTTGCGCCCGGTCCGCTCCTGGATGCGGCGCAGCCGGTACTGGGCGGTGTTGTGGTGGATCTGCAGCCGCTCGGCGGCGGCGCGCAGGTTCAGGTCGGCGGCGGCGAACGCGCGGATCGTCGCGGTCAGCACCCCGCCGCGCATCCGGTCCTCCGCGAGCAGGTCGCTGACCCGCGGGTCGACCAGGTGCCGGGCGGTGTCGTCGGCCCGCAGCGCCATGTACTCGAACGGGGAGATGCGCGGCAGCGCCGCTAAACCGCCGTCCTCGGGCAGGAACTGCAGGACGCCCCGCGCCTCCTGGTAGGCGCGCGGGACCTCCGCCATGCCGTCCACCACGGTGCTGATGCCCATCGCCAGCGCGATGCCCTCGGCGAGGAGGTTCTCCCGGACGGCCTGGAGCCGGGCGCACAGCCGCTCCGGGTCGCCGCCGGGGCCGAGCGCCGGTACCGCCACGATCTCCGACTGCCGGACGACCGCGAGCGTGCGGTGCTTGCCGATCCCGGACCGGGCGATGGCCGAGCACGCGGCGTGCCGGGCGTCGGTCTCCACGTCCGCGCCGACCAGGACGGCCGCCACCACGACCAGCGGGGCGCGCGAGTCGGGGTTGAGGCCGTACGCCTGCGCGGTCGCGAGCTGCGGCCCGCGGGTGGGGGCCTCGCCGGCGAGCAGCAGCTCCACCAGGTCGCGGCTCTCCCGGACGCTCTCCGCGGCGGTGTACCGCTGGTACTCCGCGTACGCGTTCGCGGCGTGGGTGCTGGCGAAGTCGCAGTACCGCATCAGCGGGGACGCCATCGACAGCGCCGCCTCGTGCCCGGCGTAGGAGCGGCCGGCGTGCTCGACCACCGCCTCCCAGAACACCTGCTGCCCGACCCGGAAGGCGTTGATGTAGTCGGCCAGGTCGAAGCCGGACCGGGCGCGGCGCATCGACGCCCGCCGCGTGAAGGCGATGTCCTCGGAGGTGACCGTGCGCTCCTCCATGAGGACGGCCAGCTTGGTGCGGTAGTGGCGTCCCACCTGCTCCCGCACGTCGGCGCGGAACTCCGGGCCCCGCGCCTCGTAGGCGGGGATCTCCCTCCGCATGGTCTCGACGGCCCTGTCCGCCAGTTCGTCGACCGCGCCGAGCAGTTCGGTGAGTATCCGTGCGCGTTCGGTACGGAGTTTCTCCGCATCGCTGAGCGTTCCCGTGCTGAATGCAGCGGACATGTCCGGATGATTGCCGCCTATCACCCCAGCGTCAACGGTCCGTGACACGTCCGAGACGGACGCTGTTCGGTGCGGACAACTCCCGCTGCACATCTTGGGTTCCCGTGCCCAATGTGCGCGCTGAGCGGCGGATTTTACGGTGAGGGCCCCTGCTCCAGAACACCGTTCTACGGCGACCGCGGTTCGCGCCCGGCGCCGGCGACGCACCCCGCGCTCAGGAGGCCGGATGCTGGAGGTTCACGATCTTACCGTCCGTTTCGGCGGCATCACCGCGCTCGGCGGTGTCGGCTTCGACGTGCGCGGCGGCGAGATGGTGGGGCTGATCGGGCCGAACGGCGCCGGCAAGACCACGCTGTTCAACTGCCTGACCCGCCGCTACGACGCCGACGCGGGCAGCGTCGCCTACGAGGGCCGCGACCTGCTCGCCGTCCGGCCGCACGAGATCGCGGCGCTCGGCATCGCCCGCACCTTCCAGAACCTCGGGCTCTTCACGCGGATGTCCGTGCGGGACAACGTCATGGTCGGCGCCCACCACCACGGCCGCGCCGGGTTCTTCAGCGCGAGCGTGCGGCTGCCGTCCGTCCGCGGCGAGGAGCGCCGGCTGCGCGACGAGGCCGACGAGCTGCTCAAGCGGCTGGAGCTGTCCGCCGTCGCCGACCACCCCGCCGCGGGGCTTCCGTTCGGCACCCTCAAGCGGGTCGAGCTGGCCCGCGCGCTGGCGGCCCGGCCGCGGCTCCTGCTGCTGGACGAGCCCGTCAACGGCCTCAGCCACGGCGAGATCGACGAGTTCGCCGGCTGGCTCCAGTCGATCCGCACCGACTTCGACGTCACCGTGATCGTCGTCGAGCACCACATGGGGTTCGTGATGGGCACCTGCGACCGGGTCATCTGCCTGGACTTCGGCAAGAAGATCGCCGAAGGCTCCCCCGAAGAGGTCCAACGCGACCCCGCCGTCATCGAGGCGTACCTGGGGACCGCCGCATGAGCGCGCCGGAGGGGCGCGGCGTCGCCTGGACTGAGGAGCGCGGGGAGCGAGGGACGAGCGACCGGAGCGACGAGGGAAGGCGGCGCCGGAAGGCGTCCCGGAGGCGAGCGGGGGGCACCGCATGAGCGAGCCGGAGGGGCGCGGCGTCGCCTGGACTGAGGAGTGCAGGGAGCGAGGGACGAGCGACCGGAGCGACGAGGGAAGGCGGCGCCGGAAGGCGTCCCGGAGGCGAGCGGGGGGCACCGCATGAGCGAGCCGGAGGGCGTCCCGGGGGCGAGCGGGGAGCACGGCGTGAGTGAGGAGCGGCAGGTACCCCGGGCGGGCGGCGGTGACGGCCGGGACTTCCTGGTGGTGGAGGACCTGCACGCCGGCTACGGCGCCGTGCGGGTGCTGCACGGGGTGAGCCTGCGGGTCGGGGAGGGCGAGATCTGCGCGATCCTCGGGCCGAATGGCGCGGGCAAGACGACGCTGCTGCGGGCCCTGTGCGGGATGGTCCGCGGGCACGGCTCGGTCCGGCTCGCCGGGACGCCGCTGTCGGGCCGCGCGCCGGACGCCGTCGCGCGGCGCGGCGTGGCGCACGTCCCCGAGGGGCGCGGCACCTTCGTGCCGCTGACGGTCGAGGAGAACCTGCGGCTCGGCGCGTACGCGCGCCGTGACCGGGCCGGGATCCAGGCCGACCTGGACCGGGTGTACGGCCACTTCCCGGTGCTGAAGGAGCGGGTCAAGCAGGCGGCGGGCAGCCTCAGCGGCGGCGAGCAGCAGATGCTCGCGATCGGCCGGGCGCTGATGTCGCGGCCCCGGCTCCTGCTGCTGGACGAGCCGTCCCTCGGCCTGGCGCCCATGGTGACCAGGGAGCTGTTCGGCATCGTCCGATCGATCAACCAGGAGGAGCGGACCACCGTGGTCGTCGTGGAACAGAACGCCCATCTCGCCCTGGACATCGCGGCCCAGGCGCACGTCCTGGAGAGCGGCCGGATCGTGCTGTCGGGGTCGGCGGACGAGATCAAGGCCGACGAGCAGGTCGCTCAGTCCTATCTCGGATACCGGATCTAGCCATGGCCGACTTCGTGCAGCAGTTCGTCGGCGGCCTGGGCGCCGGGGCGATCTACGCGAGCCTGGCCCTGGCGCTCGTGCTGATCTACCAGTTCACCGGCATCGTCAACTTCGCGCAGGGCGAGCTGGCCATGTTCGCGACGTACATCGCGTGGACGTTCATCGACGCGGGCCTGCCGTTCTGGCTCGCGCTGGTGCTCACGCTGGCGATCTCGTTCGTCGGCGGCATGCTCATCGAACGGGTGATCATCCGGCCGGTGGAGGGCGCCCCCGAGCTGACCCTCGTGATCGTGACCGTGGGCCTGTTCATCTTCATCAACGCCGCGGCCGGCTGGATCTGGACGTTCCTGATCAAGGACTTCCCGAACCCGTTCCCCGGCGGCGCGCTCCAGGCCGGCGGCGTCAGCCTCGCCTACTCCACGCTCGGCATCCTCGCCGTGGTGGGCGGCGTGATGGGCCTGCTGTACCTGATGTTCCGCTACACCAAGATCGGTCTCGGGATGCGGGCGGTCGCGACGAACCCCGACTCGGCGCGGCTGGTCGGCATCCGGGTCGGCTGGACGCTGGCGCTGGGCTGGGGCCTCGCCGCCCTGGTCGGCGCCGTGTCGGGCGTCCTCGTCGCGCCGCTGCTGTTCCTGGAGCCGAACATGATGGGCGGCGTCCTGATCTACGCGTTCGCCGCGGCCACCCTCGGCGGCTTCGACAGCCCGCTGGGCGCGGTGGTCGGCGGCCTGATCGTCGGCGTGGCCGAGACGCTGGCCGGCTCCTACGTGGACTTCATCGGATCCGACCTGAAGATCGGCGTCCCGCTGGCCATCATCCTCATCGTCCTCCTGCTGCGCCCCCAGGGCCTCTTCGGACGAGCGGCGGTGGAAAGAGCATGAGCGCGCCGGAGAGCGCCCCGGAGGCTCGCGGAGGACACACCATGAGCGACGCCACGGAAATGACCGAAACCCCGGCGGCGGAGTCCGCTGCGGGCGCCAAGGCCGGTAAAGAGGGGTCCGGGGC
>NZ_SMKM01000072.1 GCF_004348665.1 Actinomadura sp. GC306 | reverse complement strand
ATCCGTTGCGGATCGCCCTGCTCTCGTACCGGAGCAAGCCGCACTGCGGCGGGCAGGGCGTCTACCTCCGGCATCTGAGCCGGGAGCTGGCCGACCTCGGGCACCGGGTCGAGGTGCTGTCCGGCCAGCCCTATCCGGAGCTGGACCGCCCGGAGATCGCCCTCACCAAGATCCCCAGCCTGGACCTGTACCGGGACGAGGACCCGTTCCGCATCCCGGCGCTGCGCGAGTTCCGCGACTGGGTGGACGTCCTGGAGTTCGCGCACATGAAGACCGGCGGCTTCCCCGAGCCGCTGACCTTCAGCCTCCGCGCGCTGCGGCTGCTGCGGAGCCGCCGCCGCGACTTCGACATCGTGCACGACAACCAGGTCCTCGGCCTCGGCAACCTGGGCATCGCCAGGCTCGGCCTGCCGCTGGTCACGAGCATCCACCACCCGATCAGCGTCGACCGGCGGATCGAGCTGGAGGCGGCGCGCGGCATCAAGCAGAAGCTCGGCAAGCGCCGCTGGTACGGGTTCGTCGCCATGCAGGCGCAGGTGTCGCGGCGGATCGGCCCGGTGCTGACGGTCTCCGACTCGTCCAAGGTCGACATCGTCAAGGACTTCGGGGTCGACCCGCGCGACATCGACATCCTGCCGCTCGGCGTCGACACCCGGATCTTCCACCCGCGCGGCGAGCGCGTCCCCGGCCGCATCGTCGCGATGGCCAGCGCGGACGCCCCGATCAAGGGCGTGGACGTGCTGCTGCGCGCCGTGGCCAAGCTCGCCACCGAGCGCGACGTGCACGTCGTCGTCGTGTCCAAGCCGAAGAAGGACGGCCCGACCGAGAAGCTCGTCCGCGAGCTGGCCCTCGGCGAGCGCGTCCGGTTCGTCGGCGGCATCGGCGACGACGAGCTGGGCGAGCTGCTCGCCTCCGCGGAGATCGCGGTGGTGCCGTCCCGCTACGAGGGCTTCTCGCTGCCGGCCGTGGAGCACATGGCGTCCGGGACGCCGCTGGTCGCCAGCCGCGCCGGCGCGCTGCCCGAGGTGGTCGGCGACGGCGGCGTCCTCGTCGAGCCCGGGGACGTGGAGGAGCTGGCGGCGACCCTGCACCGGCTGCACGACTCCGCCGCCGAGCGCGCCCGCGTCGGCGAGGCGGGCCTCGCCCGCGTCCAGGAGCGCTTCGCCTGGCCGGCGGTGGCGAAGGCCACGGTCGAGCACTACCGTGCGGCCATCACCCAGCAGAACTACCTGCGGCTCGCCGCGGGCAAGGGCAAGGGCTGAGGGACGCCCCTCCGGGCGCTTCCCTGTACGAAAGGAGCACGACCCTGCTGACCGTGGATTTCCAGCGGTTCCCCGTCTCTCCCGGAGACCGCGTCCTCGACATGGGATGCGGTGCCGGACGGCACGCCTTCGAGCTGTACCGCCGGGGTGCGCGCGTCGTGGCCTTCGACCAGGACGCCGAGGAGCTGTCCGGCGTCGAGAAGATGTTCGGGGCCATGCGCCTCGACGGCGAGGTGCCGGCGGACGCGACCGCAGAGACCGTGCAGGGTGACGCGCTCGACCTGCCGTTCCCCGACGACCACTTCGACGCGATCATCGCGTCGGAGGTGCTGGAGCACATCCCCGACGACATGCGGGCGATGCGGGAGCTGCTGCGCGTCCTGCGGCCCGGCGGGAAGCTCGCGGTGACCGTGCCGAGCTGGCTGCCCGAGCGGGTCTGCTGGGCGCTGTCGGAGGACTACCACACCGCGCCCGGCGGGCACGTGCGGATCTACACGCGCGCCGAGCTGGAGGCCAAGCTGAAGTCGGTCGGCTTCAAGGTCGGCGGCCACCACCACGCGCACGGGCTGCACGCGCCGTACTGGTGGATCAAGTGCGCGGTCGGGGTGGACAACGACGGCAACCCGCTCGCCAAGGGCTACCACCAGATCCTGGTGTGGGACATCATGAAGCGGCCGCTAGCGACCCGGCTCGCCGAGCGCGCGCTGAACCCGCTGATCGGCAAGAGCGTGGTGGTCTACCTGGGCAAGCCCGCGTCGCCCGGCACGCCGGCGTCCCCCGCGAAGGAGACCGCGGATGCGGTCTGAACCCGGTCCGCCGTCGGTGGACGGGGTGCTGTCCGCCGACGACGTCCTCGCGACCGCCCGCAGCATCACCGCGCAGCAGGAGAGGTCCGGCGCGATCCCCTGGTTCTCGCCGACGGGCGGCGTCCCCGGCCACGTGGACGCCTGGAACCACGTCGAGGCCGCGATGGCGCTGACCGTCGCCGGGCTCGGCGCGGAGGCCAGGCGGGCGTACGAGTGGCTGGCCGCCGTCCAGCGGCCGGACGGGTCGTGGCCCGCCAAGTGGGTGCTGGGCGAGGTCACCGAGCCGGGCGGCGAGTCCAACCACGCCGCCTACCTCGCGGTGGGCGTGTGGCACGAGCTGCTGATGACCGGGGACGAGGAGTTCGCGCGGCGGATGTGGCCCGCGGTGCGGCGCGCGATCGAGTTCACGCTCGGCCTGCAGACCCGGCGCGGGGAGATCATCTGGCTGCGCCACGAGAACGGCGCGGCGTCCGACCACGCGCTGCTGACCGGCTGCTCCTCGATCCACCAGTCGCTGCGCTGCGCGGTCGCGCTCGCCGAGCACCTGGGCGAGCACGAGCCGGAGTGGGAGCTCGCCGCCGACCAGCTCGGCCACGTGGTGGCCGCGCATCCGGAGGCGTTCGCCGACAAGAGCCGCTGGTCGATGGACTGGTACTACCCGGTGCTGGGCGGCCCCGTCCGCGGCGAGGACGCGGCGCGCCGGTTCGACGAGGGCTGGGACACGTTCGTCGTGCCGGGCCTCGGCTGCCGGTGCGTGTCCGACCAGCCGTGGGTGACGGCGGCGGAGACGTGCGAGCTGGTGCTGGCGCTGGACGCCGCGGGCGACCGCGACCGGGCGCTGGAGCTGTTCGCGACCATCCAGCACCTGCGGCACGAGGACGGCTCGTACTGGACGGGCTGGCAGTTCGAGAACCGCCGGCACTTCCCCGGGGACCGTTCCACCTACACGGCCGCCGCGGTGATCCTGGCGGCGGACGCGCTGGCGGACGCCTCCCCGGGCGCCCGGCTGTTCAAGGAGGTCGCGGGACGCCCCCTGGGGCCTTCTGAGGCGTCCGACCCGCACGCGTGCGGCTGCGCCCTGGTCTCGGCCGCCAACCCGGTGCGCACGAACCTCTGACCGCTGCCCTGTGCGGCGCGTCGCCGTCGGTGGCGACGCGCCGCACGGGTCAACGCAGCGGGTCAACGCAGCGGGTCGGCGTCGCTGACGCGCTCCAGGACGCGCAGGGACCCCTCGGCGCGGCGTTCCTCGAACGCGCCGCTCTTCAGTGCCCGCAGGTACAGGTGGTACGGGGCCTGGCCGCCGTCCTCGGGGTCGGGGAAGACGTCGTGGATGACGAGCGCCCCGCCGACGGCGACGTGCGGAGCCCAGCCTTGGTAGTCGGCTTGCGCGTGCTCCTCGGCGTGGCCGCCGTCGATGAACAGCATCGCCAGCGGGGTCCGCCAGAAGGCCGACACCGTGCGGGACTGCCCGACGATGGCGACGACCTCGTCCTCAAGCCCCGCGGACGCGATCGTCTTGCGGAACGTGGGGAGCGTGTCCATCCGCCCTGTGCTCGGGTCTACCAGGGACGGGTCGTGGTGCTCCCAGCCCGCCTGGTTCTCCTCCGAGCCGTGGTGGTGGTCCACGGTGACGACGACGGTGCCCGCCTCCCTAGCCGCGGCCCCCAGGTAGACGGCGGACTTGCCGCAGTAGGTGCCCACCTCCAGCAGCGGGCCCGTGCCGGCCAGCCGGCCGCCGTAGTCGAGGGCGGTCTCGTAGAGCGCGAGGCCCTCGCCGTCCGGCATGAAGCCCTTCGCGTTGCGCGCCGCGCGCAGCAGATCCGCGGGCATCGCGGGGGCCGCCCGGCCGGTCGTGCCGGGGCCGGCGGACGTCTTGCCTTGAGTCATCGATCTCCTCCGTCCGCGCACCTTATCCGAGATCGTCCACAATGAGACGGGCGCTTGCCCCGACAGACTGGAACGTGTTCTACTTTTGGGGCGAGCGCGGCGACCCGAACCTCATTCGGTACGTTGGTGGCAACGCCCGCGTCGGAAACGGAGAAGGCCATGCGAGTACGAGTCGATCCTCTGGTGTGCGAGGCGAACGCCGTGTGCGTCGGGCTCGCCCCCGAGGTCTTCGACCTCAACGACGAGGACGAGCTGATCATTCTCAAGCCCGACGTCCCGGCGGAGGAGCAGGACCGCGTGCGCCACGCGGTCCGGTCGTGCCCGAAGGCCGCGCTTACTCTGGAGGAGTAGCCCATGGCACGCGCCGCGGTACTGCATGCGGTCGGCGACGAGGAGCTCGATCTTCGCGACGACGTCTCGGCGATCGACCCGGGTCCCGGTCAGGTGAAGGTCCGGATCAAGGCGACGGGTGTCTGCCACTCCGACCTGTCCACCATGAGCGGGGTCCTGCCGACCGCGGCGCCCACCGTCATGGGCCATGAGGGCGCGGGGATCGTCGCGGACGTCGGCGACGGCGTCACGGGCGTCGCGCCCGGCGACCACGTCGTCGTCAACTGGACGCCGGACTGCGGCGAGTGCGCCGACTGCCTGCGCGGCCAGCCGTACCTGTGCATGACGTTCCTCGCGCAGTCGTTCAGCGAGCCCGGCTTCCGGTTCGCCGACGGCACCCCCGCGTTCGGCATGGCGGGCACCGGCACCTGGGCCGAGGAGGTCGTCCTCCCCCGCCGCGGCGTGGTCAAGGTGGCCGAGGACGTCCCGTTCGAGTACGCGGCGCTGCTCGGCTGCGGCATCCCCACCGGGGTCGGCGCGGTGATCAACACCGCGCGGGTCACGCCCGGCTCGACCGTCGCGGTGGTCGGCGCCGGCGGCGTCGGCCTCTCGGTGATCCAGGGCGCCCGGATCGCCGGGGCGGCCACGATCGTGGCGATCGACCCGAACGAGGCCAAGCACCCGGTCGCCAAGCGGTTCGGCGCCACGCACACCGTGGCCCCGGACGACCTTGAGGAGACCAAGGCGCTGCTCACCGGCGGCGCCGGGTTCGACTACGCCTTCGAGGTGGTCGGCAGGTCCGCCGCGATCGGCACGGCGTGGGACGCCGCCCGGCGCGGCGGCGACGTCATCGTGGTCGGCGCGGGCGCCGCCGACGACGAGTGGACCCAGAACGCGTTCGCGCTGCTGTTCGACGGCAAGAGCATCAAGCCGTCCCTGTACGGCGGCTGCGACCTCAAGCGCGACATCCCGCTCTTCGTCGACCTGTGGCGGGCCGGGAAGCTCGATCTCGACGGCCTCATCACCCGCCGCATCGGGTTCGGCGAGCTCAACGACGCCGTCCGCGCGCTGACCGGCGGCGACGTGATCAGGCAGGTCGTCCTGTTCGACTAGGGGCCCCGGACGGGCGGCGCGCCGCGCTCCGCCGCACGCGTATCATCCTTGTCGTCCGGTCGGAAACTCCCTAACGATCATGGAGCGCGGGTGGTGCACGGTCTCCGCAGGGCCCTGGCGGCGGCCGTCCTCATCGCCCCGCTCGCCGCGCCCCCCGCGGCGCACGCGGCGGCCCCCGGCGTCCGCATCCGGGACGTGCAGGGCGCCGCGCACATCTCCCCGCTGAACGGCTCCCGGGTCGCCGCGGTCCCCGGCGTGGTGACCGCGGTGACCGGCAACGGGTTCTGGATGCAGGACCCGCGGCCCGACCGCGACCACGCCACGTCCGAGGGCGTGTTCGTCTTCACCCGGACGCGGCCGGACGTGGCGGCCGGCGACGCCGTCCGGGTGACCGGGAAGGTCGCCGAGTACCGGCCCGGCGGCGCCTCGTCCGCCGGGCTGACCCGCACCGAGATCGGCGCGACCGAGACCGCCGTCGAGTCGCGCGGCAACCCCCTGCCGCCGCCGGTCGTGGCCGGTCCGGGGGGCCGCCGCCCGCCGACGCGGGTGATCGAGCGCGGGTCCGGGAACGTGGAGCGGGGCGGCGGGTTCGACCCCCGGCGCGACGGCATCGACTTCTACGAGTCCCTCGAAGGGATGCGGGTCGAGCTCCGCGACGCCGTCGCGGTCGGCCCGTCCCGGCACGGCCGGGTCCCGGTGCTCGCCGCCGGCGGCGCCGGTGCCGGGCCGCGGACGAAGCGCGGCGGCATCCTGGCCAAGGACGGCAGCCGGTTCGGCGGCGGCGACGCCAACCCCGAGCGGATCATCCTCGACGACGCCCTGGCGCCGCTGCCGGGCATGCACGTCGGCGACCGGCTGCCCGGCGCGAACCACGGGGTCCTCGACTACGGGTACGGCGACTACCACCTGCTGCTCACCGCGACGCCGCGCCGCGCGCCCGGCGGGCTCCCCCGGGAGACCACCCGCCCGCAGCGGGACGGCGAGCTCGCCGTCGCCACCGCCCGGCTGGACGGCCTGCACCCCGGCTCGCCGCCCGCGCGGTTCACCGCCCTCGCGAACGACATCGTCACCGGGCTGCGCTCCCCCGACCTCGTCGCGGTCACCGAGCTCGGCGACAACAGCGGCCCCGACGACGACGGCATCGTCGCCGCCGACCAGACCGTCGCGCAGCTCGTCACCGCGATCAGCATGGCGGGCGGCCCGGCCTACGACTGGCGGTCGGTGACGCCGCGCGACAACGCCGACGGCGGCGCGGAGGGCGACAACCGGCGGACGGGGTTCCTGTTCCGCGCCGACCGGGGGCTGGCGTTCGTCGACCGCCCCGCGCTCACCGACCCGCTCCCGGACGAGCCGCCCGAGGGCCCCGATCCGGCGGTGACGGCGGTCCGGGCGGTCCGGCGCGGCGGGACGGCCGGGCTGACGCTGAGCCCCGGCCGGATCACGCCCGG
The DNA here is from genome assembly GCF_004348665.1 of Actinomadura sp. GC306. GTDB lineage: Bacteria > Actinomycetota > Actinomycetes > Streptosporangiales > Streptosporangiaceae > Spirillospora. Next base: position 19,382 of record NZ_SMKM01000072.1, on the reverse strand, counting down.
CCACGCCGCGTGGTCCGGCACCCGCAAGCCGGTCGCCGGGGAGCTCACCTGGCGGGGCCACCGGCTCATCGTGATCGCGAACCAGTGGTTCCCGCGGACGGCCGACGACGAGCCGCTCTTCGGCCGGAACCAGCCGCCGGAGAGCCCCAGCCGGTGGCGCCGCGACGCCCAGGCCCGCGTGGTGGCCGACTTCGTGCGGTCGGTCCGGAAGGTGGACGCGAACGCCCGCGTCATCGTCACGGGCGAGCTCAACGACGGCGAGGACTCCATTCCGGTCAACACGCTCGTGGCCCGGACCGGCCTGACCGACCTCCCGGCGCGGCTGCCCGCGGGCGACCGCTACACGGCGGTGACCGGCGGGAACTCCGAGGTCCTCGACCACATCCTGCTGAGCCCGTCCCTGCGGCGGCACAGGCACGAGTTCGACGTGGTGCACCGCACCGCCGAATTCGCCGGCCACGACGACGGGCGCGATCCCACGATCGTCCGCCTCGCCCTGCCGGAGAAGTAGCGCTCCCTAATTTGGGACTTTCCGAAAAGATCGTCACAGGACGGTCCTGAATACCGCCGGTGTTTTTCCCGGCGGCCGCGGGGGACACGTCGATCGTCAGACCCCCACTCGTGAGGAGACGCCCTCCATGGCGTACCGCTACCGGCCGCACATCAGTCTGGTCGGCCTTATCTACCTCATCATCGGCGTGTTCGTCGCCTGGGACCGCGGCTACATCAACGAAAGCCTGATCGAACGGGTCATCAGCGCGCTGCTGGCGATCTTCCTGTGGGTCCTCGTCCTGCTCGGCGTGGACTTCCACATCGACTTCTAGGCCCCCGGACCGGGCACGGGCCGTCCCGCGTCCCCGCCGCGGGACGGCCCGTGTCCGTAATGACGCACGCACGCACCCTCGCGACAGGGTTACCTCGCGCCCGCGGTCATGGACCGTACGGCGCGGCGGGGTTACGTTCCGCCCATGACGACGAAGAACTGCAGTTGCGGACACGGCGGCGGATGCTCCTGCCCGAAGGGCTGCTCCTGCGGCTGCAACGGCTGAGCCCCGCCATCCTTCGCTACTCCGGTACCGGCGCCTTCCACAGCAGCGGCCGCTCGCCGTGCGCGTCGGCGGTGGTGCCGGTGGCCAGGACGGACGTGCCCGCCGTGGTCAGGGCGGTCAGCCGCCGCTCGCCCGCGCCCGCCAGGCCGGGGACCGGCAGGCGGCGCCAGGTGGCGCCGTCCGCGGAGGTCAGCACCGCCGCGTCCCCGCGGGACGTGCTCGCGGCCAGCACGAAGCCGTGCGGCGTCGCCGTGATGGCGGTGGCGTTGAGGTCGCCGCCGAGGCCGTGTGCGGTCCAGGTCGTCCCGCCGTCGGCGGAGACCAGCGGGGCGCCGTCCGAGCCGGTCGCCACCAGCACGCCGCCGCGGGCGGCGACGCCGGTCAGCGGCCCGCCGGCGAGGCCGCCCGGCAGTTCGGCGGCCGTCCACTTCGCGCCGTCCGGGGACGTCCAGACGGCCGGTGCCCGCCCCTTGCCGCCGACCGCCACGTACTTCCCGGCGGCGGCCGTCACGTCGGCCGGCGTGCCGTCGACCCCGGTGCGCCGCCACGCGCGGAGGTCGGCCGAACGCCAGATCGTGCCCGCCGCCGCGGCCACGTAGCCGGCGGGGCCCGCCGCGGCGGCCACGGGCGGCGGGCCGGCGGGGAACGCGGCCTTCTCCCAGACGACCCCGTCCCGCGACGTCATCGCCAGCGGCCCCGGGGAGTCGCCGGACGTGCGGCCCACCGCGAGCCATCCCGCGGCGCCTTCGACGACGTCCGAGAGCGCTCCGCCGGCACCGGGGAACCGGCCGCGCTGCCACGCCTGGCCGTCCGTGGACGTCCAGACCGCCGCCGCGCCGTTGCTGCTGCCCACCGCGACCGAGCGGCCGGGCGTCCCCGCCAGGGACCGGACGGCGAGTTCCGGGCGGACGGCCCCCGGCACGGTGCGCAGGTCCACGCCGTGCAGGTAGGCGTCGTCGCCCTGGCTCCCGGAGATCGCGAGCGCGCCGCCCGCGGCGACGGTCAGCCCGCTGCTCTCCACCGGCCCGGGCACGGTGCCGGCCGCCTTCCAGGTGCGCCCGTCGTCGGTGCGCAGGATCCGGGAGGTGCCCTCAGCGCCGTGCGCGAGGACCGCGAGGCCGTCCGGCGTGCCGCCGAACCGCTTGATCCCGGCCCCCGGGAACCGGCTCACGGCCCGCCACTCGCGGCCGTCCGCCGAGGTGAACAGGAGCCCGAACCGCCTCGTCCTGCGCTTGTCCCCCCGGCCGGTCGTGTGCCTTCCCTCCCGGACGGTCGCGAACCCGCCGGGGCCGAAGGTGAGGCCCTTCGTCGGCCCGTAGGAGCCGTGGCTCTGCGGGATGTTCACGCGGGCCCACGTCCGGCCGCCGTCGGTGGAGCGCCACACGCCGTAGGCCGGGACGGTACGGGTGACCTTCCGCCGGCCGCGCTTCACGGTGACCTTGCGGGCGTAGGTGCCGTGGCCGACGAGGACGCTCCCGGACGACGCCACGCGGTCGAAGCCGGAGATGCCCTCGATGCCCTCGATCCGCTGCCACCTGATGCCGTCCGGGGAGATCCAGGCGACGGCGCGGTCGTCCACGCCACCGACGGCCGCGAACCCGGTCGCGGTGCGGGCGACGCCGCGCACGTCGTCGGACGGCTTGAACACGGCGCCGAGGTCGTGCCTGGTCCAGGTCTGCGCGTTGTCGCTCGTCCACGCCACCGTGCCGCCGCCGGGCGAGCGGCCGAGCGCCACCCACCCGCGGTCGCCCGCGGTGACCATCTCCGGGCTGTCGCCGGCCGGGGCCGTCGTCCCGCCGGCGGCGCGGAGCCGCGCCGGCGACCACGTCCGCCCGGCGTCGACGGAGAACAGGAACCGGCTCCGCTCCCGGCCCGGGACGCCGTCGCCCTCGGTGCCCACCGCGACGAGCGTCCCGCCCGCGGCGGTGACGGCGGCGAGGTCCTGGACGAGCCCGTCGGTCTCGGCGGCCGGGTCGGGCGGGAACAGCGCGTCCGCCGCCACCGCGGCCGGGACGCCCGGCCCGTCCGAGTCGCTCTCCCCCTGCGCCACGGTGAAGACCGCGCCGCCCGCGAGCACCGCGAGCCCGGCCGCGACCGCCAGCCGCGACCGCAGCCGCCGCGGCGTCCCCTTCCGCGCCGCGGCCAGGCCGGGCCCGGCCACCAGCACGTCCGCGGGGTCCGGCGCGGCCTTCTTCCGGGCCGCCTGCTTCTTCCCGCCGCCCTTCTTCCCCGCGCCCTTCGGCGGAGCGGCCTTCTCGGGCTTGCTCTTCTCGGGCTTGCTCTTCTCGGGCTCGGTCTCCTCGGCCTTGCCGATCTCAGGCGTGGCCTTCTCGGGCTCGGCCTTCTCGGGCTTGCCCTTCGCCAGCTTGGACTTCTCGGGGGCGGGCTTCGCGGCCGCCTTCTGCCGGGCCGCCTTCTTCGGCGCGGGCTTCTCCGGCGCGCCGGCCGCCGTCTCCGCCGTCTCCGCCGCCTCCGCCGTCCGCTGCTCGCGGGGCGGGGCGCCGTGGCCCCACTTCAGCCCGGCGGCGCGCCAGGCCTCGTACGCGCGCTGCCAGGGCGACAGCGTGGCCGGCATGTCGGCGAGATCACCGGCCACGCCGAACGTCAGCCGCCGGCGGACCTGGCGGGAGCCGCCCGCCTCCTGCTCGGACGTCCGCCGGGCCTCGTCCTGCTCCGGGGTCCTCGCCGTCACACGCGCTCCTTCACGGTCCTGTCGGACCACCATCAAATCGCGCCACGCCACCGTCTGTACGGACATCCGCGTGAACGGCGGCCTATGGGGCCGCGGGAGCGTTCTATCACTTCAGGAGCGTTATGGCCGATCTTTCGCTTCGATCGTTCCCTTGTAGGCATATCCCCGGACAAGTACGACAGGTGCCCCAGCGGGAGGAACGCCGGGGACCGTGGTCGAGACGCCCACACCGTCCGCTTCCACCCGGACACCCGGGGGCACGATGATCTTCACCGAGGACTTGTAGGCCAGCACCCGCAGCACGGCACCGGAGCCCGCCGGCTCGGCGGCGCGCAGGTCGAGCAGCGCCGTGCCCTTGTAGACGACGGTGGTGAACCGTTCGGGCAGCCGCCAGCGCCCGGCGCGCGTGACCGAGTTCTTGTAGGCGACCAGGAACCGTCCCGCCGGGCCGGCGCACACCGCCTCCGTCCCGTCCGGCGTCCCGGGCAGGTCGGCGGCCACGGCCCCGAGCTCGGGGTAGGTGCGCGCCGCGAGCGTCAGGTCGATGCGCTCGTCGAGCTCCGCCTCGGTCAGGCGGCCCTCGGCGAAGGCGTCGTGCAGCCGGACGAGCATCTCGTCGCGGTCGCGGTCGGAGGCGCGCAGCGCGGGAACGGTCAGGGGGTGCTGCTCGACGCTCATCGCATCTCTCCTTCGGGGCGGTTCGCCTCCGCAGGGTCGTCCCTCCACCGGGGGGAGGGTCAAGGGCAAGACGAGATGTATCTTAACCCGCCTCCCCTCGGTTTTCGAGACATTGACCGCGTCCCGACGCGCGATCATGCCTGCCGCGCAGCCGGAGGCCGGTCCGCTAGATTCGGATAAGCCGAGGTGAAGGGGGATGTTGCATGGCCGCGACGCTCGGCCGCGCGCACGGTCCGTACACGCTGTACGACCTGGACGCGCTGCCCGAGGAGGGCCGCCGCTACGAACTGGCCGACGGCTGGCTGCACGAGCTGCCCGGCGACCTGTGGCACGACCACGCGGCCGACCAGCTCAAGGGCATCCTCAAGGACGCCGCCCGCCAGGCGGACGCCGACGTCCACGTCGCGGGCGCCCCGCAGGACGTCACCACCCCCGCGGGCATCCGCAAACCGGACGTGTTCGCCGTGAGCCGCGACGTCGCCCGCGCCGCCCTGGAGCGCCAGACGCGCACCTACTACGGCCCGGATCTCCTGCTCGTCGCCGAGGTCGTCACGCCGCGCACGGTCAACGAGCAGACCGACCGCGTCCGCAAGGTGGAGGAGTACGCCATGACCGGCATCCCCCACTACTGGCTGATCGATCTGGAGCCCCGCCCGACGATCACCATGATGGAGCTCCTGGACGGCCGCTACGAGGTGGCCGCGAAGGCCCGCTCCGGCGAGACCGTCACCCTGCACCGCCCCTACCCCATCTCCTTCGACCCGGCCCGCCTCTCCGAGATGGACTGAGCGCCGGTGCGCCGGCTCGCACCCCGGCGCGTCCTAAGCTCGGAGGGTGCTGCTGCTGACCACCCTTGACTCCTGGCGGGCCCAGCCCGGCCCGCGGTTCGTCCTGTCCGAGGCCGGCGCGGTGTGGGCGCCCGATGACGATGCGGCCCTCGCCGTCGCCGACGACGTGTTCGCGGAAGGGCAGGTCGTCGCCGTGACGCTCGACCCCGCGCCGGGCCCGGTCCCGGGCCGCGGGGTGATCGACCGGACCACGGCGGCCCGGGTGCGGTACGCGCGGCGCGGCCCGGACGGACGCCACGTGGCGCTCCTGGACCGTCCCGCGACCGCCGAGGCACTGGACCTCCTGCCGCACCCGGAGGGCGGCTGGTACCGGGAGACGTGGCGGTCGGGCGTGACGTTCGCACCGGACGGCTACCCGGGCGAGCGGGCCAGCGCCACCGCCATCTACTTCCTGCTGCCGCCCGGCGAGGAGTCGATGTGGCACGTCGTCCGGTCCGCCGAGGTGTGGCTGTGGCACCGGGGCGGCCCGCTGACGCTCTACCTCGGCGGGGACGGCGACCGCCCGGCCGAGACGCAGGAGGCGATCACGCTGGGCGCGGACGTGGCGGACGGCCAGGTCCCGCAGGCCGTCGTGCCCGCGGGCGTGTGGCAGGCCGCCCACCCCTCCGGCGACGAGGAGGCCCTCGTCAGCTGCGTGGTCTCCCCCGGCTTCGACTTCACCGACTTCCAAGCCCTCCCCTGACGCCGAGCGATCAACTCGAGAACGCCGCGTCGAAGGCGGCGGACGGGGGTTCCATCTTGTTGAGGGCACGGATGAACTCCAGGGCCTCGGGGGCGCCCTGGAGGCGGTCCATGGCGGCGTCCTCCCATTCGATCGAGATGGGGCCGGTGTAGCCGATCGCGTTGAGGGCGCGGAAGCAGTCCTCCCAGGGGACGTCGCCGCGGCCGGTGGAGATGAAGTCCCAGCCGCGCCGCAGGTCCGCCCACGGGAGGTGGGAGGAGAGGCGCCCGCGGCGGCCGTCGCCGGTGCGGACCTTGGTGTCCTTGCAGTCGACGTGGTAGACGCGGTCGCGGAAGTCGAACAGGAAGCCGACCGGGTCGAGGTCCTGCCAGACGAAGTGCGACGGGTCGAAGTTGAGGCCGAACGCGGGCCGGTGCCCGATCGCCTCCAGCGTCCGCGCGGTCGTGTAGTAGTCGTAGGCGATCTCGCTGGGGTGGACCTCGTGCGCGAAGCGGACGCCCACCTCGTCGAACACGTCCAGGATCGGGTTCCACCGCTCGGCGAAGTCGGCGTAGCCGCGCTCGACCATCGAGTCCGGGGTCGGCGGGAACATCGCGACCGTGTGCCAGATGGACGAGCCGGTGAAGCCCACGACGGTGTCGACGCCGAGTCTCGCGGCGGCGCGGGCGGTGTCCTTGATCTCGGCGGCGGCGCGCTGCCGGACGCCCTCGGGCTCGCCGTCGCCCCAGATCCGCTCCGGCAGGATCGCCCTGTGCCGTTCGTCGGGGTTGTCGCAGACGGCCTGGCCGACGAGGTGGTTGGAGATCGCCCACACCTTCAGGTCGTGCTTGGCGAGCGTCTCCAGTTTGCGCGGGATGTAGCCGTCGTCGGCGAGGGCCTTGTCGACCTCGAAGTGGTCGCCCCAGCAGGCGATCTCCAGGCCCTCGTAGCCCCAGCCGGACGCGAGCCGGCAGACCTCCTCGAACGGCAGGTCCGCCCACTGGCCGGTGAACAGGGTGATCGGTCGTGCCATGTCAGTCGCTCCCTTCGATGTCGACCCAGCGGCGGGACGCCGCGCTGTCGGCGACGGCGGCGAGGACGCGCTGGATCCGCAGGCCGTCGGCGAACGAGGGGCTCGGGTCCGCGCCCTCCGCGATCGCCGTGAGCAGGTCGGCCATCTGGTGGGTGAAGGTGTGCTCGTAGCCGAGCACGTGGCCGGGCGGCCACCAGCGCCCGGTGTAGGGGTGGTCGGGTTCGGTGACGACGATGCGCCGGAAGCCGGCGGTCGCGCCGTCGTCGTTCCCGTCGTGGAACCACAGCTCGTTCAGCGACTCCAGGTCGAAGGACAGGGCGCCGGACGAGCCGCTGACCTCGATGCGCAGCGCGTTCTTGCGGCCGGTGGCGACGCGGGTGGCCTCGAACGAGGCGAGCGCGCCGCGGTCGGTGCGGGCGATGAACAGGGCGGCGTCGTCCACGGTCACCGGGGCCGTCCCGCCGCCCGGGACGGGCCGCTCCGGCACGAAGGTCTCCAGTACCGCCGAGACGCCGGTCAGCGTGTGCCCGGTGATGAACTGGGCGGTGTCCACGATGTGGGAGGCGATGTCGCCGAGCGCGCCGGACCCGGCCCGCTCGCGGTCCATCCGCCAGGTGAACGGGGCCTCCGGGTCGGCGAGCCAGTCCTGCAGGTACTGGGCGCGGATGTGCCGGACGGCCCCGATCCGCCCGTCGGCGACCAGCCGGCGCGCGAGCGTGACCGCGGGGACGCGCCGGTAGTTGAACCCGACCATCGACCGGACGCCGCGCTCCCGGGCGCGCTCGGCGGCGGCCGCCATCGCCTCGGCCTCCGCGACGGTGTTGGCGAGGGGCTTCTCGCACAGGACGTGCTTGCCCGCGTCGAGCGCGGCGACCGCGATCTCCGCGTGCTGGTCGCCGGGCGTGCAGATGTCGACGAGCTGGACGTCGTCGCGGCGGAGCAGCTCCTTCCAGTCGGTCTCCACCGACGCCCAGCCGAGCGTCGCGGCGGCGGCCCCGGCGCGCTCGGCGGAGCGCCCGGCCAGCGCGGTCATGACCGGGGTCAGCGGCGGCGCGAAGAACGGCCCGACGCTGCGCCACGCCTGGGAGTGGGCGCGTCCCATGAACGCGTGCCCGACCATCCCGACTCCGAGGGTCGTCATGTTGGTGCTCACCTCTCTGTGTGTCCGGTACCGTCCGGCCGGCGTGCCCGCCCCCGGGAGCGGGACGGGCGCGCCGGCGCCCCCGTGGTGCGGGGCCCGCGGCTCAGGACTCGAAGCCGAGCGGCAGGTAGCGGTCGACGTTGTCCTTGGTGATCGTCTCGGACGCCAGCGTGATCGACTGCGGCACCTGCAGCTCGACCAGGTCGGCCATGCCCTTGCCCTGCGCGATGAGCCGGGCCAGCTTGATCGCGGACGAGGCCATCGTCGGCGAGTAGGTGACGGTCGCCTCCAGCACCCCGCCGGCCTTGATCTCGCGCATCGCGTTGGCGGACCCGGCGCCGCCGACCATGAAGAACTCGTCCCGGCCGGACTGCTTGATCGCGGCGAGCACGCCGACGCCCTGGTCGTCGTCGTGGTTCCAGACAGCGTCGATCTTCTTGTGCGCCTGGAGCAGGTTCGAGGCGACCTGGTTGCCGGACTCGACGGTGAACTTCGCGTCCTGCTTGGCGGTGACGTCGAAGCCGTAGGACTTCAGCGCGTCCGCGAAGCCCTTGCTGCGGTCCTGCGTCAGCGGCAGCGTCGCGATGCCCTGGATCTCCACGATGACGGGGTCGGCGACGCCCTTGTCCTTGAGCTTCTTGCCGATGTAGTGGCCGGCGGAGACGCCCATGCCGTAGTTGTCGCCGCCGACCCACGTCCGGTACGACAGGTGGTCGGGGAAGACGCGGTCGAGGTTGACGACCGGGACGCCGGCGTCCATCGCCTTGCGGCCGACCTGGTTCAGCTGCTCGCCGTCGTTCGGCAGGATCACCAGCACGTTCACCTTCGCCTGGATCAGCGACTCGACGGCGGAGATCTGCTGGTTGATGTCGTTGGTCGGCTCGACCGGCTTGAACGTCACGTCGGTGTACTTCTTCGCCTGCTCCTCGGCGTTCTTGGCGATCGCCGCGATCCAGCCGTGGTCCGCCGCGGGCGCGGAGAACCCGATGGTGACCTGCTTGCCGGCCTTGTCGTTGTCGCCGGCGAGCGTCCCGGCCTGCGGGGACGTCCCCGAGCCGCCGTCCTCGGTGTTGCTGGTGCAGGCCGCGGCGAGGCCGCCGGCGGCGATGGCCGCACCGCCGAGCAGGAGGTTGCGGCGGCTTGGACGGGGACCCTGCTGACGTGGGCTCTGTTCACGCATGACGTGCTCCTGGGTGGGGGTGGTGGAAAGGGGGTCAGGTGGGCGAGCGGAGCCCGCGGCGCTGCAGCAGCACGGCGGCCACGATGATCGCGCCCTTGGCGATGAGCTGGTCGCTGGTCTGCAGGCCGTTCAGGATGAACAGGTTGGTGATGAGGGTGAAGATCAGCACGCCGAGGATCGACCCGACGACCGTGCCGCGCCCGCCGGTGAGCAGCGTCCCGCCGATGATGACGGCGGCGATCGCGTCCAGCTCGTACAGGTCGCCGTGGGTGCTGGAACCGGTGGTGGTCCGCGCCATGATGATGATCGCGGCGATGCCGCAGCAGAACCCGGACAGCGCGTACAGCGCGAGGGTGTGCCGGCGGACGTCGATGCCGGCGAGCCGCGCCGCCTCGGGGTTGCCGCCGACCGCGAACGTCCGGCGGCCGAACGTGGTGCGGTTGAGCAGCAGCCAGCCCGCGAACGCGACGGCCGCGAAGATGTACACGACGAGCGGCAGCCCGAGCACCCGCGTGGTGGACAGCGACACGAGCGCGTCGTTCTCGGGACGGATCAGCTGCGTCCTGCGGTCCGACATCCGCTGCGCCAGCCCCCGTGCGGCGACGAGCATCGCGAGCGTGGCGATGAACGGCACGAGCCGCCCGTAGCTGATCAGCAGCCCGGTGACGACGCCCGTGCCGGTCCCGACGAGGATCGCGCACAGCGCCATCACCCCGGGCCCGTAGGACTGCGTCGCCACGGTCGTCGCCCACACCGACGCCAGCGCCATCACCGAGCCGACCGACAGGTCGATCCCGCCGCCGATGATCACGAAGGTCTGCCCGACGGTGATCACGCCGATGGTCGCGGCGAGCACCAGGATCGCGACGACGTTGCCGGACGTGGCGAAGTTCTCCGGCTGGGTCGCCAGCCCGACGCCCGCGAGCAGGACCAGCGCCGCGGCCAGCCCGAGGTGCCGGATCTCCCCCGGCCCGCGCACCGCGGCGGCTCCGGCGCCGGCCGGGGGCCGCGGGCCGCCCGGCACCTTGCCCACCGGGACGCGCTTGGCCAGCGAGACGAGCCGGCCGTCCCGCCCACCCGCCTCCCTGCCGTCCGGCGGTGTCCGCGGGGCCGATCCCCCGGACCCCTGGCTCGTCTCGGTCACAGGGCGCTCCCTTCCATGATCATGTTGAGCACGGCGGCCTCGTCGAGGGCGCCGGCGGCGCCGGTGTGCACGATCCGCCCCTCGCGGACGACGAGGACCCGGTCGGCGAGGCCCAGCACCTCCGGGACCTCGCTGGACACCAGCAGCACCCCGATGCCGCGCCCGGCCAGCTCGCGGATCACCGCGTACAGCTCGGCGCGCGCGCCGACGTCCACGCCGCGGGTCGGCTCGTCCAGGATCAGCAGCCGCAGCCCGGCGGAGCCGAGCAGCCAGCGCGCCAGCACGACCTTCTGCTGGTTGCCGCCCGACAGCGTCACGACCGGGCGCGCCGGGTCGGGCGGGCGGATGTCGAGCGCCTCGATCTGGCGGCGCACGTCGGCGACCTCGCGGCGCCGGTCGAGCCAGCCGAACGAGGCGTACCGGGACAGCCCCGCGACGGTGACGTTCCCGGCGACGGTCTCGTTCGGCAGCAGCGCCTGGCTCTTGCGCTCCTCCGGCGCCATGCCCATGCCGTGCCGCACCGCCGCGCGGGTGTCGCCGGGGCGGACCGGGCGGCCGTCGACCAGCACCCGGCCCCGCGCGGGGCGCCGCGCGCCGTAGATCGTCTCCAGGATCTCCGAGCGGCCGGACCCGACCAGCCCCGCGAGCCCGACGATCTCCCCGGCCCGGACGCTGAGCGACACGTCCGCGAAGGAGCCCGGGAGCGTCAGGTCCTCGACGCGGAGCACCTCGGGCGCGTCGTCCCCCGGGCCGGGGGCGGGCCGCTCCGGGAACACGTACTCGACGTCCCGGCCGGTCATCAGCGACACGATCTCGTCGGTGGAGGTGGTCCGGGCGGGCAGCCCGACCGCGACGGCCCGGCCGTCCTTCAGGACGGTCACCCGGTCGCCGATCTCCCGGATCTCCGCCAGCCGGTGCGAGATGTAGACGATCGCGACGCCGGCGGCGGTCAGCTCGCGGATGATGCGGAACAGGTTGCCGACCTCGTCGTGGGCGAGCGCGGCGGACGGCTCGTCCATCACCAGCAGCCGCGCCTCGTGCGACAGGGCGCGGGCCATGCTGACGACCTGCTTGCCCGCCGCCGGCAGCCGGCCCACCTCGCGGCGCGGCGGGATCTCCGGGTGCCCGAGCCGGCCGAGCAGCTCGCGCGCGGCCTTCTCGGCGTCGCCGCGGCGGGTGAAGCCGAGCGTGGACCTCTCGTGGCCGAGGAAGATGTTCTCCGCGACCGACAGCCCGTCCACGAGGTCGAGCTCCTGGTAGATCGTGGCGATCCCGGCGCGCATCGCGGCGTCCGGCCCGGCGAGCCGCACCGGCTCCCCGGCGAACACGATCTCGCCCTCGTCCGGCTGGTGCGCCCCGGCGAGCACCTTGATGAGCGTGGACTTCCCGGCGCCGTTCTGCCCGAGCAGGCAGTGCACCTCGCCGGGCCGCACGTCGAGGTCGACGCCGTCCAGCGCGCGGACCCCGGGGAACTGCTTGACGATGCCGCGCATGCGCAGCAGCGGTTCGGTTTCGGGCGAGCCCATCGGGCCTCCTCGGGGGGAGAGGGGGTCAGGACGCGGTGAAGACGTGGTCGCTGATGAGGCGGGCGCCGCCGACCACGCCGGCGGCCCCGGCGAGCTCCGACAGCACGATCGGGAGGTTGCCGGTCGCGAGCGGCGCGGACCGGCGGTAGACGACGCTGCGGATCTCGGCGAGCAGCGCGTGGCCGAGCCCGGCGACGCCGCCCGCGATGATGACGAGCCCGGGGTTGAAGAAGCTGACCAGCCCGGCGAGCACCTGCCCGACATGCCGGCCGCCCTCCCGGATGAGCTGCACCGCGGCCGGGTCCCCGGCGGCGGCGGCCTCGCCGACGTGCGCGCCCGACAGCGCGCCGTGCGTCTCCAGCAGGGCGGCGAGCCGCGGCGACCGGCCCGACCGGGCCGCCGCCTCGGCGTCCCGCGCGAGCGCCGCGCCGCCGAAGTACGCCTCCAGGCAGCCCGCGTTGCCGCACGCGCAGATCGGCCCGTCGTCGTCGACGCGGATGTGGCCGATGTCGCCGGCGCTGCCGGACATGCCGCGGTAGATGGCGCCGTCCACGACGATCCCGCAGCCGATCCCGGTGCCGATCTTGACGAGCAGGAAGTCGTCCACCGAGCGGGCCAGCCCGGCGTGCAGCTCGCCCAGCGCCATCAGGTTCACGTCGTTGTCGACCAGGACCGGGCAGCCCAGCTCCTGGCCGATCGCGTCGCGCACCGGGAACCGGTCCCAGCCGGGCATGATCGGCGGGACGACCGGCATGCCGTCGCGGAAGCTGACCGGGCCGGGGACGCCGATGCCGGTGCCGTGCACCTGCGGGATCAGCCCCTCGTCGCGCAGCTTGCCGAGCAGGTCCAGGGCCCGGTCGAGCACCACGGTCGCGCCCTGCCGGACGTCGCACTCCTCGCTGACGTGCCCGAGGATCTCCAGCGTGCCGTCGGTGACCGCCACGTCGATCGAGGTGGCGCCGACGTCGAACGCGACGAACCGCAGGTCCGGCGACAGCCGCACGATCCCCGACCGCCGCCCGCCGCGGGACGCCGCCAGCCCCGCGCCCTCCACGAGCCCGAGCTCGACCAGCCGGTCCAGCTCCACGGCGAGCTTCGACCGCGACAGCCGAACCACATCGCCGAGCTCGGCCCGCGAGCGCGGCCCCTCGTCACGCAGCAGCCGCAGCAGCCGTGCCTGATGCACGTTCTGCGGACGAGCCGACATGCGCATCACGTCGTCCCCTCGGAGTCCCCGACACCGGCGCCCGTGTGACCCCGGTCTCAGCCAGGAAGGTAACCCCCTTTCGCCGCAAGTGGAAGACCTTTCCCCAACAAACCCCGAACTTTCTCCACCCAAAAGACAAAGTCGGACCCAAGAGAACGGCCCGCAGCCACCACCAAGAAGTGATGACCACGGGCCGTAGACCGACTACATCAGCCGACGCATCAACCCCGCGCCGACCTCAACGCCTGCGATCGCGACCGAAGGCAGGTTCCGAGCCTGCGAGGAACCTGATCGCGCAGCGAGCCTCTAGGCGAGTCGGAGCGATGCAGCGATCGCGCCGAGTTCCCGTTGAAGGGAGGGCCTCCAAGGCCCGACCGCCAAGGGAACTCAATAAGCCACCGTCTGGCGGCCGCTCATGGTGCGCATGATGTGCTCCACGAGGGTGATGAGGACGCGCTTGGCGTCCTCGCGGTCGCGGACGTCGCAGTCGATCACCGGGATGTCGGGCGACAGGTCGAGGGCGTCGCGCACCTGCTCGTGCGAGTGGTGGCCCGCGCCGTCGAACCGGTTCACGCCGATGATGAACGGGACGCCGCGCCGCTCGAAGTAGTCGACCGAGGCGAAGCAGTCCGCCAGGCGGCGGGTGTCCACCAGGACGACGGCGCCGAGCGCGCCCTTGGCCAGTTCGTCCCACATGAACCAGAAGCGGTCCTGGCCGGGGGTCCCGAACACGAACAGCACGAGTCCGTTCGGGAGCGTGATGCGCCCGAAGTCCATCGCCACGGTCGTCGTCGTCTTGTTCGCGACGGCCGTGGTGTCGTCGATCCCGATGCTCTTCTCGGTCAGGGCCTCCTCGGTGCGCAGCGGACGGATCTCACTGACCGCGCTCACCAGGGTGGTCTTGCCGACGCCGAAGCCGCCGGCCACGAGGATCTTGACCGTCAGCGCGGAATCGCCCTGGGCGGCCGCCGCGTCAGAGCGCACGGATTCCATCGATCACTTCCTTGAGTACACGCTCGCCGGGGAACTGCGCCACCGGCGCGGGCCGCCGGACCTGGATCAGCGCGTGGTCGAGCAGATCGCCGAGCAGGACGCGGACGACCCCGAGGGGAAGTTCCAGATCCGACGCTATCTCGGCGACCGACAACGGGGTGCGGCAAAGCTGGAGGATCATGTCATGTTCGGGCTCGGGCGACCACTGGGACGCCCGGAGTGCGGCGGAGTCGTCATCGGACACGGCGGGCTCCGCCGCCACGATGAGCGCGACGAGGTCGAAATCGACGCCGTCGTAGTGCGTCCGGCCGCCGGTGAGCGCGTACGGGCGGACGACGGGGCCCGCGGCCTCGTCGTACCAGGCGCCGCCTCGCCCCTCCACCTCAAACGCCGCCCGACTCGGCCGCGGCGACCCGCGGGTGGGCCGACAGGTGCTGCCCGACCCGGGTGACGAGCATCGCCATCTCGTAGGCGATGACCCCGAGGTCGGCGTCGGCGGAGGCGAGGACGGCCAGGCAGGCGCCCTTCCCGGCGGCGGTGACGAACAGGAACGAGGATTCCATCTCCACGATCGTCTGCCGCACGGGTCCGCCGCCGAACGACTCCCCCGCGCCGCGGGCGAGGCTCTGGAAGCTCGCGGCCACCGCGCTCAGGTGGTCGGACTCCTCGCGGGCCAGCCCGCTGGAGGCGGCGATCTTCAGGCCGTCGCCCGACAGCACCACCGCGTTCTGCACCGGGGCGACCCGCTGGACCAGGCTGTCGAGGAGCCAGTCCAGCTCACCGCCTCCGCCCGGGACCTCGGCGCCGGTGTACTGGGCCTCTGTCATGGGGTGTCGTCCTCCTGGTCGGCTGGGTCGCGCGCGGCCTCCGCGTCGGCCGCGTCCTGCCTGCCACGCTGCCAGCCACGCTGCATGGCGGACATCATCGATTTGAGCGCTTCGGGGGAGCGTGCCGCCTCGTCGTCGTCCGGAACGGTCCCGGGCGCGGGTGCGCCTTCCCCGGCCGCGGCCGGGGCCGGGGCCGGGGCCGGGGCCTCGTCCGGCGGGACGGGCGCGGACATCGGCACGGCGGCGGGCCGCGGCGGTGCCGGCTCGGCCGGCGGCGGGTCCTCGACGGGCGGGGCCTGGCCCTGGGCGGCGAGGTGCTCGTCCACCCGCTGCTTGAGCTGGGGCGCCAGGTGCTGCTGCCGCCTGCGCCTGGGCAGCCCGCCCGGCTGCAGCGGCGGCGCGGGCTCCGCGGGCGCGTCCGTGCTCGCCGGGACGGGGTCGGCCGCGCGTCGCTCCGGCTCCCGCTCCCGGTCCTGCTCCGGTTCGGCGGGCTCCGCCTCGACGAGGCGGACGACGCCGGGGTCGGCCGCGGGCAGCGCGGACGCCGCCCGGGGGTTCGGCGCGGACGCCGATCCGGAGGCCGACAGGGCCGGGGCCGCGCCGGAGAGCGTCTGCATCGGCCCGGTGGGGCGGCGCACGGCCGGCTCGGGTGCGGGCTCGTCCACGATCAGCGCGGCCGGGATCAGCGCGATCGCGGTCGTCCCGCCGTACGGGGACTGGCGGAGCGTGACCTGGATGCCGTGCCGCTGCGCGAGCCGCGCCACGACGAACAGCCCGAGCTGGGCGCTGTCGGACGGGTCGAACTCCGGCGGCCGGGCGAGCCGCGCGTTGGCGGCGCGCAGCGCCTCCTCGGTCATCCCGAGGCCGCGGTCCTCGACCTCGATCGCGAAGCCGTTGGCGACCGCGTGCCCGCTGACCCGGACCGGCGACTGCGGCGGCGAGAACGTCGTGGCGTTCTCCACGATCTCCGCCAGCAGGTGGATGACGTCGGCGACGGCGGAGCCGAGCAGCGCGACGCGCGGCAGCGGCTGCACCCGGACGCGCGGGTAGTCCTCGACCTCGGCGACGGCGCCGCGGACGACGTCCACCAGCGGCACCGGGCGGCGCCAGCCGCGGCCGGCCGTCTTGCCCGCGAGGATCACCAGGCCCTCGGCGTGCCGGCGCATGCGGGTCGCGAGGTGGTCGAGGCGGAACAGGTCCGACAGCTCCGAGGGGTCCTCGGTGCGGCGCTCCATGGAGTCCAGGAGGCTGAGCTGGCGGTGCAGCAGCGCCTGGTTGCGGCGCGCGAGGTTGACGAACACCTCGCTGATGCCGCGGCGGGCCGCGGCCTCGCCCTCGGCGGACCGGACGACGGCCTCGCGGGCGCGGTCGAACGAGTCGGCGATCTGCCGGATCTCGTTGATGCGGTACTCGACCTCGGGCGCCGGTTCGGGCTCGGCGGGCCGCCCGGCGCGGACCCGGTCCACGAGCCTCGGCAGCCGCTCCTGGGTGAACTCGACCACGCCGCCGGCGAGCGCGCGGCACTCGCGGACCAGCCGCCGGGAGACCCGGACGGCGAAGAACGACGACAGCAGGATCGCGACCAGCCCCAGCCCGCCGGCGATGGCGAGCCGGGTGAACGTGCCGAGCGCGATGCTCCGGGCGTGTGCGGCGACGGAGTCGAGGACGTCGTTCTCCAGCTCGAAGAGCTGGTCGTTCACGGTGGTGCTGGCGCTGCTCCAGGCGGCGGGCTCGATGACCGTCACCTCCCGCGCGCCGGCCTGCGGGCCCTCCTGGGGCGTGCCGCCGGCGGCGTTGCCGCGTTCGGCGACCGCGGCGGGCGGCTCGGCACCGTGGATGACCTCGTTCTCCATCCGCATCATCTGCCGGAAGGGCGCGGTCTCCATCAGCCGCTCGTAGCGGGCGTGGAACTCGGGGGGCAGGTCGCGGGCGTTGTCCCCGTGGATCATGTGGTGCGCCCCGACGAGCTTGGCGAACTCGGCGCGCTCGGCGGGCGAGATGCGGCCCGCGGCGAGCGCTCCGGTCAGCAGGGCGTCCTCGCGCGCCATGTACTCGCGGGCGCGGCCGAACGAGGTGAGCGTGCGGGCGCGGGCGGTGATCGAGCCGTCCGACGGCGCGGTCGCGCTGTAGATCGCGAAGCCGGCGTCGACGAGCTCGTTGTACTCGCGCAGCACGTGGCCGCGCCCGGCGGCGCGGCCGTCGACGCTGCGGCGCAGCGCGTCCAGCCCGCCGAGCCTCGTGATGAGCCCGTCGATCCGGGTGACCACCTCGGGCACGAGCGTCTCGCGCATGCCCTGGTCGCGGCTGCCGGCGCGGACCTCCGCGGCCGCCTTGTCGGTGACCGCGCGCTGCGCCCGGATCTCGTCCGCGCTAGCCGCCCGCGCGTCGCCGAGCCAGGCCATCGACAGCCGCCGCTCCTTCTGCAGGCCGTTGACGAGCCGCTGCGTGGGCAGCAGGGAGTTCTGCTGGAAGTTCCTCGCCTCCAGCAGCCGGTCCGCGTCGCCGTAGGTCATGCCGGTGACGAAGACCCACAGCGACGTCAACGCCAGCAGCGGCACGAGGACCAGCAGCGTGATCCTGGTCCGGATGGAGGAGAAACGGGGTGCGGCCATCACTGCCTCGGCACTCGGAGGCGGAACATGCGGGGGAAACCTCCCGATGCGTGGAGTACGGGGGTGTGCGGGACTCTACTACGTCGCGGCTTCCCGGCGATCAGTCGGACGTGGGACATCCGGCGCCTCCCGCGAGTCGGGCCAGGTCAGGACGTGCTCCATCAGCGCCACCAGAACCTCCTTGGACGATTCGCGGCGCCGGACGTCGCACAGCAGCACCGGGACGCCCGGATCGAGGTCGAGCGCGATCGCGACGTCCTCGGGCCGGTGCGTGCGCCGGCCGCCGAAGCAGTTCACGGCCACCACGAACGGGACGCCGCGCCGCTCGAAGTAGTCGATGGCGGCGAAGCTGCCGGTCAGCCGCCGCGTGTCGGCCAGCACGACGGCGCCGATCGCGCCGGAGGCCAGCTCGTCCCACATGAACCAGAACCGCTCCTGGCCGGGCGTGCCGAACAGGTACAGCAGCAGCTGGTCCGACAGGGTGATCCGCCCGAAGTCCATCGCGACGGTCGTGGTCGTCTTCGCGCCGATGCCGGACACGTCGTCCACGCCGACGCCGCGGTCGGTCAGCGGCTCCTCGGTGTGCAGCGGCCGGATCTCGCTGATCGAGCCGACCATCGTGGTCTTGCCGACCCCGAACCCGCCGGCGATCAGGATCTTCGTCGTGACGAGGGGACGGGCGCTCAGCCCTGCCCCCTCAGAGGGCGCGTAGGCCATCCAACACCTCCCGCAGCACTCCGTTCGGGGGACGGCGCCCCCGCCCGGCCTCCACTTCGGCGACCAGCGCGATGAGCCCCTCGTCCCGCAGGTCGCCCAGCAGGACGCGGACGACCCCGATCGGCAGGCCCAGCCCGGCCGACAGCTCCACGACCGGGACCGGTTCCGCGCAGGCGCGCAGCACCCGGACGTGGTCGGGGCTGTAGCGCAGCCGGTCGCCCGGCGGGACGCCGGTCGCCGCCACCACCGAGATCAGCTCGAAGTCCCCGCCCTCGGGACGGGTCCGCCCCCGGGTCAGGGCGTACGGACGCACGAGCGGACCGGCGTCCCGGTCCAGCCACCGCTCTCCGGAGCCCATCGCCGCTCACCGGCTCCGCGGCGAGGTCCCCCCGGCGCCTCCGAAGCCCTCACCCACCGTCTCGTGCTCGGCTCCGAACCTGGGGCTCGCCTGCAGGTGCTGGCCGACCCGCTTGACCAGCACCGCCATCTCGTAGGCGACGAGGCCGGCGTCGGCCTCCGCGTCGGCCAGCACCGCGAGGCAGGTGCCGTCCCCGGCGGCCGTCACGAACAGCAGCAGCGCGTCCATCTCGATGATGGTCTGGCGCACGTTCCCGCCGGCGAAGTGGCGGCCCGCGCCGCGCGCGAGGCTCTGCACGCCGGACGCCAGCGCGGACAGGTGCTCGGCGTCCTCGCGGGCCAGCTCGGTGGACGCCGCGACGGCGAGGCCGTCCCGGGACAGGATCACCGCCTGCCGCACCGCCGCCACCCGCCCGGCGAAGTCGTTGAGCAGCCAGTTCAGCTCACCGGCCGCGGTGTTGTGCATCATCGCTCCCCTTCGTCGCCCACGTCCGACGCGCGCCCGCGCCGCCATCCCTGCTGTATCGATGCCATCAGCGAACGCGCCTCCTCGGGCGAGCGTGCGATGCTCCCGGACACGCCGCCGCCGACGCGGGGCGGGGGCGGCGGGGGCCGCTTGCGCAGCTGCGGGGCCAGGCTCTCCTGCCGCACCCGGCGGGGCAGGCCCGCGTGGGTGCCCGCGGGCCGCCAGTCCTCCCGGGTGTCGTGGACGAGTTC
>NZ_SMKM01000071.1 GCF_004348665.1 Actinomadura sp. GC306 | reverse complement strand
GCGCTCCATAAGGGCAACACGCCGCAAGTCAACGAGGTGCCGACCGCTAGTCGAAGCGGGCGGGGGAGGCGGGTTGCTGGGTGGTGGACGTCTCGTCCAGGTGCAGCGTCCCGCCGCCGACTACGCGCCAGCCCTGGGTGCCGCTCGGCCGCCACAGCTCCATGACGGAGCAGTTGGGGACGTCGCACGCGCCGAGGAAGTCACGGAAGCTCCGCATCGCCGCGGCGTCGGGGTCGGTGACGCCGGTCAGCAGCGACCACATCACGGCCTTCATGAAGACGCCGTGCGTGAACACCGCGATCAGGCCGTCCTCGGGCCGTTCGGCGAGCCGGTCGAGCAGGGCGCGGGCGCGCGCGATGAGCGCCTGGAAGGACTCCCCGTCGTGGCCGTGGACGTAGGCGGGGTCGAGCCGTTCCCAGTACTCCTCGGCGTAGGGCCGCCGCTGCTCCCCGGTGGTCTGCGGACTGTGCAGCCGGCCCAGGAACGTGAACTCCTGGACGGGCCACTCCTCGTACGGCACCTCGGGGAACCGCTCGACGGTCGGCTCCGCGGTCTGCTGCGCGCGGATGAAAGGCGAACCGACGATGAGGTCGGGCGGCGCGGTGAACGCCGCGGCCATCCGCGCCGCCTGCCGCCGCCCGAGTCCGGTCAGCGGCGACGCCCCCGGCCCGTTCGTCGGCAGCCCCGCGTTCGACTCGCTCTGCCCATGCCTGATCAGCCACACCCGCCGCACCAAGATCACGCCGCAAGCCTGGCACAGGGCCGCGCCGCCCCGGAAGATCGGAGGGACCAACGAGGAGGGCGAACGTGAGCAAGTCCTACGTGGTGACCGGCGGCGGACGCGGCGTCGGCCGCGCCATCGTCGAACGCCTGCTGGCCGACGGCGGGAAGGTCGTCGTCATCGAGTTGGACCCGGCCGCGGTCGAGTGGGCCAACGCCAACCCCGATGTGACGCCGGTCGTGGGCAACGCCGCGGACGAGAGCGTCGCGGACCGGGCCGCCGACCTGGCTCAGGAGGCGGGGACGCTCGCGGGCTGGGTCAACAACGCCGCCGTGTTCCGCGACGTGGTGGACCCGTCCGCCAGTGAACTCCTCGACCTGATCGGGCTGAACCTCAACCCGGCCGTGGTCGGGTGCGTGACCGCCGTCCGCCGCTTCCGGGACGCGGGGACGGGCGGCGCCATCGTGAACGTGTCGTCCCACCAGGCGCAGCGGCCGGTGCGCGGCTCCCTGCCGTACGCGACGGCGAAGGCGGCCACCGAGGCCCTCACGCGGGCCTTGGCCGTCGACCACGGCCCGCACGGAATCCGCACCAACGCCGTGGCGCTCGGCTCGATCACGACGGAACGCTACGAGACGTTCCTTGGAGGCCAGGCCCCGGAGGAGGCAGCGCGCATCGAGAACGAGATGCGCCTGCTCCACCCGGTCGGCCGTGTCGGACGCCCGGACGAGGTCGCCGCCGTCGTCGCCTACCTGCTCTCGGACGAAACGAGCTTCGTCAACGGCGCCGTCCTCCCCGTGGACGGCGGCCGCCACGCCGTGGGCCGCGACCCCGAAGAAGCCTGACCTCAGCCGATGAGGGCGCCGGCCAGTGCGCGCCACTCCGCGTGGGGCACGGCGTCCGGGTCGGTGGGCTGCACGGAGAGGACGACCTGGTCGGCGCCCGCGTCCAGGTAAAGTTTCACCCGCGCGGCGACCGCGTCGACGTCGCCCCAGGCGACCAGGTCGTCGAGCAGGCGGTCGCTGGGCCCTGCGATGTCGTCCTCGGTGAAGCCCATCCGGCGGAGGTTCTGCGGGTAGCCGCCGACCTGTGTCAGGAACCCGATGGGGCCGCGGACCGTGTCCCTGGCCCGCTGCGGATCGCTTTCGAGGACGACGTACTCCATCACGGCCATGGTCGCCTCGGAGCCCAGGATCTCTCGCGCGTGCGCGGTGTACTCCGGGTTGACCAGGAGCGTCAGCGCGCCCGCCGCCCGGTCGCGGGCCAGCTCCAGCATCCGCGGTCCCAGCGCCGACAGCATTCGGGCCTCCGCCGGCACCGGCGGGTCGGCCGCGTCCAGGTGATCGAGGTACTCGTTCATGGTCCGCAGCGGCCGGGCGCCCTGCACCCCGCCCAGCCCGGTGATCAGCCGTCCCGCATCGGTGGCCTCCACCTCCGCGCGGAACGCGACCACGTCTTCGGCCGGGTGCACCCGCGCCGGAATGATCGCGCTGCCGACCTGGACCGTCCCGGTCGCCCGGACGACGTCCCGCAACGGGTCCAGGGTCGAGAGCTGCCCACCCGCGATCCAGATCGCCGAGTACCCGAGCTTCTCCAGCAGGACGGCGTCATCGAGATGCCCGCCCCCGTCCCGCACGTCGAGCGTCACCCCGACGGGCCCAAGATCAAGCCGTGCCATCGCGGCCCCTTCCGTAGATGTCCAGCGCCCGCGACGCTATTTCCTGAACCAAGCTTGAGGTCAACCACCGCCTTGCAGCCCGTGACGCGACACCGGAGAATGCACGGGAGCGAAGGGGCACGCCGTGTGGACCACCTTCATGCACGCGTTCTTCACTCTGTGTGGTGTGGCCGCGGTCGGTGTGGGCGTAAGGGGGTTGCGCTCCCCGCCGAGGCGGGGGGAGCCCGACTTCCGGAAGCGCTGCTTCGACCAGTACTTCCATTCCATCGGCACCATGCTCGTCGGTTCGATCTTCGTGGGCACCGGTGTCGCGGCTCTCATCTTCGGCTACGACTCCGGCGTCCCCTCGCAGCGGGAGTTCCTCCAGTGGGTGTCGTTCGCGCTGCTCATGAACTTGATCATGTGCTCGTGGAGGTGGATCCGCCGACGCAGACGCCCCTGATCCCCTCAGCCGGGCATCATGGACGGACGGCTGCGAAAAAAATCTGGTGCCGATGTCGAGAACCCGCGGCCGGCTTCGTCTCCGTGGCGAAGGCGGCCGGGAGGGCCGCTCCGACACCGAGGAGATGCACGATGGCCAAGTACCTGCTGCTGAAGCACTACCGCGGCGCCCCGGCGGCGGTCAACGACGTGCCGATGGAGAAGTGGACGCCGGAGGAGATCTCCGCCCACATCCAGTACATGGCGGACTTCGCGACCCGGCTGCAGGAGACCGGCGAGTTCGTCGACGAGCGGGCGCTCGCGCCTGAGGGGACGTGGGTGCGGTACGACGGCGAAGGCCGCCCGCCGGTCACCGACGGGCCGTTCCCCGAGACCAAGGACCTCATCGCCGGGTGGATGGTGATCGACGTCGACTCCTACGAGCGCGCGCTCGAACTGGCCGGGGAGCTGTCGGCCGCGCCCGGCGCGGGCGGCAAGCCGATCCACGAGTGGCTGGAGCTGCGCCCGATCTTCACCGCGCCGCCCACCATCACGGAGTGACGTCGCAGGTGGACGAGGTTCTGCTGCGCAGCCTCACCCCGCACGTCCTGGCGATCCTCGTCCGCCGCGGAGCCGACTTCGCGGCGGCCGAGGACGCCGTACAGGACGCGCTGGTCGAGGCGATCCGGGTCTGGCCGGACGACCCGCCCCGCGACCCCAAGGGCTGGCTGATCACCGTCGCCTGGCGCAAGTTCCTCGACGCGACCAAGGCGGAGACCGCCCGCCGCCGCCGCGAGGACGCCGTCGAGGAGGAGCCGCCGCCGGGTCCCGCGTCCGGCGTGGACGACACGCTCCAGCTCTACTTCCTGTGCGCGCACCCGTCGCTGACGCCGTCGTCGGCGGTCGCGCTCACGCTGCGCGCCGTGGGCGGGCTGACCACCCGGCAGATCGCCCAGGCGTACCTGGTGCCCGAGGCGACCATGGCGCAGCGCATCAGCCGCGCCAAGCGCACCGTCTCCGGCGTGCGGTTCGACCGGCCGGCCGACGTCGGGACAGTGCTGCGCGTCCTCTACCTGGTGTTCAACGAGGGCTACTCCGGGGACGTCGACTTGGCCGCAGAGGCGATCCGGCTGACTAGGCAGCTCGCCGCGGTGATCGACCACCCCGAGGTGGCGGGGCTGCTCGCCCTCATGCTGATCCACCACGCCCGGCGCGCCGCCCGCACCGCACCCGACGGCGGCCTCGTGCCGCTCGCTGACCAGGACCGGAGCCGCTGGGACACCGGCCTGATCGCCGAGGGCATCGAGATCCTCCAGGCCGCCCTGGCCCGCGACCGGCTGGGCGAATTCCAGGCCCAGGCCGCCATCGCCGCCCTCCATGCCGACGCGCTCGCCGCCGAGGAGACCGACTGGGTGCAGATCGTCGAGTGGTACGACGAACTCGTGCGCCTGACGGGCAGCCCGGTCGTCCGGCTCAACCGCGCGGTGGCCGTGGGCGAGGCGGACGGCCCGCGCGCCGGCCTGAAGGCCCTGGCGGAGCTGGACGACTCCCTGCCCCGCTACACCGCCGTGGCGGCGTACCTCCACGAACGCGACGGCGACCCGGTGACGGCGGCGCGCCTGTACGCGGAGGCGGCCCGCAAGGCCCCCACCCTCGCCGAACGGGGCCACCTGACCCGCCAGGCCGCCCGCCTCAACGCGTCCCTCCGGCCCTGACCTCCGGCCGGGAGCGCGGGACTCCGGCCCGGCCGGCCGGGCCGGCGGCTTCTGAGGCGTCCGCCGACCCGCCGCTCCTTCCGGCACTATGGATGAATGCGGGTCGGAGTCCTTGGGCCATTGGTCGTGACGGACCGGGGCGAGGACATCGTGGTCGGCGGGGCGCGGCTGCGGGTGCTGCTGACCAGGCTGGCGCTGGAAGCGGGGCGGACGGTCACCGCCGACGCCCTCGTGGAGGCGCTGTGGCCGGACGGCGGACCCAAGGACCGGGTGCACGCGTTGCAGGCGCTCGTCTCGCGGTTGCGGCGGTGCCTGCCCGCGGGGCCGCTGCGTTCGGTTCCCGGGGGCTACGCTCTCGACGTCGAGTCCGTGGACGCGGCGGAGTTCGAGCGGCTGGCCAGGAACGGCGGCGAAGCGCTGCGGGCCGGAGACCCCCGTCTCGCGTTGCCGCTGCTGCGGGACGCCCTGGACCTCTGGCGCGGGGACGCTCTCGCGGACGCGGCCGGTGCGCCGTTCGCGGACGCCGCGGCCGTCCGGCTGGAGGCGCTGCGGCTGTCGGCGACGGAGGACCGGATGTCCGCCGAGCTGGCCGCGGGCGCCGCCCCCGGGCCGCTGGTGGCGGAGCTGGAGGAGCTGGCGGCGCGGCACCCGCTGCGGGAGCGGCTCCGCGTCCTGCTGGTCGAGGCCCTGCACGGGGCGGGACGGTCCGCCGAGGCGCTCGCGGTGTTCGAGAGGTTCCGGGGCGTCCTGGCCGAGGAGCTGGGCACCGACCCTGGACGCGAGTTGCAGGACGCGTACCTGGCCGTTCTGCGGGCCGTCCCCCAGGACCGGGTGCGCGGGAACCTGCGGGCGGCGGTGACCAGCTTCGTCGGCCGGGAGGAGGAGCGCGCGTGGGTCGCGCGGCGCCTCTGGGAAGGGCGGCTCGTCACCCTCGTCGGAGCCGGCGGCGCGGGGAAGACCCGGCTCGCCACCACGGTCGCGACGGAGCTGGCCGGGCGGTTCCCGGGCGGGGTGTGGGTCGTGGAGCTGGCACCGGTCGACGAGCCTGTGGAGGTGCCCCGGGCGGTCGCGGGCGTGCTCGGCCTGCGGGACGGCACCACCCTGGCCGAGGCGCTGTCGGCCGACGAGACGCTGATCGTCCTGGACAACTGCGAGCACGTGGTGGAGGCCGCCGCGCGGCTGGCGGGCGAGCTGCTCGGCACCTGCCCCGGCCTGCGGGTCCTCGCCACGAGCCGGGAGCGCCTCGGGGTCGACGGCGAGGCGCTGTGCCCCGTGCCGCCGCTCGGCGTCCCGGCGGCCGCCGCGCTGTTCGCCGAGCGCGCCGCGGCCGTCCGGCCGGGGTTCACCGGCGACCCCAGGACCATCGCGGAGATCTGCCGGCGGCTGGACGGCCTCCCGCTGGCGATCGAGCTCGCCGCGGCCAGGATGCGCTCGATGCCGCTGGACCAGCTCGCCGCCCGGCTCGGCGACCGGTTCCGGCTGCTGAACGGCGGGAACCGCACGGCGCTCGCGCGGCACCGGACGCTGCGGGCGGTCGTCGCGTGGAGCTGGAACCTGCTGGACAACGCGGAGCGCCGGTTCGCCGAGCGGCTCGCGGAGTTCCCCGGCACGATCACCCCGGACACCGCCGCCCGCGTCACCGGCCGTCCGGACGCGCTGGACGTCCTCGAATCGCTGGCCGACCGGTCGCTGCTCCAGGCCGTCGAGGGCGCCGAGCCGCGCTTCCGCATGCTGGAGACCATCCGGGAGTACGGGCGGGAGCGGCTTGCCGAGGCCGGGGAGACCGGGCGGGTCCGGGCCGCGCACGCCGCGTGCTTCCTGGAGCTGGCCGAACGGGCCGAACCGCGGCTGCGCCGTCCCGAGCAGCTCGAATGGATCCCCCGGCTGGCTGCTGAGCGCGACAACCTCCTCGCCGCGCTCCAGTTCGCCACTGAGCGCGGCGACGCCGGGACCGCCGTGCGCCTCGGCGCGGCGCTGGCGGTGTTCTGGATGATCCAGGGTGACCACGCCGAGGCGGCGCGGCGGTTGCGGACCGCGCTGCACGTGCCGGGCCGCGGGACCGTCCCCGGGGACGCGGAGGCGGCCGCGCTCGGCGGCTACCTGTTCCACACCGTGATGTCGGGCGGCGACGCCCGCGACGACCCGCTCATCGGCCGGCTTCCCGAGCGGGCCGCGCACCCCCTGGCCGCGCTGGCCGAACCCGCCGCCGCGCTGCTCACCGGCGACAACGCGGGCGGCCTGGCCGCGATCGACCGCCGGCTGCCCGAGCCCGACCCGTGGACGCGGGCGACGCTGTATCTGACGCGGGCGATGCTCAACGGCAACGGGGGCGAGATGGACGCGGCCCACGAGGACATCACCGCTGCGGAGGCCGGGTTCCGCGAGGCCGGGGAGCGGGCCGGGCTGGCGCTCACGCTCACCTTCGCGGCCGACGCGCAGACCGTCTCCGGACGGTTCGGCGAGGCCATCGCCACGCTGGAGGAGGCCATCGGGCTCCTGCGCACGCTGGGACAGGACGACGCCGGCATGCAGCGGGTCATGCTCGCCGTCGCCCGCGCCAGGTCGGGCGACGTGGCACGGGCGCGGGATGAACTCGCCGCGATGGTCGCCCCGGGCGCCGGGACGCCGGCGCGCCACCTGGTGCCCGTCCGGCTCGCCCTGGGGGACCTCGCCCGCCACGCCGGTTCCACGGCCGAGGCCCTTGAGGAGTACGACGCCGCCGAGCGCGAACTCGACCGCGTCCCGTCCTACCCGCAGTACCGCTCGCTGCTGGAGGCCGCGCGGGGCCAGCTGGCGCTCGACCGCGACGACCCGGACGCGGCGCGGCGGCACCTGCGCACCGCTCTCACCCTCGCGGTCGGTGCACCGGACATCCCGATCGCCGCCGTCGCCGGCTACGCGACCGCCCGGCTGCGCGCCGCCGCCGACCCGCGGGCGGCGGCGGCACTGCTCGGCGCGGCGGCCGTGCTGCGCGGGGCGCCGGACGCGCACAACCCCGACGTCGTGCTGGTGACCCGGCCGCTGCGCCGGACGCTCGGCGAGCGCGCCTACCGCGCCGCCCGCGACCGCGGCGGCAGCCTGGACGTCCCAGGAGCACTCGCCCTGCTCGGCGATCAGCTACAGGGGGATCAGGCGCGGCGCCGGTAGGCGTACACGGCCAGGGGGCAGAACACGGCGAGGAACCCCGCCGACCACAGCAGCGTCGCCGTCGCCGGACCGGCGACGGGCCCGCCGAGCAGGAGCCCGCGCGAGGCGTCCACGGCGTCGCTGACCGGATTGACCTCGACCCACGCCCGCAACCAGCCCGGCAGCGTCTCGGCCGGGACGACCATGTCCGTCCCGAACGCCAGCGGGAAGATCCCGAGGAACGCCACCGTCTGCACGATGACCTCCTCCTTGATCAGCACCCCGATGAGGACGTTGACCCAGCCCAGCGCGAAGCCCAGCGCGGTCGACAGCGCGACCGCCGCCACCGCCGACGCCGCATCGGTCTCGACCCGGAACCCCATCAGGTAACCGGTCGCGAACAGCACGCAGGCCGCCACGACGTAGCGGATCAGATCGCCCAGCACGATGCCGGTGAGCGGCGCGGACCGCCCGATCGGCAGGCTCCGGAACCGGTCGAACACGCCCTTCTTGATGTCCGTGTTGATGCTGAGGCCGGTCGACAGCATCCCCACCAGCAGCAGCGTCATCACCAGGACGCCGGGAAAGACGTACTGCAGGTACTCCCGCGTCGATCCGGCGACCGCGCCGCCGAACAGGTAGACGAACAGCAGCAGGAAGAGGATCGGCATGAACAGCGCGTCGCTGAGCAGCCCCGGGTTCCGCCGGGTCTTGGTCAGGCTGCGCCCCGCCAGCAGCAGGCTGTGCCGCGCCAGCCGATGACCCCGTTCCGGCCGCCTTCCCTGGCTCGTCCCCCACTCCCGGCGCTCCTCGGTCAAGACGGCGCCTCGCCCCTCTGGCTCGCTCATGCCGCCTCCTTCTCCGCGCGGTGGCCGGTGAGCGTGAGGAAGACCTCGTCGAGGCTGGGCAGGCGGAGCGACAGTTCGGCGACGCCTATCCCGGCGGCCGCCAGCCGCTGCACGGTCTCGGCGAACGCGCGCTCCCCGTCTCCGCCGACCGGCACGCCCACCACGTCCCTGCGCGGCGTCTCGGCGGCACGGCCCGACACCGCGTTCAGGATCGCGGCGACCTCGATGAGCCGTCCCGGATCGCGGGGCCGCACGACGATCGTCTGCCCGCCGGTGACCCGCTTCAGCTCGGCGGGCGTGCCGGACGCGATGACCGCTCCGCGGTCGATGACGGTGATCTCGTCGGCGAGCGCGTCGGCCTCCTCCAGGTACTGGGTGGTCAGCAGGACCGTCCCGCCGTCGCGGGTCATCGACCGGATCAGCCGCCACGCCTCCTCCCGCCGGCCGGGGTCGAGGCCGGTCGTCGGCTCGTCCAGGAAGATCACGGCGGGCCGCCCGACCATGCTCGCGGCGAGGTCGAGCCTGCGCCGCATCCCGCCGGAGTAGGTGGCCACCCGGCGCCCGGCGTCCTCCGACAGCTCGAACCGCTCCAGCAGCTCGGCGGCGCGGGCCCGCGCCTCGGCCTTGCGCATGTCGAGGAGCCGCCCGATGAGGACGAGGTTCTCCATGCCGGTGAGATCCTCGTCCACGGACGCGTACTGCCCGGTGAGGGCGATCCTCTCCCGCACCTCGGCGGCGTCCCGCACGACGTCCAGCCCGCAGACCTCCGCCCGGCCCGCGTCGGGCCGCAGCAGCGTCGCCAGAATCCGCACCGCCGTAGTCTTCCCAGCGCCATTAGGCCCGAGGACACCGAGCACAGTGCCCGGCCGTGCCATGAGCTCCACTCCGGCCAGGGCGGTAGTGGCCCCGAACCGTTTGACCAGGCTCTCCGCCTGGAACGCGTAATCCATGCGCCCGAGGCTGCCGCGCCCCGCTCACAAACCCCTCACACGCCGCGGATCGCCTGCTCGGAACGTGATCCGGCGGCGGACGCCCCCTCTTCGTCCGCCGCCGGATCATGTTCCGGGTCGTTGCCTCGGGGTCTAGGTCGACCTCCTGGGCGTCCCACGGATGTACGTCGTTACTCGATGTCGAACTTGATCGTCTCGCCCTCGATCGAGGTGACCGTGATCGTGGTGCGGCCGACCCGTGCGGACTGGCCCACCGGGATCTCGACCCTGCGCGAGCGGTCCACGCTGAAGGTGGCCGAGTCGGCGGAGAGGGCGGTGACCCGGATCTCCCAGTCGTTGATCTCCAGGGGGTTGGCGTTGTTGGTCCCGGTCGTGGTGACGTGGCACTCGCCGTTCCGGCACGTGTGGCTGTTGACCTGGCAGCCGGTCAGCACGAGGCCGGCGCCCAGCATGAGGACGGCCACGGCGCGAAAGGGACGGATCAATTTTGCTCCTTACGGTGTGTTCAATTCAATTGACGCACCGCCAGGAGCTTTGGTTCGTCAGCCGGGAAGGGCCAGGTGGCCGGGGTTGGCCACGGTGAGCTTGTCCACGACGGAGGCCCGCACCGCGGCGACCACCTCGTCCCTCCGGTCGTCCAGGGCGCCTTCGCGGATCGCCTTCGCAAGGTCGGCGTCGGTGTCGCAGCCGAGCGCGGCCAGGCGCTCGCGGTGGGCGGCCTTGTGCGCGTCGGCCAGGAGGATCTCGCGGCGCGCGATGCGGAGCACGGACATGGCCACGCGTGCGTGGAAGCGGAGCCGTTCGTCGGGTTGCTCAGCCTCCTTGAGGAACGCGCCCACGGCCTCGATCAGGGTGGCCGCGTCAGGGCGGTCATGGGGCGGCGTCGCGGTGGCCTGGGCGGTCTCCAGCGGGTCCTGGACGGTCATCGGCTCGGTCAGCCCGAGCGCCAGGAGGAGGTCGTGCTCCTGCTCGCAGACCCTCCGCCCGAGGGCGGCGAACTCGATGGACGTGTCCGTCCCGCTCAGGAAGCGCTCGGCCTGGTGCCGGCACAGGATCGCCCAGCGCAGGGTGCCGTAGACCTCCCACCAGCGGAGTTCCTCGGGGGTGGGCGGGGTGCCGCCCGCCTCGGCGTAGCCGGCGAGGAGGTCCTCGCGGGAGCCGAAGCCGCCCGCCGCGTGCGGGGAGCCGAAGCGCCACGCCTTCACGCACAGCCAGCCGAGGTCCTCGGCCGGGTCGCCGAGGTGGGTGAGCTCCCAGTCGAGGACGCCCGTCACCCCGTCCGCGTCGATCATCAGGTTGCCGTTGCGGAAGTCGCCGTGCACGACCGTGCGGCGGCCGGACGCGGGCGGGCGGTTGTCGCGCAGCCAGCGCAGGGCGAGCTCGACGGCGGGACGCGGCTCGCCGAGGTCCTCGTAGATCGCGACGAGCAGGGCGAGCGGGTCCTCGTCGGACAGGCCGGGGACGGGCTCCATCGTGTGCAGCCGCGCCAGGATGCCGCCCAGGTCGCGGGCGAGGCGGCCGCGCACGGCCGCGAACCGCTCGTCGCGCAGCAGCCGCCGGGGGATCGTCTCGCCGGACAGCCGCCCCATGATCAGGAAGGGGACGCCGCCCAGGTCGTCGCCGTGGTCGACGAGTTCGGGGACGGGCACGCCGGCCGCCGCGGCGGAGGCCAGCAGGGCGGCCTCGCGCGGCAGCGCGGCGGGGTCGAGGGACCCGGGCCGGTCGCGGCGCAGGATCAGCGGGCGGCCGTCCGCGTCGAACGCCCAGGTCTCGCGGCTGGCGCCGCCCGACAGCCGGACGAGGCCCGACACGGGCGTGCCGAGGCGGGCGGCGAGCGCGGCGTCCGGGGCGCTCATGCGCGGGCCCCGTGCCGAGCGGAAAAGGACGTGGGGGAGGGGTCGAGAGGGGCCACGGGTCTCCTTCAGGTCGGCAGGCCGAGGGCTCGGACGGTGAGGGCGTCGAGGGTATCGAGAAGGCGTCCGGCGTCGGCGTCGTCCCCCTGGACGAGCCACAGGTACAGCGAGTGGTCGACCATCGTGGCGAGCGCCCCGGCCGCGAGCTCGGGGTCGAGGTCGGCGGGCACGAGCCCCGCCCGCTGCCAGCGCTCGATCGCCTTCGCCGACCGCGCCGTGGAGGCGGCCCGGTGCTTGCGCCGCATCTCCTGGAACTCGCCGTTGAACGTCGCGACCTGCTCGATGATCGCCATCATCTTCGCGTTGCGCAGGTAGCCCTCGTAGTAGGCGCGGTTGGCGCGGCGGACGCGGTCGGCGGGGGACGGGCCGGCCGCCGGTTCGAGGGCGTGCTCGGTCATGTCCGCGAACAGCCGGTCGGCGACCTCCAGGAACACCGCCTCCTTGGACGGGAAGTAGGTGTAGAAGGAGCCGTACGCGACCCCGGCGTGCCGGGTGATGTGCGCGACGCGGGTGTCCAGGAACCCGCGCTCCTCGAACACCTCGCGCGCGGCGGCGAGGAGGCGCTCCCTGGTGCGGGCGCCGCGCTCGGTGAGCGGTGCCTGCGGCCCGCCCGGGGCGTCCCCGCTGCGCATGTCGGTGTCCTTCCGCCGGCCTTGACAATCGGATGTCCGGGGGAACAGTATCCGAGCATCGGAAAAGTTGATATGACTGTCAAGTCAACTGCGGGCAAGTCAACTGCGGGCACGTCGACTGCGGGCGGCGGCGCGCCGGTGCGCGCGGCCGGGGCGCGGCCCCGCGTCCGCGGTGGGGAGGTCTCATGACCGGCGGCAACACCGAGTTCGAGCTCGGTGGCATCAACCATCTGGCGCTCGTGTCGTCCGACATGAAGCGCACCATCGACTTCTACTCCGGCGTCCTCGGGATGCCGCTCATCAAGACGCTCGACCTGCCGGCCGGCATGGGCCAGCACTTCTTCTTCGACTGCGGCGGCGGCGACTGCCTGGCGTTCTTCTGGTTCCCGGACGCGCCGGACCCCGTCCCCGGCATCTCCGCGCCCGCCGGCCGCCCCGAGCAGGGCGAGCTGCTCAGCGCCGTCGGGTCGATGAACCACGTGGCGTTCCACGTCCCGGTCGACAAGTTCGAGGACTACCGGCGGCGGCTCAAGGAGAAGGGCGTCACGGTCAGCCCGATCCTGAACCACGACGACAGCCCGATGGGCCTGTCCGCGGACGTGAACGAGGGCGTGTTCGTCCGCTCGTTCTACTTCCAGGACCCGGACGGCATCCTCCTCGAATTCGCCTGCTGGACGCGGACGTTCGACGAGTCCGACGTCTCCCACGAACCCAAGACCGCCGCCGACCGCACCATCCCGAAGGACGAGCATGCCCCGACTGCGTGAAGTGCCCCGCGCCGAGGTCACCGACGAGCTGATCCTCTTCTTCTACGACCACCTGTTCGCGCCCGACCGGGACCCGGCCGTCGACCACGGCACCGCCACCGGCACGCCCGGCGACTGGTGGACGGTCTTCGCCCAGTCCCCGGACGTGTTCCGGCACGCGGTCAAGGGGTTCCAGCTCTACCGGAACGCCGAGCTCGACCCCGTCCTGCGCGAGCTCGGCCAGTGCCGGGCGGGCTGGGCGCGCGGCAGCCAGTTCGTCTTCTCGCAGCACTGCAAGCAGATGCGGGCGCTCGGCATGCCCGAGGAGAAGATCGAGGCGATCCCGCAGTGGCAGACCGCCGACTGCTACTCGCCGCTGGAGCGGGCCGTCCTCGCCTACACCGACGGTCTCGTCCTGGACGGCGGCCGGGTCGCCGACGGCATCTTCGACGTCCTCAAGAGGCACCTCTCCGACAAGGAGATCCTCCAGCTCACCTACATCACCTGCATGTACGAGATGCACGCGACGATGTCGCGGGCGCTGCGGGTGGAGTTCGACGACCGTCCCGAACCGGTCGTCGAGGTCGCGGCTCCCGAGGGGTACGGCGACCGCGACATCGCCGCCGACCTGACCGGCGGCTGACCACCGGGCGGCGGAGCCCACGCGGTGGGCAAAGGCGAAGTCGGCCGCGCGGAAAAGAATCCGTGACCCTCGTTTTTCTGGTGCCTTGAGTTTCCGCGGAAGATCAGCGGGAAACCTGCCTGCTAGAGGGAACGGAGGCGAATGGCATGGAGGTCGTTCTCGAAATGACCCTGCCGAGGAACGCCGAGAGCGCTCCGCTGGTGCGGCACACGCTCGATGCCTCGCTGCGCGGACTGGGGGTCTCCTCGGAAATCCGTGCCGATATCGCGCTCGCTTTGGGGGAGGCTTGCGCGAACGTCATCCAGCACGCGGCGAACGCGAAAGAGTACGAGGTGCGTGCGCGGATGGACGGGACGCGATGCGTCGTCGAGGTGATCGACGGGGGCTCGGGCGACGCCGCCGCGATGGCCGGCGTTGACATCGAGGCCGAGGCCGGGGGCGAAGCGGGCTGGGGGAGCGAGGAGGTCCCGCTGCTCGCCGAGCACGGGCGGGGGCTCCAGTTGATGCGGGCGTTCACGGAGGAACTGCACATCGCCGATCGCGTCCACCGGGAGGGCGCGATCGTGCACTTCGAGAAGTCGCTCGCCGTCTGACGGCGACGGCCCGGCGGGATGCCCCCGCCGGGCCGTTGTGCCGAGGCGTGCGTCGGCTCAGCCGGTGCGTGTCAGCCGGTGCCGTGTCAGCCGGTCACGGGCAGGTCGTGCTCGACCGGGGTCGGCGCCGGCGCGTCGGACGGCTGCTCGCCCGGACCGCCCGGGCCGCCCGGCTGCTGGCCGCAGGTCGCGGACGCGATCCGGACGTTCGCCGCCTTGCCCGGCAGCGGCAGCTCCAGCTCCATCGCGGTGACGGCGAGGCGCCCGTCGGCCATGCGCTCCTGCTTGTTGAGCGTCAGCGCGGCGCGGCCCAGGCCCTCGACGTTGACCGGGATCGTGGTGTTGGGCGCCGGGGACGCGTCGAGCCGCTTGCCCGCGATGACGGCGTCGGCGAGGTGCGCCGCGCCCTCCCCGCCCTGGCACTTGGCGGTGACCGCGTCGGCCCGGAGCTTCGCGGCCGGGACGACGGCGTCCGCGACGGACGACTTGGCGCGGTCCGGGGACGCGCTGACGTCCAGCGCGGACGCCTTGACGAGGTCGGTGCTCCGCTCGCTCAGCAGGCTCTTGCGGACCGTCTCGGTGGTCGAGGAGACGGCGGGCACCGGCGGGACGGACACCGGCCCGGAGGCCGTCAGCCCGTACGCGGAGCCCTCGCCCTGCGGCTGGGCGGCCAGGGCGGTGCCCGGGGCCGAGAGGAGGCCCGCGGCGAGCCCGGTGGTGAGGAGCCCGGTGGCGACGAAGCCCCTGACGGCATGGCTGTAACGCATGAGTGTTTCTCCGATTTCCTTGAGAGTGTGGGCGAACCTGGCCGGCCGGTCAGCCGTTGATGAACACCAGGGACCCGAGCGGGACCCGTGAGAGGGCCTTCAGCGCGGCGTCCGGGACGCGGACGCAGCCGTGGGAGACGGCCCTGCCGAACACGGAGGCGTCGGGCCAGCCGTGCAGCGCGACGGTGCCCGGCCCGCCGCCGAAGGAGTCGAGGGTCGCCGAATGGGTGCCGAGCGGCAGGACGATCCGGCTCGGAGCCTTCTTGTCCCGGGTGAGCGTGGCCAGGACGAACGTCCGGCCGGTGGGCGTCGGGGTCTGCGGACCGCCGATCGCCACCTTCCACCGGCCGACCTCCCGCATGGACCTCAGCAGCGTGAGCGTCCGCGCGCCGAGGTCGACACGGATCGTGTACGGCGTGCGCGCGGTCCGCATCCCCTTGCCGGAGATCCAGCCGGTGGAGCGGTTGGGGCGGCTCGGCAGCAGCACCCGCCGCCAGTCGCCGGACGTCTCCACCACGGGGACCCAGGTGGGGCCGTCCAGCTGCTTGGCGGGCAGCGTGGCGATGACGCGGCCGTCCGGCCGGTCGTGCACGGGCACGGCCTTGGCCGGGTTCACGACCAGGCCGTCGGTGGCGCCGTCGGGTGATGAGTCCTCGGGGGCGCCCCGGACGGTGGTGTAGGTGGTGGCCTCGGGCACCTTGCCCGCGCCGGCCCGTTCGCCCGCACCGGCCTTGCCGGTGGCCGCGCCCCCTTCCTGCGCCGCCGCGGTGCCGGGTGACGAGCCGCCGCATCCGCCGAGCAGCAGCGCGGCGGCCACCGCCGGCACGAGCCCGGCGGTGAGGGCGCGGCGATGAAGCCGCGGGGGATTATTGGTCGCCATGGGCCGCGATATTAGCGGCGGGAAGTGGGTACGTAGCGGAATTGGCGAAGTTTTGCGCGGCGTCGCTCGCGAGAATTGCTATATTCCCCGAAGATCCCGGAGGAATTGACGAGTTCCGACAGATTCCGCCAAATCGGAATATTTGCCTGCCATTCGGGCGAGCAGCTCAGGCGAGCAGCGAAATGGAGTCGCCGTCCACGTCCGAGTTGGCCGCGGCCTCCCGGAACTCCTTCAGCCCCCACAGCAGCGCGGCCCGCGCGGGCGCGGGCATCGACGCCAGGATGCGCGCGAGGTCCGCGCGCCGGCGGACCCGGAGCCGGTCGAGCAGCGCCTCCCCGTCGGCGCTGAGCCGGACCGTCACCTCGCGGCGGTCCCGGCCGTGGTCGCGGGTCAGCAGCCCGGACGCCTCCAGCCGGTCGCACAGCCGGCTCGCCGAGGACACCAGCGCGCCGAGCTCCTCCGCGAGCCGGGTCATGTTGACCGGACCGCGCTCCACGATGAAGAGTGCGCGTAGCTGGGTGGCCGGAACGGGTACGTCAGGGGAGTTGTGCGCACTGGACCAGACGCTCATCAGGGTCGAGGCGGCGTCGTCGAGCGCCGCCAGGGACTCGGGCGTGCCCTCACTCGGCGTGTCCACCATGCCGTCCACTGTTACATAAGACGCTGCCCGGGGCATCCGGCAGGGCCTTTCCGGCCGCACCGGCCGGCGCCGCCACCCCTTACCTGGCAAGGATCCCGATGGACGACGAACCCCCGACCACGGATCTCACGATGCTCGCGGAGGCGCTGTGGGCCGCCGCCCCGGACGAGCTGATCGACGTCGCGACCGGGCTCGTCGAACGCCACGCGAACGGGACCGGCGCCGAACTGCTGCTCATCGACTACCGGCAGGCGTACCTCGTCCGGACGCTTCCCGGCCGCGACGACCTCCCGGTCGACAACACCGCGCCGGGGCGGGCGTTCGCCGCGCAGCGGATCGTCCGGGAACCGCCGGATCCGGACGGCGCCCGGCTCGTCCACCTGCCGCTGACCGTGCAGGGCGAGCGGCTGGGGGTGCTGAGCGTCCGCCTCCCGGCCGGCGAGCCGCCGTGGCTGGACGAGTTCGGCTCCCTCACCGCCCGCGCGTTGAAGATCGCCAACGAGGCCACGGACCTGTTCCGGCGGCTGCGGCGGCGGGGCCGGCTGACGGTGGCGGCCGAGATGCAGTGGGACCTGCTGGCCGCCCCGTCCTTCGACGCCGCCGAGTTCCGCTTCGCCGGGCAGCTCGAACCCGCCTACGCGGTGTGGGGCGACAACTTCGACTGGGCCGCGTCCGCGGACCGGCTCACGCTGACGGTCAGCAACGGCATGGGCTCGGGGACGGAGGCGGCGGCGCTGACCAACCTGGCGATCAGCGCGCTGCGCAACGCGCGGCGGACCGGCGAGGGCATCGCCGAGCAGGCCGCGCTCGCCGACCAGACCCTGTTCGCGCGGCACCGCGGCGAGTGGCACATGGCCACCCTCCTGCTGGAGTTCGAGCTCGCCACCGGGCTGGTCCGGGTGGTCGACGCGGGGTCGCCGATCGTCCTGCGCATGCGCGGGAGCTCCATCGACCGCATCGGGTTCGACGCGCAGCTGCCGCTCGGGATGTTCGGCGACACCCGGTACGTCACCGAGGAGTTCACCGCCGAGCCGGGGGACCGGCTGGTCGTCGTCAGCGACGGGGTTCAGGAGGCGCTGTCCCCCGAGGGCGAGCGGTACGGGGAGCAGGCCCTGCTGCGGGCCCTGCGCCGCACCCGGCTGCAGGAACCGCCCGAGGCCGCTCGCACCATGATCCGGCAGCTCCTCGCCCACCAGGGGGACGGCGAGCAGGCCGACGACGCGGTGATCGTCTGCGTCGACTGGATCGGCCGGGGCGGCTGAGCCGGGCGGCGCTCCGCGCCGGGTCAGCGCGGGAGCTTGACCACCGTCACGAAGAAGTCGTCGATCCGGCGCACCACGGAGATGAACTGGTCGAAGTCGACCGGCTTGGTGACGTAGGCGTTGGCGTGCAGGTTGTAGCTGCGCAGGATGTCCTCGTCGGCCTCGGACGTCGTGAGCACGACGACCGGGATGCGGCGCAGCTCCTCGTTCTCCTTGACCTCCTGGAGCACCTCCCGGCCGTCCTTGCGCGGCAGGTTGAGGTCGAGCAGCATCAGGTCGGGACGCGGCGCGTTCGCGTACTCGCCCTCCCGGCGCAGGAACTCCATGGCCTGCTCGCCGTCGTTGACGACGTGCAGCGAATTGTGGACCTTGTTGTGCTCGAACGCCTCGACGGTGAGCAGGACGTCGCCGGGGTCGTCCTCCACGAGCAGGACCTCGATGGGGCGCGGGCCGTCATTCATATATGTGTGTCCTTGCTCATTGGCGGTTATCGATTTGTCCGTTGTGATCGGTGCCGCCGGCGGCCACGGCCACCGGGACGCGGTCGGCCGGCAGCGTCCAGCGGAACACGGTGCCGGGTTCGTCGCCGTTGCCGTCGGGATCGAGCCAGATGCGGCCACCGTGGTACTCGACGATCTTCTTGCAGAGGGCCAGGCCGATGCCCGTGCCCGCGTACTCGTCGCGCGGGTGGAGCCGCTGGAAGATCAGGAAGATCCGGTCGGCGTAGCGGGGCTCGACCCCGATGCCGTTGTCGGAGCAGCGGAACTCCCACTCGTCCCCGGTCCGCTCGGCGTCGATGACGATGCGCGGCGGGACGTCCTCGCGCCGGAACTTCAGCGCGTTGCCGACGAGGTTCTGGATGAGCTGGGTGAGCTGGGTCCGGTCGCCGGACACCTCCGGCAGGTCCCCGACCTCGATCTCCGCGCCGGTCTCCTCCCGCAGCGTCGCCACGTTGTCCAGCGCCTGCCGGGCGACCTCGTCGAGGTCGACCGCCTCCTCCGGACGCGACATGCGGCCCACCCGGGAGAAGCTCAGCAGGTCGTTGATGAGCGCCTGCATGCGCTTCGCCCCGTCCACGGCGAACGCGATGTACTGCTGCCCCCGCTCGTCGAGCTGGTCCCCGTACCGGCGTTCGATCATCTGGCAGAAGCTCGCCACCTTGCGCAGCGGCTCCTGCAGGTCGTGGCTGGCGACGTAGGCGAACTGCTCCAGCTCGGCGTTGGAGCGGCGCAGCTCCTCGGTCTGCTCGTCGAGCTGCCGGGTCTTGTCGACGCTGGCCCGCCACTCGTCGATGATCCGGGTGCGCATCGCGTCGATGATCGCCGCGAGCTCGTTGATCTCCGCGGGGCCGGGCACGTCCAGCGGGTGCGCGAAGTCGCCCTGCGACACGGCGCGGACCCGTCCGGTCAGCGACGACACGGGGGTCAGCACGGTGCGCTTGATCAGCACGGCGAGGGCGAGCGCGGCCACCAGGACCAGGACGAGCGCGGCGGCCGTCGACCATATCGCCGTGTTCGCGCGGGACCGCAGCCGGTCGGCGGCCCGGTCGTGCACCCGGGTGACGCCGGCCTGCAGCGGCGTCAGGTCGCCGCGCGCCCGGTTGTGCAGCCGCCGCGCCTCCTGGTTCTCCGCGCGGTCGATGCCCTGCCCGCCGGGACCGGCGGCGACCCGCTCGGCGTACCCGGCCCGCCAGGCCCGCGCGTCGGCGCGCGTCCTGTCCAGCAGGCGGAACACGTCGTCGCTGCCCGGCACCCCGGCCAGCAGGTCGCGCATCGCCGCGGCGGCCTTGCGCTCCTGCTCGACCGCCGACCGGTACTCGGCGAGGTGCGCCTTCCCGCCGTCCTGGGCGTAGTCGCGGATCGCCGCGTCCTGGGTGGTGAGCGCGGACGAGAGCCGGAACTGCTGCAGCGCCGCGGGGTCGACCTGGTCGACGAGCACGCTGCGCGCCTGGTGGTTGCCGTACAGGGCCATCCCGGCCTGGACGAACACGGCGAGCAGGAGCAGCCCGAGGATGAACGAGCCGAGCCGGTAGATCTGGACGAGCCGCAGCCGGCCCATCCCGTGCCCCGCGGGGACGTCCGCGGCCGGCAGCACGATCGCCGGCCCGGAGACCGTCAGCCTCCGCTTCCGCTCCCCTTCGGGCGGCGCGTCCCCCTCGGGCGGTTCGGTGGTCATCAAGCCTCCCCTCGGCTCAGCAGCAGCACGGCGAGGTCGTCGGCCAGGACATCGCCGTTCAGCCGCTCGGCCTCCGCGATGAGCCCGTCGACGAGGATCTCGCCGCGCCGCCCGTCCCCGTACGCGATCTTCGCCAGTTCCAGCAGCCCGGCCAGGTCGAGGTAGTCGTCGCCGGCGGAGCCCTCGATGAGCCCGTCGGTGTAGAGCAGCAGCCCCCACGCGTCGCCGAGTTCGAGGTCGAGGGCCGGCCAGTCCACACCGGGGAACAGCCCGAGCGCGGGACCGTGCGGCTCGTCGGCGACGGGCTCGACACCGCCGGGCCCGAAGAACAGCGGGCGCGGATGCCCGGCGCGGTGCAGCCGGGCGCTGCGCCGGTCCGGGGCGATCGTCAGCGTGCACATCGTGGTGAAGATCTCGTCGCTCCAGCGCTCGTGCTGCAGGACGGCGTCGAGCGTGTCGAGCAGCCGCGCCCCGGTGTGCCCGGCGAGGACGAGCGTGCGCCACGCCATCCGGAGCCGGACGCCGAGGGACGCCTCGTCCGCGCCGTGCCCGCTGACGTCGCCGATCACGACGTGCACCGCGCCGTCGCCGGTCTCCACGGTGTCGTGGAAGTCGCCGCCGAGCAGCGCGCGGTCGCGGCCCGGCCGGTACCGGGTGTGGTGCCGCAGCGTCGTGTCCTTCAGGATCGGGACGGGCAGCAGGCCGCGTTCCAGCCGGGCGTTCTCCCGGCTCAGCGCCCGCGCCTCGACCAGTTGCCGCTCGGACTCGTCGGCGCGCTTGCGTTCGATGGCGTAGCTGATCGCCCGGGTGAGCAGCGCGCTGTCCACGTCCTGCTTGACCAGGTAGTCCTGTGCGCCGGCGGCGACGGCCTCCACGCCGACGTGGGCGTCGGCGAGGCCGGTCAGCACGAGGACGGCGATGGACGGTGCGTACTCGCGCATCCGGCGCAGCGCGTCGAGCCCGTCGGCGTCCGGCAGCGACAGGTCGACGATGACGCACTGGATGTCGGGCCGCAGCGCGTCGATGGCCTCGGCGAGCGTGGTCGCGACGGTGATCCGCACGCCGGGCTGCGCCTCGCTGAGCAGCTCCTCGAACAGGAATGCGTCGCCGGGGTCGTCCTCGACGAGCAGCAGGTGGGGGGATCCGGCGACACCGAGCAGCCGTTCCGCACCGCGACTGTGCATCGCGGTCATCGATCAGCTCCTTCGGCCGGGCATGGCGACCGGACATCAGGCGGGGCAGCCGCTTGCCATTGAGCAAATATTAGAGGTACTTGGCGGGCTTGAGCGCACCTCATGGGCGGACGTAACACCCGAACATACCCTTCGCGCCCTCAATCCTCCTTGTGGCGCGCGTAGTAGCGGGCGACGCGTACGCGGTTTCCGCAGCGGGCCGCCGAGCACCAGCGGCGCCGCGGATGCGCGGGCAGGAAGAGCAGCGTGCAGTCCTCGGCCGCGCAGGCCCGGACCGGCCGATGTCCGGCCCGGCGAGGAACGCCGCGGCGTCCTCGGCGAGGTGGGCGGCGAGCCGGACGCCGTACCCGCCGATACGCCGGACGCTCGCCGTGACGGCCGTCCCGCCCCAGGCCAGGTGCTCGACCGCCGATTATCTGCGCGGCCTCCCGGCCGCCGACCTGCACGTCTTCGACACCGGCCACTTCGCCCTGGAGGACAGGCTCCGCCACATCGCCCCGCTCACCGCCGGCTTCCTCGCCGGCTTCTGCCTTTGAAGGGGGCCAAGGGGGTTTTTGCCGCCGGGTTGTGATCAGGCGCTTCGGGGGGTGTGGCGGGCGGTTTTCTGGGCGGCTCTCCGCTGGGCGGCGTTTGCCCTTGCGCGGTTGAGGCTTTCCCTGACCTTGGCGGCGCCGCGCGCGGCGGTTACGGTGTCCTTGGCGCGGCCGGCGTAAACCGCGAGGACCTCGGCGACGGGCGGCGGCTGCCATTCCTCCTTCTGGACGACGGGCAGGAGCGGGACGGCGGTGGCGGCGGAGTTTCCAGGCACGGGGACGAGCGCGAGATGCGATTGGCAGTGCGGGCACTGCGCCCCCGGATGGGTGTCTCTGCTCATACCACAAATCATTACCCGGGGGTCTGACAAAACAGCGCCGCATAAGCGGATCTTGCTGGAACTTGCCGGAACCAGCCGGAAACTAAAGGTCAAGAACGTCCGGTCGCGCGGCGCAGCCACGACCGGCGCGGGGCCGGGGGACGGCCGCCGGCGCGCCGTTCGGGACGCCGGGGCAGGGCGCATTCGCCCAGGTCGACGCCGGTGACCTGGAGCAGCGGCGCGTCGATCCGCTGCACGGACGTGAGCCGGACGCCCGCCGGGGGCCACGACGGCTCCATGACCCCCGGTATCGGCTCGGGGAGCGAACGCACGGACGCCGCGCCCGTGAAGGCGGCGCCCGCCAGGTCGAGGTCCGCGTAGCGCAGCGCGAAGTCGGCGTCGCCGTAGACGGTCGTCCCGCGCGCGGTGACCCGCCGGGCGGCGGCGTGGACGTGCAGCCCGCCGTGCACGACGGCGTCCGCCAGCGAGATCCCGCCGATGGCGACCAGCGGCCCGAGCCGCAGGCCCCGGCGGAACTTCGCCCGCTCGAACCGGGCGTGCCGCGCCACCCGCACGCGGCGGAACGCGGCCTCCCCGCCGAAGGACGTCCCCTCCATCGCCGCGTCCCGCCCGAACGCGGCGTGGTCGAACGCGGCCGGGCCCACGAACGCGGCGTGCCGGAACGAGGCGTCGACGAGCCAGCGCGCCTCGGCGAAGCCGGCCGCGCCGGTGAACACCGTCTGCTCGAACGAGGTGTGCCGGTGGAAGCGCGCGCCCTCGAAGGAGGCGTCCCGCCCGAAGCGCACGTCCCGGAACGAGGCGTTGCCGAAGAACCGCGCGTCGTGGAAGGACGCGACGCCGAGGAAGCAGGCGCCGTCGAACGAACTGTCGCCCTCGACGCAGAAGCCGCGCAGCGCCGCGTCGGACGGCAGCACCGCCCCGTCGAACCGCGTGCGGCCCAGGTGGGGCCGCCCGTCCCGGCCGGTCACGGCGTCCAGGACCGCCTCCAGCAGCCACGACGGGACGGTGACGCCGCGCAGGTCGACCTCGGCACCGGGGCGCAGCGCGTCCATGAACCGCTCGAACTCGCGCGGGTCGAGATGCGCCGGGCACCCCCCGGCCGGTTCCGCGGCACGCCCGGTGCATCCGGGGACGGCCGTGCAGCGCGGCCAGAACAGCGAGGCGGGGGAGGATTCGTGAAGGACCACGCCCCCCATGTACCCAGGTCCGGCCCCTGGCCAAGGGTCTCTCGAACGCCAGGATCACCTCCCCCGCGAATCCCCTGTACGCCCCCAAACCACGATCGCGTGCGGGGAACGTCACATCCGCGTCCGAAAGGGTGGCTCCGGAAGGCCGGCCACCCCGGCGAACAGGGAGTGATCTGGGGGAACTCAGGGCATGATCGGGGTGTCTGATAGTTGGGCGAATCAACCGAGTTCGACCGTCGTTCACCTTGCGTAGGGACAATCACTGGTATGACCGTCAACCCAGGACAGCTCCCCCAGGCGGCGGGAACGCTGCCCGACGACCGTTTCCTCGACCGGGAGGAGAGCTGGCTCAGGTTCAACCAGCGCGTCCTGGAGCTCGCCGAGGACCCCGGCCTCCCGCTGCTGGAGCGCGTCCGGTTCCTGTCGATCTTCTCCAGCAACCTGGACGAGTTCTTCATGGTGCGGGTCGCCGGTCTCGCCCGCCGGATGGCGACCGGGCTCGCGGTCCAGTCCGCCAGCGGCCGGCAGCCCCGCGAGGTCCTGGAGCGCACCGGGGTCGTCGCGCACGAGCTGATGGGCCGG
This sequence comes from Actinomadura sp. GC306, assembly GCF_004348665.1. Lineage (GTDB taxonomy): Bacteria > Actinomycetota > Actinomycetes > Streptosporangiales > Streptosporangiaceae > Spirillospora. Next base: position 2,705 of record NZ_SMKM01000071.1, on the reverse strand, counting down.
CACGCCGCCTGCTTCCGGCACGTGATCCGCCCCGCGCTCGGCGAGGAGGGCATCGACATCCTGCGCTGGGACGAGCTGGCCGAGACCGAGCAGGAGAGCCTGCGGCGGTTCTTCCGCGACCGGATCTACCCGGTGCTCACCCCGCTGGTGGTCGACTCCGCACACCCCTTCCCCTACATCTCGGGCCTGTCGCTCAACCTCGCGGTGATCGTCCGCGACCCGGAGACGGACGCGACGATGTTCGCCCGGGTCAAGGTGCCGCCGCTGCTGCCGCGCTTCATCGAGGCGTCCCCCGACCGGTTCACGCCGCTGGAGGACGTCATCGCCGCGCACCTCGGCCAGCTGTTCGTCGGGATGGAGGTCGTCGAGCACCACGCGTTCCGCGTCACCCGCAACCAGGACCTCGAGATAGACGACGACATCAGCGAGGGGCTGCTGCAGGCGCTGGAGCGCGAGCTGCTGCGCCGCCGGTTCGGCCCGGTGGTCCGGCTGGAGGTCGAGGAGTCGATCTCCGACGGCGTGCTGGAGCTGCTGACCTCGGAGCTGGCGGTGGACGAGGGCCAGATCTACCGCGTCGGCGGCCCGCTCGACCTCGGCGGCCTCGCGGCCATCGCCGACCTCGACCGCCCGGAGCTGAAGTACCCCCCTTTCGTCCCGTCGAAGGAGGCGATCCCGGAGGACGCGAACATCTTCTCCGCGATCCGTGAGCGGGACGTGCTCGTCCACCACCCCTACGACTCGTTCACCACGACCGTCCAGCGGCTGATCGAGGACGCCGCGACGGACCCGCGCGTCCTCGCGATCAAGCAGACGCTCTACCGGACGAGCGGCGACTCCCCGATCGTGGACGCGCTGATGAACGCCGCCGAGGCCGGCAAGCAGGTCGTGGTCGTGGTCGAGCTGAAGGCCCGGTTCGACGAGCGCGCCAACATCGCGTGGGCGCGCAAGCTGGAGACGGCCGGCTGCCACGTCGTGTACGGGTTCGTCGGGCTGAAGACCCACTGCAAGCTGGCGCTGATCGTCCGGCAGGACTCCGACGGCCAGCTGCGCCGCTACTGCCACATCGGCACCGGCAACTACCACCCGAAGACCGCCCGGCTCTACGAGGACTTCGGGCTGCTCACCGCCGACCCCGAGGTCGGCGAGGACGTCAGCGCCCTGTTCAACCACCTCACCGGCTACTCGCGGCAGAGCTCCTACAACCGGCTGCTCGTCGCGCCGCACAGCCTGCGGCCGGGGCTGGTCCAGCGGATCGAGCACGAGATCGACAACCGGCGGGCCGGGCATTCCGCGCGCGTCCGGATCAAGTGCAACTCGCTGGTGGACGAGGTGGTCATCGACGCGCTGTACCGGGCGTCCCGCGCCGGGGTGCCGGTGGACATCTGGGTCCGCGGCATCTGCGCGCTGCGTCCCGGCGTACCCGGACTGTCGGAGACGATCCGGGTGCGGAGCGTGCTCGGCCGGTTTTTGGAGCACTCCCGGGTGTTCGCTTTCGAGAACGGCGGGGAACCTGAGGTGTGGATCGGCAGCGCCGATCTCATGCACCGCAACCTCGACCGCCGCGTGGAGGCGCTCGTGACCGTCACCGACCGGGCGCAGCGCGACGAGCTGCTGTCGCTGATCGACATGGCCATGGACGAGGGCACCGACGCGTGGGCGCTGGCCGGCGACGGCACGTGGACGCGGCGGACGGCCGGGCCGGGGGACGCCGAGCCGCTGCGCGACATCCAGACCCATCTGGTCAAGAGCCGCCGGTGGAGGACGGTCGATGCCTGAGACTCCGATTCCGATTCCGATGCCGACTCCGACTCCGACTGCGGCGGCGGGCGAGGTCGTCCGGGCCGCCGGGGCGCTGCTGTGGCGGGACGGCCCCGAGTTCGCGGTCGTCCACCGGCCCCGCTACGACGACTGGTCGTTCCCCAAGGGCAAGGTCGACCGGGGCGAGCACGTGCTGCGCGCCGCCGTCCGCGAGATCGAGGAGGAGACCGGCATCGTCGCGCGGCTCGGCCGCCGGCTGCCGACCAGCACCTATCCGGTCGGCGGGCGCACCAAGCGGGTCGACTACTGGGCGGCGCGCCCGGTCACCGCGGGCGCCCTGACGCCCAACGACGAGGTGGACGAGCTGGCGTGGCTGCCCGCCGAGGAGGCCGCGGCCAGGCTCAGCTACCAGCACGACGTCGCGCTGCTGCACGAGTTCCTGGACGGCCCGCTGGACACCTCGCCGCTGGTCATCCTGCGGCACGCGTCCGCGGGGGAGAAGGCGGAGTGGCGCGACGCGGACGAGCTGCGCCCGCTGGACGCCGCGGGCCGCGCCGAGGCGACCGCCCTCGCGGCCCTGCTGCACACCTACGGGACGGCCCGGCTGATCAGCTCGGCGACGGCCCGCTGTGTGGAGACCGTCCTGCCGTACGCGCGCCGCACGGGCGCGCCCGTCGTCACCGACCCGGCGTTCACGGTCGGCGCCACCACCCCGGAGCGGGCGATGGACCGGCTGCTTTCCCTGGTCGAGGACGGCGTCCCCACCATCGTGTGCACGCACGGCGAGGTCGTCTCTGAACTCGTCACCGGCCTCTGCGCCAAGATGGGGGCGAAGGCGCCGGACGACCCGGAGCTGCGCAAGTCTGAGTTCTGGGCGGCCCACCTGGCCGCCGGCTCAATGCCCGCCCTAGAACACCACACCCCCCGCCCATCCCCCACCTAACGGG
>NZ_SMKM01000070.1 GCF_004348665.1 Actinomadura sp. GC306 | reverse complement strand
GCCCTCGCCGCCGCCGCGCAGGAGGCCGCCGGCGAGGCGGGTCCCGGCGGCAGCGCCGAACTCGTCGCGCTGACGGACGCGGAACGGGAGCGGGTGGCGCGGGTCGCGCCGCTGCCGGTCGAGGAGGTCTGGCCGCTGTCACCGCTGCAGGAGGGCCTGTACTTCCACTCCAGCTACGACACCGCCGCCCTGGACGTCTACACCGCGCAGGTCGCGTTCGACTTCAGCGACCGCGTGGACGCCGGGCGGCTGCAGGACGCGTGCGCGGCCGTACTGGCCCGGCACACCGCGCTGCGGGCCGGGTTCACCAACGACGGGCTCCCGCAGCCGGTGCAGTTCATCGGCACCGGGCCCCGGCCCCGCCTGGAGGAGATCGACCTCTCCGGGCTGGGTCCCGAAGACCGCGAAGCCGAGATCGCCCGGATCCTCGCGGCCGACCGCAGGCGCCGCTTCGACCTCGCGGCGCCGCCGCTGTTCCGGCTGCTGCTGATCCGGCTCGGCGACGGAGCCGCCGGAGAACCGGCGGACCGGCTCGTCATCACCCACCACCTGATCCTGTGGGACGGGTGGTCGGCGTGGCTGTTCTTCGAGCAGCTCATCGCCATGTACCAGCGGGCCATGTACGAGCGGCGCGGCGACACCTCCGAGCTGCCGCCGCCCGGCTCGTACCGCGACTACCTGGCCTGGCTCGCGACGCAGGACGCCGGCCGCGCCCGGGAGGCGTGGCGGGAAGCGCTGGCGGGCCTGGCCGAGCCGACGCTCGTCGGCCCGGTGGACCGCGCCCTCGAACCGGTGATCCCCGACCGCGGCCGGGCCGAGCTGTCCGTGCCGCTCACCGAGCGGCTCTACGCGGCGGTGCGCCGGCACGGCCTGACCCTCAACACGGTGTTCAGCGCGGCGTGGGCGCTGGTGCTGGCCGGCGCCACCGGCCGCCGGGACGTCGTGTTCGGCACGGCGGTCGCCGGGCGGCCGGGCGACGTGCCGCGGGTGGAGAGCGTCATCGGGATGTTCCTCAACACGGTCCCCGTCCGCGTCGCGCTGGACCCGCGCGAACCCGTCCCCGCCCTGCTGCGGCGCGTCCAGGGCGAGCGGGTCGCGCTCATGCCGCACGACTACCTCGGCCTGGGCGACATCCAGCAGGCCGCCGGGCACTCCCGCCTCTTCGACACCCTCTACGTGCTGCAGAACCTCGGCGACGAGGACGACATGGCCGAGCTGCAGGAGCGGCACGGCATCGTGGAGGCGGAGGGCCTCGACGCCACCCACTACCCGATCACGTTCGTCGTCACCCCCGGCACGCCGGTGCGGATGAAGCTGGACCACCGTCCCGACGTCATCGGCCGCGGCCTCGCCGACTCCCTGCTGCGCCGCTTCACGACCCTGGTGGAACGGTTCGTCACCGGCCTGGAGAGCGAGGAGCGGGACGCGGGCGCGGTGCCGCGCGTGGGCGCGCTCGACCCGCTGGAGCCGGCGGAGTGGCGCGCCCTGGCGGACGAGTGGGCCGCCGCCCGCCGCCCGCTGCCCGACGAGACCGTGTCGGAGATGCTCGCCGCGCAGGCCGCCCGCACCCCCGGCGAGACGGCCCTCGTCGCCGGGGACGAGACCCTCACCTACGCCGAGCTCGACGCCCGGGTGAACCGGCTGGCCCGGCTGCTGCTGTCGCGCGGCGCCGCACCGGAGCGGGTGGTGGCGCTGGCGCTGCCCCGCTCGGCCGACATGGTCGCGGCGCTGTTCGCGGTGCTGCGCACCGGCGCCGCGTACCTGCCGCTGGAGCTGGACCACCCCGCCGACCGGCTGGCGCACATGCTCGCCGACGCGGAGCCGGCCTGCGTCCTGACGACGGAGCGGGTCGCCGCGTCGGTCCTGCCGGACGGCCCGGACCGCGTCGCGCTGGACGCCCCGGACGTCGCCGCCGAGCTCGCCGCGCTGCCCGGCGGCCCGGTCACCGGTGCGGAGACCCCCGGGTTCGCGCCCGGCCGCCCGGGGCGCCTCGACCACCCGGCGTACCTCATCTACACCTCCGGCTCGACCGGCCGCCCCAAGGGCGTCGTCACCCCGTACCGCGGGCTGACCAACATGCAGCTCAACCACCGGGAGGCGATCTTCGGCCCGGCCATCGCGGCGGCGGGCGGGCGGCGGCTGCGGATCGCGCACACCGTCTCGTTCGCCTTCGACATGTCGTGGGAGGAGCTGCTCTGGCTGGTCGAGGGCCACGAGGTCCACGTCTGCGACGAGGAGCTGCGCCGCGACGCCGAGGCGCTCGCCGCGTACTGCGACCGGCACCGCGTGGACGTCGTCAACGTCACGCCGACGTACGCGCACCACCTCATCGAGGAGGGCCTGCTGGACGGGCACCGCCCGCCGCTGGTGCTGCTCGGCGGCGAGGCGGTCACCGACACCGTCTGGTCCCGGCTGCGCGACACCGAGGGGACCTCCGGCTACAACCTGTACGGCCCGACCGAGTACACGATCAACGCGCTCGGCGGCGGAACCGGGGACAGCGCCACGCCGACCGTGGGCCGCCCGATCTGGAACACCCGCGCGTACGTCCTCGACCCGGCGCTGCGCCCGGTGCCGGACGGGGCGCCCGGCGAGCTGTACCTCGCGGGCACCGGGCTGGCGCGCGGCTACCACCGGCGGGCGGGCCTCACCGCCGAGCGGTTCGTCGCCGACCCGCTCGGCGCGCCCGGCGGCCGGATGTACCGCACCGGCGACCTGGTGCGCCGCCGCCCGGACGGCAACCTGGACTTCCTCGGCCGCACCGACGACCAGGTCAAGATCCGCGGCTACCGGGTGGAGCCCGCCGAGGTCGGCGCGGCGCTGGAGGAGCACCCGGCCGTCGCGCACGCCGCCGTGGTCGCGGACGCGTCCGGGCCCGGCGGGGTGAAGCGGCTCGCCGGGTACGTCGTCCCGGAGACCTGGCCGCCCGCCGACCCCGGCGCGCTGGCGGCCGCGCTCCGCGCGCACCTCAAGGAGCGGCTGCCGGACTACATGGTCCCGGCGGCGCTGCTGCCGGTGGAGCGGCTCCCGCTGACCGTGAACGGCAAGCTCGACGTCCGCGCGCTGCCCGCGCCCGAGGTGACCGCCGCGGCGAGCCGCCCGCCGCGCACGCCCGCCGAGGAGGCCCTGTGCGGCCTGTTCGCCGAGCTGCTCGGCGTGGACCGGGTCGGCATCGACGACGACTTCTTCGACCTCGGCGGCCACTCGCTGCTGGCGACCCGGCTGGTCGGCCGCGCCCGCGCCGTGCTCGGCGCCGAGCTCGCGATCCGCGACCTGTTCGAGGCGCCCACGGTCGCCGAGCTGGCCGGGCGCGCCGCTTCGGCGGGCGGGGCGGAGCGTCCCGCCCCGGCACCGGCCGGGGACCGTCCCGCGGAGCCGCCCCTGTCGCCCGCCCAGCAGCGGCTCTGGATGATCGAGCAGCTGACCCCGTCGGCCGCCTACAACTTCCCGCTCGTGATGCGGCTGCGCGGCGCGTTCGACGCCGCCGCGTTCCGCGCCGCGCTGGCCGACGTCATGGACCGCCACGAGGCGCTGCGCACGCTCATCGGCGAGCGCGAGGGGCGCCCGTTCCAGCGGGTGGTGCCCGCCGGCGACGCCCGCCCCGCGCTGCGGACGGCGGAGGTGACGCGGGACGGGCTCGCCGCCGAGCTCGCGGCCGAGCTGGGACGGCGGTTCGACCTGGACGCCGAACCGCCGCTGCGCGGGGCCGTCCTGCGGCTGGCCGAGGACGAGCACGTGGTGGCGCTGGTGCTGCACCACATAGCGACCGACGAGTGGTCGGACGGCCCGTTCCTGCGCGACCTGTCCGCCGCCTACGCGGCCCGCGCCGCCGGGCGGGCCCCCGAGTGGGAGCCGCTGCCGGTCCAGTACGTCGACTACACGCTCTGGCAGCGGCGGCTGCTCGGCGACCGCTCCGAGCCCGGCAGCCTCGCCGCCCGCCAGCTCGCGTTCTGGAGGAAGGCGCTCGACGGCGCGCCGGAGCGGCTGGAGCTGCCCACCGACCGGCCGCACCCGGCGCGGCCGACCATGTCCGGCGGCGAGTTCACCGTCGAACTCGACCCGGCCACCTGCGAGGGGCTGCGCCGGCTCGGCCAGCGCGGCGGCGCCAGCATGTTCATGGTGTGCCACGCGGCGGTCGCGGCGCTGCTGCACCGCCTCGGCGCCGGGGACGACCTCCCGCTCGGCGCGCCGATCTCCGGCCGGACCGACGAGGCCCTGAACGACCTGGTCGGCTTCTTCGTCAACACGCTGGTGCTGCGCACCGACGTGTCGGGCGACCCCACCTTCGCCGAGCTGCTCGCCCGCGTCCGGGAGACCGACCTGGCCGCCTTCTCGAACCAGGACGTGCCGTTCGAGGCCGTGGTCGAGGAGCTGAACCCCGTCCGCTCGCCGGACCGGAACCCGCTGTTCCAGGTCATGGTCGGGTTCCGCAACCGGGGAGGCGGCGACGTCTCGTTCGCGGGGCTGGACGTGCGGCCCGAACCGGTCGAGGCGCGCACGGCCAAGTTCGACCTGGTGTTCAGCTTCGCCGAGGACGCCGGCACCGGCCGGATCTCGTGCGTGCTGGAGTACCGCTCCGACATCTTCGACCGGCCGACGGTCGCGGCGCTGGGGGAGCGGCTGTCGCGGCTGGCCGCCGCCGTCGCCGCCGACCCGGACCTCCGCGTCGGCGACATCGACGTGGTGACCGCCGGGGAACGCGCCCTGGTCGTCGAGGGCTTCAACCGCACCGGGCGCGAGGTGCCCGAGGAGACCATCCCCGGAATGTTCCGGCGGCGGGCGGCCGAGCGTCCCGGCGCCGTCGCCGTCGTGGACGGCCACCGCACCCTCACCTACGCGGAGCTGGACGACCTGTCCGCCCGCATGGCGCGGCTCCTCGCCCACCACGGCGTCGGCCCGGAGAGCGTCGTCGGGGTCGCGGTGCCGCGCTCGGCGGAGATGGTCGCGGTGATGCTGGGCGCGAGCAGGCTCGGGGCGGCGTTCCTGCCGCTGGACCTGGCGCACCCGGCCGACCGGATCGCCTACATGCTCACCGACGCGAAGGCGGCGGCGGTCGTCGTCACCGAGCAGGTCGCCGGGAAGGTGCCCGATGTCGACGGCGTCCGGCAGGTGGTGCTGGACGATCCGGAGGCCGCGGCGCTGCTCGCCCGCGCCGAACCGGGCGGGCCGCTCCCGCCGAACGCGCTCGACCCCGTCGCGCTCGACCAGGCCGCGTACGTCATCTACACGTCCGGTTCGACGGGCCGGCCCAAGGGCGTCGTCGTCCCGCACGAGGGCATCGGCAGCCTCGTCGCCACGGCCGTCGACCGGATGGGCCTCACGCCCGGCAGCCGCGTGCTGCAGTTCGCGTCCATCGGCTTCGACGTCACGATCTTCGAGCTGGCGATGGCGCTGTGCCACGGCGGGCGGCTGGTGCTCGTCCCCGACGAGGCGCGCGTGCCGGGCCCCGAGCTCACCGGCTTCATGACCGCCCAGGGCATCACGCACGCGATCCTGCCGCCGTCGCTCGTCGCGGCGCTGCCCGAGGGCTGCGCCCCGCCCGCGGGCGCGACGGTGCTGGTCGGCACCGAGACCGTCCCGCCGGGCGTGATCGCGCGCTGGGCCGGGCACCTGCGGCTGCTGGCCGCCTACGGGCTGACCGAGGCGACGGTGAACTCCACCCTGTGGCCGGCCGAGGAGGGCTGGTCGGGCGCGGTCCCGATCGGCGCGCCCGACCCCAACACCCGCGTCTACGTGCTCGACGGGCGGCTGCGGCCCGTCCCGCCCGGGGTGCCCGGCGAGCTGTACGTCGCCGGGCGCGGGCTCGCCCGCGGCTACCTCGGGCGCCCCGGCCTGACCGCCGAGCGGTTCGTGGCGTGCCCGTTCGGCCCGCCCGGGGCCCGCATGTACCGGACGGGCGACCGCGCGCGCTGGCGCCCCGGCGGCGACATCGACTTCCTCGGCCGCGCCGACGACCAGGTGAAGGTCCGCGGGTTCCGCATCGAGCCCGGCGAGGTCGCCGGCGCGATGACGCGGCACCCGGGCGTGCGGCAGGCGGCCGTGGTCGCCGACCGCGGCGGCGCGGACACCCGGCTGATCGGCTACGCCGTCCCCGAACCGGGGGAGGGCCCGCCGGACCCGGCCGAGCTCCGGGCGCACGCCGCGACCCTCCTGCCGGACTACATGGTCCCGGCGGCGGTCGTGGTGCTCGACGGCCCGCTGCCGCTCACCCCGAACGGCAAGCTCGACCGCCGCGCGCTGCCCGCCCCCGACTGGGCGTCGATGACCGGCTCCGCGCGGCCCGCCACCCCGCGGCAGCGGGAGCTGGCCGCCCTGTTCGCCGAGGTGCTCGGCCTGCCCGAGGTCGGCCTGCACGACGACTTCTTCGCGCTCGGCGGGCACTCCATGTCGGCGATGCGGCTGCTCGGCCGGATCCGCACGGCGCTGGACGCCGGACTCGCACTGCGCGACGTGTTCGACGCCCCCACCGTCGCCGCGCTGGCCGAACGCCTCGCCGCCGCCCCCGGCTCCGGGAGCGGGCCGCGGCTCGTCGCGGGCGCCGAGCGCCCCGGCACGGTGCCGCTCGCGCCACCGCAGGAATGGCACTGGGACCGCTACCGGCAGGGCACGGGCCGGGCGTACACCTCGGCGTTCGCGCTGCGCTCCGGCGACCTCGACGGCGACGCCCTGGCGGCGGCGCTCGCCGACGTCGCCGCGCGGCACGAGCCGCTGCGCACCCGCTTCCCCGGCGGGCGGCCGGAGCCCGCCGAGCCGGTGCTGGAGCACGTCCGGGTCACCGATCTGGACGCCTCGCTCCGCGACCTGGCCCGCGAACCCGCCGACCTGGAAGCGCGCCCGCCGCTGCGGGCCCGCCTGCTCACCGCGCCCGGCGGCGCGCGGGCGCTGCTGCTGACCACGCACCACATCGGCGTGGACGACTGGTCCGCGGTCCCGCTGAGCCGCGACTTCGCCGCCGCCTACGCGGCGCGGCTGAGCGGCCGCGAGCCGGAACCGCCGCCGCTGCCGGTCTCCTACACCGACTACACGCTGTGGGCGCACCGGGTCGCCGGCGACGCCGAGCAGGACCAGCTCGCCTACTGGCGCGAGGCGCTGGACGGGCTGCCCCGTCGGATCGCCCTGCCCTACGACCGGGAACCGTCCCCCGGGCACCGGGGCACGGGCGAGTTCCTGGAGTTCCGGATCGGGGCCGGGCTGCACCGAGCGATCGGCGCCCTGGCGGCACGGACCGGGACGAGCACGTTCATGGTGCTCCAGGCCGCGCTGGCGACCCTGCTCACCCGGCACGGCGCGGGCACGGACGTCCCGATCGCCTCCCCGGTCGCGGGCCGTGCCGAGGACCGGCTCACCGACCTGGTGGGCTGCTTCTCCAACACCGTCCTGCTGCGCACCGACACCGCCGGCGACCCGGACCTCCCGGAGCTGCTCGGCCGGGTGCGCGACACCGACCTGGCCGCGTTCGACCGGCAGGACGTCCCGTTCGCCCGGGTCGCCGCCGCGCTCGGGCCGGCCGCGCCGCAGGTGCTGCTGACCCAGCACGAGCAGGCCGCCCTGGCGGAGGTCCCGGGCCTGGACGCGGGGTTCGACCTCGTCCCGACCGGCGCGCTGCCCGCCGAGCTGGCGCTCGGCTTCTACGAACCGCGGGGCCCCGGGCCCGTGGACTGCGTCCTGGTCTACGACGCGGAACTGTTCGGCCGCGCGACGGCCGGACGGCTCGCCGATGAACTGCTCGACATCCTGAGGAGGAGCACACGATGAGCACCAACCCCTTCGAAGACCCCGAGGGCCGCTTCCACGTCCTGGTGAACGACGAGGGGCAGCACTCGCTGTGGCCGTCCTTCGCCGACGTCCCGGCGGGGTGGCGGTCCGTGTTCGGTGAGGACACCCGCGAGGCATGCCTGGAGTACGTCGAGAAGAACTGGACGGACATGCGCCCGCGCAGCCTCGTCGAGGCCATGGAGGGCAGGGGCTAGGAGCGCCGCCCGTCCGACCAGGCCCGCCACAGGGCGGCGTACCGGCCCCCGGCGCCCACGAGCTCGTCGTGGCTGCCGGTCTCCACCACGCGGCCGCCGTCGAGCACCACGATCCGGTCGGCGGCCGCGGCCTGGGTGAGCCGGTGCGCCACCACCAGCGCCGTGCGGCCATCGATCGCGGCGGACGCCGCGGACTCCAGCTCCCGGGCGCCCGCGCTCCCGGCCTCGGCGGTGGCCTCGTCCAGCACGACGACGGGCGGATCGGCCAGCACCAGCCGCGCGAGGGCGAGTTGCTGCGCCTGGGCGGCCGTGAGCCGGTGGCCGCTCTCGCCGACGACCGTGTCGAGCCCCTGCGGCAGCGCCAGCGCCCAGTCGAGCGCGCCCACCCGGGCGAGCGCCGCGCGCAGCTCGTCGTCCGCCGCGTCCGGCCGGGCCAGCCGCAGGTCGTCGGCGAGCGGCCCGCTGAAGACGTGCACCTCCTGGGTCACCAGCCCGACCTCGCCGCCGGTGCGGGCCGTGCCGGCGTCGGGGCGGTGGATGCCCGCGATGAGCTTGGCCAGCGTCGTCTTGCCGGCGCCGCTGGCGCCGACCAGCGCCACCCGCTCCTTCTCGGCGATGTCGAGGTCGACGCCGCGCAGCACGGGATGGCCGGTCCGGTAGGCGTAGCGGACGCCGCGGACCTCGACCGGCCCGCCGGCCGGCCCGGTGCGGCCGGCGTCCGCCGCCGCGGCGCGGGGCGGGGCCGCGTCGGCGACGCCGACCAGGCGGGCCAGGCCGGCGGTGGCGCTCTGCGCGTCGTCGGCCAGGCCGAGCGCGATGTTGATCGGGGCGAACAGGTTGTGGAAGTACAGCGCGGCGGCGCTGGCCGTGCCGATGCTCACCGAGCCGTTCCGCACCAGCAGGAAACCGGCCGCCAGCACGGCCGACAGCCCGATGAACTCGGCGAGGTTGAGGCGCGCGTAGAACCGCGTCACCAGCCGCACCCCGCGCAGCACCAGGTCGACCGCCGCGAGCGACCGGGTGCCGACGCGGCCGGTGTGCTCCTTCTCCAGCCGGAACGCCCGCACCGTGGCGGCGCCGCCGACCGCGCCGAGCAGCTCCTGCTGCTGCGCGCCGACCGCGACGCGCTGCGCCGCGTAGAGCGGGACGGCCTTGCGCACGTACCACCGCACGGTGTGCACCTGGACGGGGACGGCCAGCAGCGCCACCAGCAGGAACCGCCAGTCGAGGAACGCCAGCGCCACCAGGGTCAGGCCGATGGCGAGCAGCGACCGGGCCAGTGCCGGGACGGCCTCGCGGACCGCGGTGGTCACCTCCGACACGTCGTTGGTCACCCGGGACGTCAGGTCGCCGGAGCCGGCCAGCTCGACCCGCTCCAGCGGCAGCCGCAGCGCCCGCTCCACGAACCGCTCGCGCAGCGTCGCCAGCATGCCCTCGCCGGCGCGGGCGACCAGTCCGAGCCCGTAGGCGGTCGCCACTCCCTGGACGACCGCGATGACCGCGAGCCAGATGACGGGCGTGCCGAGCGCGGCCGCGGGCCGGCCCTGCGCGACGAGGTCGACGATGTGCCCGAGCACCGGCGCGGTGAGCAGCCCGACGGCGGTGGCGCCGATCAGCGCGAGGAACCCGGCCGCGATCGTGCGGCGGTGCGGGCGGGCCAGTTCGCGGACGGCGGCGCGGGTGCGCGCCGCCGTGGCCGTGGGCAGCAGCTCCCGCTCGTCTGTGGTCGTCACCGGGGGTCGTTCTCCTCTGCCTAAAGGACGGTCGCGCGGTAGGCGGGGTGCTCGTGGACGAGTTCGCCGTGGGTGCCCTCGGCGGCGGCGGTGCCGCCGTCCAGGAACACGACCCGGTCGGCCGCGGCGAGCAGCGCCGGGCTGGTCGCCACCACGATCGTCGTGCGCCCGGAGCGCGCCTCCCGGACGCCGGCGGCGATCCGTGCCTCGGTGAACGTGTCGACCGCGGTGGTCGGGTCGTGCAGCACCAGCACCGGCGCGGCGGTGGCCAGCGCGCGGGCGAGCGCGACGCGCTGCCGCTGCCCGCCCGACAGCGACCGCCCGCGCTCGGTGAGGAGGGTGCCGGTGCCGTGCGGCAGGTTCGCGGCGACCTCGTCCGCCGCCGCTGCCCCCAGCACCGCCGCCGCGCCGTCCGGCCCGCCGGGCGCGGCGGCGGCCACGTTCTCCAGGAGGGTGCCCTCGAACAGGTCGGCGTCGTGCTCGGCGACCACGATCGCCTCGCGGACGGCGGCGGGGTCCAGGTCGCGCAGCGGCGTCCCGTCGAGTTCGATCGTCCCGGCCTCGGGGTCGGCGGAGCGGCCGAGCAGGCGCAGCAGCGCGGTCGCCGTGGCGTGCGAGGCGGTCGCGATCCCGAGCAGCTCGCCCGGCCGGGCGTCCAGGTCCAGGCCGCGCAGCGCGTCGCCGTCGCGGACGCCGCGCAGCCGCAGCGCGCCCCGCACGGGCCGCGCCGGCTCGCCGTCACCCTCGGCCACGGCGGGCGGCGCGCCCAGCACCGACGCCACGCGGGCGGCGGACGCGCGGCCCTGCGCGAACTCGCCGTTCGCCCACGCCAGGATCGACAGCGGCCCCAGCAGGAACTGCGCCAGTCCCACGGCCGTGACCAGCTGGCCGACGGTGATGTCGCCGGAGACGGCGAGCCGCCCGCCGACCAGCGCGACGATCGCGATGAACACACCGGTCACGATGAGCATGCCGCCGTCGTGCCACGCCTGCGCGCGGGCGGCCCGCACGGTCGCGGCGAGCGAGTCGCGGCTGGTGCGCCGGTACCGCGCCTCCGCCGCCCGCTCCGCGCCGATGCCCTTGAGCACCCGCAGCCCGGTGAGCAGGTCCGCGGCCACGCCGGACGCGTGGGCGGCGCGCTCCTGCTCGGCGCCGCTGCGCCGTTCGAGCGGCTTGCCGGCCAGGTGCGCCAGCCCGAGCAGGGGCGGGATGCCGAGCAGGACGAGCAGCCCCAGCGGAACCGACATCCACAGCAGCGCGACGCCGCCCGCCACCAGGCCCGCCAGCGCCGCGGCCCCGGCCGCCAGCGCGGCGTGCACGGCGCCGGCCCGCTTGGTGTCGCCGGTCGCGATGTTGACCAGCTCGCCCGGCAGCCGCCCGGTCTCGGCGCCGCCGCGCGGGTCGAGGGTCCGCCGGGTCATCTCCAGCCGCAACTCGTGCGCGGCCCGCTCGGCCGCCCGCTCGGCGAGGCGGAAGCCGAACCGGTAGCTGTAGGAGAGCCCGGCGAAGACCGCGCCCAGCACGGCGAGCCACCGGACGAGGGCGCCGGCGTCGCCGGGCAGGATGGCCTTGTCGATGACCACGCCGATCACCACCGGCACCAGCACCTCGCCGGCCTGGTGCCCGGCGGCCAGCACGGCGCCGCCGGCGGCGAGCCGCCACTGCCCCGTGATCACCCGCCGCAGGACGTCACGACCGCGCACCGGCGTTCCTCCGTTCTCCGTCTCGGGCGGCGTCCGCCGGCTCGGTGACGCAGCAGCTCGGGCAGATGCCCTGGCCCAGCGTCACCCAGAGGCAGCAGGTGCGGCGCCGCAGTTCGGGGAGCGCGGGCAGCTCGATCAGCCCGGCCACCGGCCCGCCGACCGACTCCAGCAGCGTCCGCGCCCCGTCGCCGGAGTCTTCCAGCAGGTCGGCGGCGAACGTGACGAGGGGGTGGACGAGCGCCTCGGCCACCGACCCCCACAGCCCGCGCCGCCCGGCGCGGGTGAGCGCGTGCAGGGCCTCGATGACCGGCGCGTGCAGTTCGCGCAGGAGGGAGCCGGCGATGACCGCGCCGAGTTCGCGGGCGTCCCCGGTGGCGACCCGGGGCTCGCGCAGCGCGACGAGCATGCCGGGGTCGGCCGCCGGGGTGCTCAGCACCGCGGTCTCGGCGGTCAGCACGGGCACGCGCCGGTTGAGGGCCCAGCCGAGCACGACCGGGAGCGTGGTCCAGTAGGAGAAGTTCTTCCACCACAGGGCGGCGGCGACGTGCGGCGGGGCCTGCCAGCGCCGCTCCGTCTCGGCGACCAGGGCGCCGAGCCGCTCGCGCGGGCGGGCCGCGAGGTCGGCCACGGGGAACCAGCCGTCGCCGGTGGGCCGCAGGCCGGGGGCGACGCCCAGCGGGCCGTCGGTCTCGGCGGCGGCGCGCAGCCGCGCGCCGAGCGGCTCCAGCGCCCGCTCGGCGTGCCGCCCCACGGCGACCGCCTCTGCCAGGGTCCTGTTCACGAAAGCTCCGCTATAGGCAAATAAGGCAAGGCTAACCTAAAGCACCTCTCCTGCCGAGGGGCGGGGCTTTCCACCTATTGAATATAATCAATAGGTGCCTTACGTTGGAGGTCACGCGCTCCGGACGGAGGAACGATGGCCGAGATCAGCGTCGCCATGGCCGCGAGTCACGCGCCCGGCCTCACCGGCTGGTTCGACAAGGCGCCCGAGCCCGACCGGAAGACGGTGCTCGCCGCATACGCCGAGATCTGCGAGGCTCTCGTGGAGTCCCGCACCGACGTGCTCCTGATCGTCGCCAACGACCACATCGCGAACTCGAAGGTGTCCGACTATCCGAACTTCACGTTCGGCATGGCCGAGCGGCACCGCGGCCCGGACGAGTGGTTCAAGCCGTGGCTGCGCGTCCCGGACTACGAGATCCCCGGCCGCCCGGACGTGGCCGACGTCCTCTACCGGAGCGTCAAGGACCTCGCCCCCGGCGTGCGCGCCGTCCCCGAGAACCTGCGCTACGACGACAACATCTCCGTCCCGGTCACCATGGCCGGCGTCGCCTCGACGGACATCGCGGTCGTCCCGCTGCTGCAGAACTGCACCGTGCCGCCCGTCCCGGACGAGCGGGTCTGCTACTCGCTCGGCCAGGCCCTCGGCGACGCCGTCCGCGACCGCCTGCCGGAGGGGCTGCGGGTCGGGCTGCTCGGCTCGGGCGGCCTGTCCCACGAGCCGGGCGGGCCGCGCTACCTGGAGATCGACGAGAAGTTCGACCGCTGGTGGCTGGACCTCCTGGTCGAGGGCGACCACGAGCGGATCCTGTCGGAGGGGACGTTCGAGGCCATGGAGCGGGCGGGCTCCGGCGGCACCGCCGAACTGCTGTCCTGGGTGGTCGTCATGGGCGCGATCGGCCCGCGCCCGTGCCGCAACCTGGGCTACGCCGCCGTCGACCAGTGGCGCTGCGGGTTCGGCGCCGTCCGCTGGGAGCTGCCGTGACACCGGGGGGACGCATGGACGAGCCGGATTCGGCCCTCGCGCACTTCGACCCGCGGCTGCGGGCCAACGACCTCGTGCAGGACCTCAAGTGGGACCCCGCGCTGCGGGCCCGCTTCGAGTCGGACGAGCGGGCGGTGCTCGACGCCTACCCGCTCACCGGGCAGGAGCGCACCGCGATCCTCGCCCGCGACTTCCGCCGGCTGTTCGAGCTCGGCCTGCACCCCTACCTGCTCGCCCAGCTCGCCCGGCTGATCTACGGCACCGGCGAGAAGGCCGGCACCTCCGGCGCGGCGACCGCGCTGATCAGGTCGCTGCTGGGGGACCGCTACGACGCCTACATGGCGGAGCGCGGTGCGTAGCGGCCACGCCGGTACCCCCGTCGTCGACGTCCACGCCCACGCGCTGCCGCTGCCGCTGCTGCGCGAGCTGGCGCGCCGGGGGCTCGCCGACCTGTCGCGGTGCGCGGAGCGGGTACTGCTCCTCGACCCGGAGGTCTGCGGGCTCGCGCCCGGCTCGCCCATCCCGTTCGCGCCCGAGCAGCACGACATGCGGCGCCGCCTGGCCGCGATGGACGCGATGGGGGTCGACCACCAGGCCGTGTCCGCACCGCCGTTCGTGTTCGGCTCCGAGTCCGGCGACGCCCGGCTCGTGCTGGAGGTGACGCGGCTCGCCAACGACGCGCTCGCCGAGTTCGCCGCCGCGTCGGGCGGGCGCCTGTCCGCCCTGGCCACCGTCCCGGTGGGGCACCCCGGCGCGGTGCCGGAGCTCGCCCGCTGCCTGGACGAGCTCGGCATGGCCGGCGCGACGATCGGCACGTTCGGCGGTGGCCGCGAACTCGACGACCCCGCCAACGAGGACCTGTGGCGGGAGCTCGCCGCGCGGCGCTGCTTCACGCTGCTGCACCCGAGCCGCGTCTCGGACCGCGACCGGCTGGCCGGGTACCACCTGGTCCAGCTGCTCGGCTACCCCATGGAGACGGCCCTCGCGACGGCCCGGCTCATCTTCGGCGGCGTCCTGGACCGGCACGACCTCGTCCTCTGCCTGGCGCACGGCGGCGGATGCGTCCCCGCGGTCGGCGGCCGGCTGGACCTCGGCTGGCGCCGCAAGGCGGTCGCCCGGGTGACCGGCCGCCCGCCGGCCGACTACCTGCGCCGGCTCCGCTACGACACGGCGGTGTTCGACCCGGCGGCCCTCGGGCGGCTGGTCGAGGACGTCACGGCCGCGCACGTCCTGCTCGGCACCGACGCCCCCTTCGACCTCGCCGACGACGACCCCCTCGGGACCGTCCGGGCACTCGGCGTCGACGCCGGGCGGGAGGCTGCCATCCTTGGCGGCAACGCCGTGCGGCTCCTCGGCGTCCCGGGCCTCCCCGCGGCCCGGGACGGCCGGGCCGGGCCGTCCGCGCCACTGCCCACCACCGCCGAAGGACAACCATCATGAGCACCGACAGGGCGGCGGCCGAGCTGCCCCGGCTCTCGCTCGCCGAGACCGTCGCCAAGCGGATCGAGGCGCGCATCGCCGAGGAGGGCCTCCCGACCGGGCACCGCCTCGGCACCCGCGACAGCCTGCGCCGCGAGTTCGACGTGGCCGCCGCGACGTTCAACGAGACGGTCCGGCTGCTGGCCGCGCGGGGCACGGTCTCCGTCCGGCCCGGCGTCAAGGGCGGCGTCTTCGTCGCGTCCCCGCCGCCGCTGGTGCGGCTCGGCCGCAAGATGCTCGAACTCAGCGGGGACTCGGTCTCGGTGTCGGACTGCCTGGTGATGCGGGACGCGCTGGAGCCGCTGCTCGCGCAGGAGGCCATGCGGCACCGGACCGCCGCCGACGTCGCCGACCTGCGGCGGCTCGCCGCCGCGATGGCGGCGGCGCACGGGTCGGCCGACCCCTTCGCCTACCTCGCCGCCAACTGGGCGCTGCACCGCAGGATCGCCGAGATCACGCCGAACAAGGTCCTGCAGCACACCTACGTCTCGCTCCTGGAGTTCGTGGAGAACCGGCTCCGCGGCGTCACGCCCGACGAACCCGACGGGCCGTCCGAGCCGGGCACGGCCGCGGACGGCGGCGGCCCGGCACCGGACGGGACCGCCGTCCACGAGGAGCTGGTGGAGGCCATCGCGGGCGCCGACCCCAGGCGGCTGTCGGCGGCCGTCGCGGCGCACGCCGCCCTGACCGCGTCCCGGAGGGGCGGGGCATGAGCGGTCCGCGCACGGCCCTGGTCGTCATCGACATGCAGAACGACTACTGCCACCCCGGCGGCGTGTTCGCGAAGGCCGGGCTCCGCGTCACCGGGCTGGACGAGCTGGTCGGGAACGTCAACACGCTCGCCGCCGCCGCCCGCGCCGCCGGCGACCCGGTCGTCTGGGTGCGGATGGAGTGGGCCGGCGACGCCGACGTGGGGCTGCTCGCCGAGCGGAGCCCCTTCCTGCGCGAGGAGGGCCTCCGGCGCGGGACCTGGGGCTGCGAGCTCGTCTCCGGCCTGGACCGCGCGCCCGGCGACCACGAGATCGTCAAGCCCCGCTTCGACGCGTTCCACCGCACCGGGCTGGCGGACCTGCTGCGCGACCTCGGCGCCGGGGCGCTCGTGGCCGCGGGCGTGCGCACCGACTTCTGCGTCGAGTCGACCGTCCGGTCGGCCTTCTTCCGCGACCTGCGGGTGACCGTGCCGCGCGAGGCCGTCGCCGGCTACTTCGAGGACCTGCACCACAACAGCCTGCGCCTGATGGGCACCGTCTTCGCCGAGGTCGTCCCCCTCGGCGACGCGGCCGCCGCGTTCGGCCGGGCACCGGGAGGCCGCCGATGCCGCTGATCGAGGTGAGCCTGGTCGAGGGCCGTTCGCCGGAGCAGCTGCGCACGCTCATCAGCCGGCTGACGGACGCGGCGGAGGACGCCCTCGGCGCGCCCCGGGCGAGCATCCGCGTCATCCTCCGCGAGGTGCCCGCCGCGCACTGGGCCGCCGGGGACGTGACGATCGAGGAACGCGACAAGGAGCAGTGATGGACCTGATCCCGCATGTGATCGACGGCCGCGAGACGGGGTCCCGCGAGCGCTTCCCCACCGTCGATCCCTACACCCGGCGGCCGTGGGCGGAGGTGGCGCTCGGCGGCCGGGAGGAGGCGGGGCGGGCGGTCGCCGCCGCGCGGCGCGCCTTCGACGAGGGGCCCTGGCCGCGGATGGGGTTCGCCGAGCGCGGCGCGATCCTGCACCGGCTGGCCGATCTCATCGAGGACGCCCTGGACGACCTCGCGATGGCCGACACCACCGACATGGGCAAGCCCATCTCCGACACGCGGTCGAAGGACGTGCCGCGCTCGGCGGCCAACTTCCGGTTCTTCGCCGACCACGCGCGGCTGTCGTCGGCCGAGGCCCTGCCGATGGACAGCGGCCACCACGCCTACACCCGGTACGAGCCCGCCGGCGTCGTCGCCGCCATCGCGCCGTGGAACTTCCCGCTGATGCTGGAGACCTGGAAGGTCGCCCCCGCGCTGGCGTGGGGCAACACCGTGGTGCTGAAGCCCGCCGAGCAGACCCCGGTGTCGGCGACCCTGCTGGCGCGGCTGGCACTGGAGGCCGGGATGCCGCCGGGGGTGCTGAACGTCGTCCACGGGTACGGCCCCGGCTCGGCGGGCGAGGCGCTGACCACCGACCCGCGCGTGGACCGCATCACCTTCACCGGCGAGTCCGCGACCGGCCGCGCCATCGCCGCCGCGGCGGCGGCGAACCTCACCCCGGTCAGCTTCGAGCTGGGCGGCAAGGGCGCCAACCTGGTGTTCGCCGACGCCGACCTCGACCTCGCCGTCTCCTGGTCGGTCAAGGCGATCTTCAGCAACGCGGGGCAGGTGTGCCTCGCCGGGAGCCGCCTGTTCGTCCAGCGCGACATCTACGACCGGTTCCTGGAGCGCTTCGTCTCCGCCGCCGAGGCCCTGGTGCAGGGCGACCCGAAGGACCCCGCGACCCAGCTCGGGCCGCTGGCCTCCACCGAGCACTACGCGAAGGTGAAGGGCTACATCGACGGGGTCGCCGCCGAGGGCGGCAGGATCGCCACCGGGGGAGTGGCGGGCGAGGGGCTGTTCGTGCGGCCGACCGTCGTCCTCGACGCGCCGCCGGACGCGCGGGTGCGCCGCGAGGAGATCTTCGGCCCGGTGGCCGCCGTGACGCCCTTCGCCACGGAGGAGGAGGCCGTCGCCGCCGCCAACGACACCCGGTACGGGCTGAACGCCATGGTGTTCACCGAGAACCTCTCCCGGGCGCACCGCGTCTCGGCCGCGCTGCGGGCCGGGACCGTGTGGACGAACTGCTTCTTCGTCCGCGACCTGCGGGCGCCGTTCGGCGGCGCCGGCGACTCCGGCATCGGCCGCGAGGGCGGCACCTACAGCCGCGAGTTCTTCACCGAGCCGAAGGCCGCCGTCATGGCGATCTGAGCGCGCCCGCGGCCCATGCTTCGCGCGGCGGCGGGAAGGGGGGACCGCATGGAACCGCTCATCACCTTCGGGCACGGCGTCGCCGGGCGCGCGGAGCTGGCGCCCCTGCTGCGGGAGGCCGGGGTGCGGCGGGTGGTGGACGTGCGCACCGCCCCCGGCAGCCGCCGCAACCCCGACGCGCGGCGCGACGACCTGGCGGAGTGGCTGCCCGCCGCGGGGATCGCGTACCGGTGGGAGCAGCGGCTCGGCGGCTTCCGCCGCGCCGCGCCCGAGTCGCCCGACACGTTCTGGCGCAACGCGTCCTTCCGCGGATACGCCGGGCACACCCGCGCCCCCGAGTTCCTGGCGGCCATGGACGAACTGCTGGGCGAGGCCGAGGAGGACCGCACGGCCGTGATGTGCAGCGAGTCGGTGTGGTGGCGCTGCCACCGCCGCCTCATCGCCGACTTCGCGGCGCTGGCCCGCGGCCGGGCCGTGCTGCACCTCGCCCACGACGGCCGCCTCACCGAGCATCCGCCCACCTCCGGTGCGCGCCTGCGCGACGACGGGCTCCTCGTGTACGACGGGGAATGACGAGGTCTACGACGGTGAGTGACGCGCCGTGCGGTTCGGGAGGCGGACGTCCGGGCGCAGCGGGGCGGCCGAACGCGCGCGGACGGACGCCGCCGTGACTCCGGACCCGTACGCCACGTCCTCGGCCAGCCGCAGCACGGTGTAGCGGACCGGGTCGACGGAGGGCCGCTGCCGCAGCCACTCCAGCCCGATCGGGGCCAGCATCGCCGCGGCGGCGGTGCTGGCCAGGCGGCTGCGTGGAGCGGCGGCCAGGGTGAGGAGGCCGAGCGGCCACCACTCGCGGCGCAGGGCGTGGCCGACGGCGGCGGCGTCCGCGACGACGCCCTTGCCGACCAGGGCGGCGGCGAGACCCGGCCCGGCCGGCAGCCGCGACAGGCGCCGGGCCAGCAGCGCCGCCGACGCCCCGGCGCAGGCGGCGGCCGCGCCGGGACGTCCCCGCGCGAGCAGCCCCAGCACGGCGAGGTTCCAGGCCGACGGGCGGGCGGGCGCGAGCCTGCCGGGGTGCCGCCGGGCGAGGTCGGCGGCGGACGTGCCGTACTCGTGCCGGCGCCGCGCCCAGTCCGCCGGGCGCAGCCGCGCCGTGTGGGTGACGCGGGCGGCGGGCTCGTACCGGACGTGCCACCCGCGGTCGCCGAGCCGCCAGACGAAGTCGACGTCCTCGCCGAGCCGCAGGTCCTCGTCGAACGCGTTGCCCTCGGCCGCCGCGACGCGCACCAGCAGCGTCGCGGTCGGCACGAACCCGAGCCGCCCGCCCGGCCGGACCAGCGCGGGCCGGGCGCCCATGTCCAGGGACGAGCGAGCGGCCTCGTACCGGGCGAGCAGCGCGGAACCGCCGTCGGGGACGTGGTCGTCCGGCAGCACCCGAGGCGCGACGGCGGCGACGCGGGGATCGTCGAAGTGCGGGACGAGGACGTCGAGCCAGCCGCAGGCGGGGCGGCAGTCGGAGTCCACGAACGCGGCGAGCGGCGTCTCCACCAGGCGGAGCCCGGTGTTGCGCGCGGCGGCGGGACCGCGGTTGCGGTCGTGCCGGACCAGCCGTGCCCCATGCGCCTCCGCTACGCGGCGCAGCGGCCCGGGATCGGGCGAGTGGTCGTCCACCACGATCACCGGCAGCCCCTTGACGGCGGCCAGGGAGCGCTCCAGCTCGTCGGGCCGCCCGAAGGCCGGGATGACGACCGTCACCTCGTGCGGCCCGGGACACGGGGCCGGGACGGGGTGCGCCATGCCGAGGTCCAGGAGGCGGCGGGCCAGCGCCCGCCCGACCGGCGAGGGGTCCGCCAGGCCCCGCGCGCCCGCGCGGCGCAGCGCCGCCAGATGCGGCAGGGCGGCGTCGGCGAGGCGCACCACCTTCCACGGCGAGCCGCCGGTGGCGACGCGGCCGTCCGACCAGAAGGACGTGCCCCGGTCGAGCGCGATGGCGTGGCCGGCGGAAGGAGTCACGGCCGGGCCTCCTGGGTCGGTACGCCCGGACCGAGGAGGCGGCCGCGTTCGTCGACCCGCCCGCCGCCGATGCGGCCCGCGACGTCTCTGACCATGGCCGCCACGATCTCCCGGCCGTGCGCCTCGGACGCCCCCGCGGGGTCGCCGAGCACCCCCGACGGCGACACGGCCCGCACGCCCCGCGCGACCAGCTCCGGCATGATCGCGGCCAGCGGGCGCGTCTCGCCGCTGACCGCGTCGAACGGCCGGACGAGGTGGGGAGCGAGGTGCAGCATCACCGACGTCTCGGTGCAGCCCGCGTGCGCGTCGCCGCCGGGGACGCCGCAGCCCGCCCAGGCGGCGTCGTGCCCCTCGCGGCGCAGCCGGCCCACGGCGGCGTCGAGCGTCGCGACGTTGCCGCCGTGCCCGTTGACCAGGACGACGCGTCCCGCCCACTCCGCGAGCGAGCGCACGGTCTCGACGACCACGGCGTGCAGCGCCTCGTGCCCGATGGAGATCGTCCCGGGGAACCCGGCGTGCTCGCCGCTGGCGCCGTAGGCGATCGCGGGCGCGACGAGCACCGCCCCCGCCGCCTCCGCGCGCAGCACGCCGGCCGCGCGGGCGGCGACGGCCTCGGCGATCACCGTGTCGGTGGACAGCGGCAGGTGCGGCCCGTGCTGCTCGGTCGACCCGACCGGCACCAGGACCAGCGCCCCCTCCCGGACGTCCGGCCAGGCGGCCCGGCTCAGCCCGGCGACCAGGTCACCGCCCGGAGCACCGTCCCCCGCACCCGCCACGTCAGCCCTCGGACCCGCCGCCCAGCGTGAGCCGGAAGCCCGGCGGCACCACGAGGTCGTCGGGGGACAGGTCGCCGACGCCCGAGTGCCCGAGGCCGAGGACGGCCGAGTCGAGGCCGCCGCGCAGGATGTCCAGGACGTTCTCCACCCCGGCCTGCCCGTTCGCCGCCAGGCCCCACAGGTAGGCGCGGCCGATGAGCACGGCCCGCGCGCCCAGCGCGAGCGCCTTGGCGACGTCCCCGCCGCGCCGCACGCCGCCGTCGAGCAGCACCTCGACCTGGTCGCCGACCGCGTCCGCGATGGACGGCAGGACGCGGATCGTGGCGGGGGTGGTGTCCAGGTTGTTGCCGCCGTGGTTCGACACCGACAGCGCCGTCACCCCGGCGTCCACGGCCCTCTTGGCGTCGTCGACGCGCGTGACGCCCTTCAGCATGAACGGGCCGCCCCACTCCTTGCGCATCCACGCCACGTCCTCCCAGGTGGGCGGCGGGGTCTGCATCCACTCCCCGTAGGCGCCGAAGAAGGTGGGGGCGGTCCCGTCCGGCGGCGTGAGGTTCGGGGTGGTCAGGTCCGGCAGCCGCCCCGACCTGGCGAAGCGCCACAGCCAGCCGGGGTAGGGCACGACGCCCGGCGCCAGCTTCGCCATCGTCTTGAAGTCGAGCTTGTCCGGGATCGAGGGGCTGCCCCAGTCGCGGCCGTGGGAGAACGACCAGTCGAGCGTGGCGATGAGCGCCTTGGCGCCCGCCGCCTTCGCTCGCTCCATGCGCTGCACCATCGCGTCGCGGTCGCCGCTCCAGTACATCTGGAAGAACACGTTCGGGTTGGCGGCGGCGACCTCCTCCACGGGCTTGCTCGCGAACGAGCTGAGGCCCATGATGACGCCCCGGTTGGCGGCGGCCCGCGCCACGGCGACCTCGCCCTCGGGGTGGACGGCCTGGACCCCGGTGGGGGAGATCACCACCGGGAACGACGACTCCACGCCCATCACGGTGGTGGACAGGTCGCGCTCCGCCTTGTGGCCGACGACGCGGGGCGCGAAGCCGAGCTCCCCGAACGCCTTCGTGTTGTCGTCGATCGTCCGGCCGCGCTCCGAGCCCGCGACCAGCGCGCCGTAGACCATGTACGGCAGCCGCCGCTTGGCGCGCCGCTGGGCCTCGGCCACGGTCTCGAACCACGGGTTCCTGAACATCTGTGTCGTCTCCTGAGGGGGTGGGCCGGGGTCAGGGCATCCGCAGCCCGGCGAGGGGGTTCTCCTCGCAGGCGCTGACCGGCGGGCGTTCCGGGGGGCGGCTCAGCAGCGTCACCGGGACCGGGCGCCTGCGGGCCGGTGCGGTGCGGTGCGAGTGGTCGGCGGACGGCTTCGGGATGCCCGAGCGGTCCTCGGGGCGGCCGGCGAGGAGCTTCTCGCCGTGCCCCTGGACGCACTCGGGGTCGGGGCCGTCCAGCGGCAGCCCGGTGAAGAACTTGGCGGCCATGCAGCCGCCCTTGCACGTGTCGTAGAAGGCGCAGGAGCTGCACGCGCCGCCGTTCTGCGGCTGCCGGAGGTCGCGGAACAGCTCCGACTCGCGCCAGACGCGGGTGAAGCCGCCCGGCTGCCGGGTGTTGCCGGCGAGGAACTCCTCGTGGATCGCGAAGGGGCAGGCGTACACGTCGCCGACCGGGTCGATGAGGCACACCACCCGGCCCGCGCCGCACAGGTTCAGCCCCGGCAGCGGCGCCCCGTAGGCGGACAGGTGGAAGAACGAGTCGCCGGTCAGGACGCTGTCGCCGTGCGCGACCAGCCAGTCGTACAGCTCGCGCTGCTGGCCGGGGAGCGGGTGCAGCTCGTCCCACACGTCGGCGCCGCGGCCGGACGGGCGCAGCCGGGTCAGCCGGAGCTGCGCGCCGTACTCGTCGGCGAGCGCCTTGAACGCGTCCATCTGCGGGATGTTGTGCCGGGTGCACACGACCGACAGCTTGAAGTTCCTCATGCCGGCGTCGGCGAGGTTGCGCATCGCGCGGACGGCCGTGTCGTAGGAGCCGGGACCGCGCAGCGCGTCGTTGACGTCGGCGGTCGCGCCGTCCAGCGAGATCTGCACATCGACGTAGTCGTTGGCCGCGAGCCGCCGCGCCGCCTCCGGCGTGATCCGGACGCCGTTCGTGGAGAACTTCACGCCCACGTGGTGGGCGGTGGCGTAGTCGAGCAGCTCCCAGAAGTCGGGCCGCACGGTCGGCTCGCCGCCGCCGATGTTGACGTAGAAGACCTGCATGGCCTCCAGCTCGTCGATGACGGCCTTGGCCTCGGCCGTGCTCAGCTCGCGCGGGTCGCGGCGCCCCGAGCTGGACAGGCAGTGCGCGCACGACAGGTTGCAGGCGTAGGTCAGTTCCCAGGTCAGGCAGATCGGCGCGTCGAGCCCGTGCTCGAACAGGTCGACCAGCCGCGTCCCCGCGGCGGGGGCGTCCGTGGCCGGGGTCTTCGTGGCGGGGGTGGTCATGGGGTCCTTTCGACGAGCATCGAGGACCGGACGAGCGTGCCGAGCGCCGCGCGGTACCGGGCCAGGTCGGACTCCGGGACGCCGGCCGCCGCGCACGCCTCCCGGGCGGTCGGCGCGTCGCCCAGGGAGCGGACGACGTCGAGGAGCCGGCGGTCCTTGAGGAACGACAGCTTGCGCGTGCCGAAGTGGTACAGGAGCGCGCCGAACGGCTCGGGCCGCACCGAGACCTGCGGGTGCAGGTCCCAGGCGCGGTCGAGGTCGATGGCCTGCATCGGCTAGTAGACGCCGCACATGCCGTCGATCGAGACCTCCTCGATCAGGGCCTCGGCGACGTCGGCCTCCCGGGCGGCGTCGCCGACCGGGTCCGCCGTCTGCTGCTCGGGTGCGTTGGTGTCCATCAGGGGCCTCCTTGTCCGACTTGGCACGGATACTAAATGCATCGAGTGCCAAAAGATAGGGTCCGGGCATGATCCCACGTGCCGACGTGCTCGTCGTGGGGGCGGGCGGCAGCGGCGCCGCCCTGGCCGCGCGGCTCAGCGAGGACCCCGCCCGCGCGGTCGCCGTCGTGGAGGCCGGGCCGGTGCCGCCCACCGCCGCGGAGTTCCCGGCGGACCTGCTCGACGCCCGCCTCGTCCCCGGCGCCCGGCCGGGGAGCGCCGCCGTCCGGATGCTCCCCGCCCTGCTCGCGCCCGGGATGCCCTACATGGCGGCCCGGGGGAGCTTTCTCGGCGGGTCGACCACCGTCAACGGCGGCTACTTCGTCCGGGCGCGCCGCGCGGACTTCGACCGCTGGTCGGCCGCCACGGGCGAAGGCCGCTGGTCTTTCGAGCGGGTGCTGCCGCTCCTGCGCGCCCTGGAGGCGGACCTCGACTTCGGGGACGCCCGCGCGCACGGCGACCGCGGCCCGGTGCCGGTGCGCCGGACCGCCCTGGACCACCCCGCCGCCGCGGCGTTCGAGGCCGCCGCCCGCGAGCTCGGCCATCCGGACGAGCCCGACAAGAACGCCCAGGACGCGCCCGGCTTCGGCCCGGTGCCGTCGAACACGCGGGACGGCCGCCGCGTCAACACCGGGCTCGCCTACCTGCTCGGCGCGGCGCACCGCCCCAACCTGACCGTGCTCGGCGGCTGCACGGTGCGGTCGCTGGTCATCGAGCGCGGCAGGGCCACCGGGGTCGTCGCCGAACGGGACGGGCGGCGCGCCGTCCTGGCGGCGGGGGAGATCGTGCTGTGCGCGGGGGCCCTCGCCTCACCGCACCTGCTGCACCTGTCGGGGATCGGCCCCGCCGCCGAGCTGGAGCGCGCCGGGATCCGGGTCGTCCACGACCTGCCGTCCGTGGGCGCCGCGCTGAGCGACCACCCGCAGGTGACCGTGGAGTGGGCGCCCCGGCGGCGGCTGCCCGGACCGTCCGGCACGTGGCTGGGCGGGGCACTGCACCTGCCGTCCTCGGGCGGGCACGGCGCGGGCGACCTGGAGATCCTGCAGTCCCTGGTGCCGATGGCGGCCCTGGTGGCGGGGACGGTCACGGCCCCGGGCGCGCCGCTGCCCTTCCTCGTCTCGGCGCAGGCGCCGCGCAGGACCGGCGGGCTGCGGACCGTGTCGGCCGATCCCGGCGTCCCGCCGCGCGTCGAGTACGGGTACCTGGAGACCGCGGACGACCGGCGCCGGATGCGCGAGGGGGTCCGTGCGGTGGCTGCCGTGCTGGCCACGGCGGCGTTCGCCGAGGTGGCCCAGGACCTCGCCGAGCCGGACCCGCGGACCCTGGCGGACGACCACGCCCTCGACCGCTGGATACGGGCCCGGCTCGGCACGTCCCAGCACACCTGCGGCACCGTGCCGATGGGGTCCGCCGTCGACGCCCGCGGCGGCGTGTACGGGCTGGAGGGGCTGCGGGTGGCCGACACCTCGATCCTGCCCACGGCGCCGCTGCGCGGCCCGGCCGCCACGGCCGTCCTCATCGGCGAGGTCGTCGCCGGCGCCATGACCGGGCGCGACGCGTAAGCCTGAGGGGGACCGGCTCGTCAGGACGCGGGGACCGTGCCGTCCAGGACGGCCGCGAGGCCGTCGCCCAGGTGCCGGATCGCCTCGTCCAGCAGATCGGACAGCGCGGCCCGCCCCTCGCTCGCGAGCCAGTGCTCGTAGGCCGACATCGCGGCGGCGAGCACCAGGTGGCCGGCGAGCCGGGGGACGGCCGCCGAGGGCGGGACGCCGGCGCGCGCGGCCACGAACTCGGTGATGACCGCCCGCCACGACGCGTACCGCAGGGTGGCGTCGGCCTGGAGGACCGGGACACCGAGGATGAGCTCCATCCGCTGGCGGTGCCAGGGCACCTCCTGCGGGTCGAACCGGTTGAACTCGACCACGGCGTGTCGCACGGCGTCCATCGTCGGCGTGCGGGCGCCGGTCTCGGCGAGCAGCTCGCGCAGCCGGCGCAGCTGCCCCTCGAAGTCGCCCCAGACGAGGTCGTTCTTGGAGGCGAAGTAGCGGAAGAACGTCCGCCGCGCGATCCCGGCCGCCGCCGCGATGTCGTCCACCGTGGTCCGGTCGAAGCCCTGCCGGGCGAACAGCTCGAAGGCGAGCCGCTCCAGGGCGGCGGCGGAGGTCGCGCGGTTCACGGCGCGGTTCGGGCCGGACGAGTACATGGCGCCGGCTCACCACCCAGCTTCGTCGGCTGCACATACGCGAACTGCGCCCCGCCGAAGATCACCACCGGCATCACCGACAGCACCACCATCAGCAGCCCCACCCGCATCGACCGCCGGAAGAACTCCACCTCCGCCGTCCGCCGCAGCAGGTGATAGCCGCTCACCCCGGCCATGAAGAACCCCGCCGTCAAGAACCCGCCGAACAGCACATGAAAGAACGCCAGAACCGCCGTCGGATTCGTCAGCAGCGCCCCCACATCGGTCAGCCGCGCCGTACCGTCCACCATTTCGAAACCCACCGGACGCTGCAGCCACCCATTCGCCACCAGAATGAAATACGCCGAGGCGTACGCCGTCAGCGTCACCACCCAGATCAGCCCCAGATGCACCCACCGGTTCAGCCGATCCCACCCGAAAATCCACAGCCCCAGGAACGTCGACTCCACGAAGAACGCGACGATCGTCTCCAGCGCCAGCGGCACCCCGAAAACCCCGCCCGTCATCCGCGACATCCCCGCCCAGTTCAACCCGAACTGGAACTCCATCACCAACCCCGTGACGATCCCCACCGCATAATTGATGACGTACAACTGGCCCCAGAAACGCACCATCCGCGCATGCACCGCACTGCCCGACACCGTCGCCCGCGTCTGCATCAACGCCACCAGCGTCGCCAAACCCAACGTCAACGCCACGAACATGAAATGCGTACCGGCCGTCAACGCGAACTGGACCCGCGCCAGCAACAACGCGTCCGCACCCATCAGCACAAGCCCCCAGGAC